>DATHGT010000190.1:0-13669 GCA_035317605.1 Candidatus Acidiferrum sp. | reverse complement strand
GCCGAGGCCGGGACGCCGTCGATCGCCATCGAGCGATCACGGCGTCCCGCCGGCGCTGACGCCCGCAAGACGCCCGCGATATGAATCGACTCGTCGAGACCGACTGGCTCGCCGCGCATCTCGGAGAGCCTGACCTTCGCGTGGTCGAGTGCACGGTCTATCTCCAGCCGGCCGACCTGCCCGGCGGCTATCGCGTGGAGTCGGGCCGGGCGAAGTGGGCCGAAGGTCACATCCCCGGCGCCGGCTTCGTCGATCTTCAGGACGAGCTCTCCGACCGCGACTCGAAGCTGCGCTTCATGATGCCGCCGGCCGCGCAGTTCGCCGAGGCGATGAGCCGCCACGGTATCGGCGACGGCGCGCGCGTGGTGCTCTACGACCGCGCCGTGAACATGTGGGCCGCGCGCATCTGGTGGATGCTGCGGGCCTTCGGCTTCGACGACGCCGCGGTGCTGAACGGCGGCTTCAGGAAGTGGACCCGCGAGGGCCGGCCGCTGGCCACCGACGACGGCGCCGCGCCGCGACGGACCTTCACCGCGCGCCCGCGCCCCGCGCTCATCGCCGACAAGTCGGGCGTGCTCGCCGCCCTCGACGACGCGCGCGCCTGCGTGCTGAACGCGCTGAGCGAGGAGCAGCACCGCGGCACCGGCGGCACCAGCTACGGCCGCCCGGGCCGCATCGCGGGCACCGCCAACGTGCCCGCCCGCGACTTGGTCGATCCCCAAACGCACGCGTATTTGCCGCTCGACGTGCTCCGCGAGAAGTTCGCCGCGTCGGGCGCGCTCGACGCCGGACGCGTGATCACGTACTGCGGCGGCGGGATCGCCGCGTCCAGCGACGCGTTCGTGCTCACGCTGCTCGGGCGTTCCGACGTGGCGCTGTACGACGCGTCGCTGTCCGAGTGGGCGGCCGACCCGTCGCTGCCGATGCAGACGGGCTAGCGCTCAGTCCGCGAAGAACCGCGCGAGCAGCTCGCCGACCTGGTCGGGCGCCTCGAACTGGATGAAGTGACCGCGGTCCGGGAACGCGGTCACCTCGGCCTGCGGCAGGTCGGCCTTCACACGCCCCATCGTGGTCGCCACGTCGGGCAACAGTCGATCCCGCTCGCCGTAGATGATCCGCACCGGCACGCGTAACGACGGAAGCTTCTGGGCGATCGCGATGAATCCTCTCCGCTCCACGCCGATCCCGGCCGCGGCCAGCGCGCGGCGCGACTCGGGTATTTGAAATGGCTCCAGGAGGGCGGCCAGCGTGGCCGACGGCAAGCTCGCCCGGTCGGCCAGACCGTCGCGCAGGATCTCCTCCAGGCCGCTCGGGCTGGTGACCTTCTCGCTCGCGTCCGGCGCCGCGCAGGCGCGGATGAACTCCTTCACGGCGTCCGAGAACTCCGGATACACGAGGGTGTTGAGCAGCGCCAGCCTCGTCACCCGCCCCGGCCGATCGAGGAGCCAGTGCAAGCCGATCGGCCCGCCGAGGTCGTGCACGGCCAGGCCCAGCTCGGCGATGCCGAGCCGCGCGAGGAACAGATCGAGGACGCGGCCGAAGAACGCGAAGGTGTAGCGGACGTCGAGCGGCTTGTCCGACACGCCGAACCCGGGCAGGTCGACGGCCACCACGCGGTTCGCGCGCGCGATGGGTATCATCACCTCGCGCCACAGCAGCGAGCTGGTCGGCCAGCCATGGAGCAGCAGCACCGGCGGCCCGGTCCCGCTCTCGCGGTAGCCGAGCGTCAGCCCGTCGACCTGAACCTTCTCGACCTCGATCACGGCCGCCCGGTGAGCTGAGCCCGCGCCCCTTCCGCCCACGGCACGTCCTTGGGCAGGAGCACGGACGCGCCGCGGATCCGATACGACGCCGCGTCCATTCCCGGCGGTGGTGTGTCGTGATCGCGCAGCGCGACGACCGCGTCGCGGAGGAGCTTGCGGGCCTTGATGATGCCGGAGTCGGCGGTGCCGAGACGCTCGCGGGTGCGGTCCATGACAAGCTGCTGGCTCTCGGTGATGGACTTGTCCTGCGCTCCCACGCCGGGGACGCCGAAGAACTTGCGCGTGCGCTGGCTCTCCCAGTCGCAGAGGTAGTCGTTGTCGCGGTGCTGGCGCGGCCGGATGTCGCCGTACGCGACGCCCGTGGCGGGGGCGTAGTCCATGATGTGGATGCTGGAGCCCGCGTGCATGGCCGCCCGCTCCTCCGCGGTGAGCGCGCGCGTGGGGTGCCAGGAGATGCACCAGTTCACGTGGTTCTCGTCGTCGACGGGGATCCAGATGTGGGAGTGGACGAGCGGATCGGGCCGGGGATCGGTCGGCGGCAGCGTGTGGAACGGCAGGTGGTACTGGGTGATGCGCCAGTAGTACATGCCGTTGCCGGCATCGCGGCGGGCGCCGATCAGCGCCCCGTACGGCGTGTCCGCGACGTCCAGATGGGGTGCGCGCTCGAGCTGGGTGGCGAGCAGAAAGCCCGCGGAGGCCTGATCCAGCTCGCGGCGGAGCGCCTCGTCGGCGCCGTCGACCACGCCGTGGAGGAACGAAATGTGGGCGGGATCGACCCCGCCCTCGAGCCCGTTGAGATAGTTGCACTCCTGGTAGAACTTCGAGACGAAGCGCTGATCGTCGGGCACCGACGTCCACTCGAGGTCGGGGAGCGCCGGGGGATCGCCCGGCCCCATGTACGTCCACACCACGCCGCCGCGCTCGGCGCACGGGTAGGCGGGATGGCGGACCTTGTCGCGGAAGCACGTCTCCGGCGGCTCGTTGGGCATGTCCAGGCACTGGCCGTCGAAGCCGTACTTCCAGCCATGGTACACGCAGCGCAGCCCCGCGTCCTCGTTGCGCGCGAAGTAGAGCGAGGCGCGGCGGTGCGAGCAGAACTCGTCCATCAGCCCCACGTGACCCTCGCGCGAACGGAACGCGACCAGGTCCTCGCCGAGCAAGCGCACCCGCTTGACGCGCCGGCCCGGCTCCAGCTCGTCGGAGCGCACCACCGGAATCCAGTACCGCCGCATGAGCGCGCCCATCGGCGTGCCCGGTCCCACGCGAGTCAACAGCTCGTTGTCTTCACGGCTCAACATGAGGAGCCCTCCAGTCGATCGAACACGGCCTGGATCATCACGATCCGATTCTCCGCGCGATTCCGATTGCCGGCGCGGATGACGGCGTCGAGTGCGTCGCCCATCACGATACGCTGAATGCTGTGCGTGGGGACCGGCGCGCCCGAGCCGCCCGTCTCCGCCGTGACATCGTCCCACGCCCGCGCCGTGAACCCAGCGTCCTCGATCAGCCCGAGCATCTCGGCCGGGCGGCGCAGGAAGCTCGATCCGGGATCGCGCGCCCACATCAGCGGGTAGATCGGCGGCTCGACCGGCCCCGCCATCGGCTCCTGCATGACGAGTGATCCTCCCGGCCGCAGCACGCGGTGGAAGCCGGCATAGAGCCGGACTTTGTCTTCGATGTTCATGCCGCTGTTCTGGGTCCACAGCACGTCGAACGCGGCGGCGTCGAACGGCAGCGCTAGCGCGTCGCCGACCCGGTGGCTCACGCGGCCGTCGACTCCGAGCCGCTCGGTGAGCATCTCGGCCGCGCGCACGTAGGTCTCGGTGAGATCGATCACTGTCACCCGGCAGCCGAAATCGGCCGCCAGTGTCCGCGCCGGTCCGCCCAGACCGCCGCCGACGTCGAGCACGTGCATCTCCGGCCGCAGCCCGGCGAGACGGGCCAACCGCACGGTGGCCGGCTTACCACCGCCGTGAAACTGATCGAGCGGCGCCAGGTCATCGACGGTCAACGCCGCGCCGTCTTTGCCCAGCGCGGCGAGTGCGTCGAGGATAGCCTGGCCGATTCCCGCGCGGCTCCAGTACGCCTCGATCGCCCGCGTCTCGCTCATGTCGCGCGCCGTTCCTCCCGTTCTCGACCCTGTCGTCGGAGCCGCGTCGGACCGCGTGCGGTGAGCGGCAGCTCCCCGTTCCCTGATGATCATGACACGGGTCGACGCGACAGGGCGAGCCGCGCGGCTCGCCCTGGGTAAGGCGCGTCGAGGATCACCCCACGCCGCGCGTTACTGCGTGACCAAAATCCATTTGAGCGTCACGTTCTCGTCGAGGGCCACGGGCGTGCCGTCCTTGCACGTCTTGTGTTGGACTTCGAACTTGGTCGCGGTCTCCTTGAGAACGTTGAAGTAGGTGCACTCGCCGCTCGGGGAATACCCGGCCGTGTTGGTCTGCTGGACGACCGCCGTGTAAGGCCCGGTCACGGCCGGCGTGAGATTGATGGTGATCCCGGCCTGACCGGACGTCCAGCCGACCGACCCTGCACGCAGTTCGGCAGCCTGAGTACCCGTCGAAACGAGAAAGATCAGTGGGACGGCCAGGGTGAGTGTCGACAGCGTCTTCATGATGACGGCTCCTCTCCTCGGTTCATCGGTGTCTTGTGGGTTGACCCGTCGCCTCCGTCACTCCTTTCACCTGGCGCTACCCGCGCGCCGGAGAATGTGTTCATCTGGTCGTCGATACCAGGCAACATCCGCGCCAGGCCCTGTCGCCAGCAAACATGCGGGAAGACGTCTTTCAATAACCTATTATCGGTGGTGGTGGTGGTGGGATCCTCGGCAGCCGTTGCTGCGAAGTAATCCTTTATAGATCGCATTTCTTCGACTGCGACATCGAAGCGGACAGAATGAATCTCTCGGACTAGAATGGCCGGCATGCCTGGACCTCTGGACGGAGTGCGGGTGGTCGATTGCACGACGGTGGTGCTGGGACCGTGGGCGGCGCAGCAGCTCGGGGACCTCGGGGCGGACGTCATCAAGGTCGAGCCGCCGGAGGGCGACACCACCCGGCAGCTCGGGCCCATGCGCAATCCCGACATGGGGGCGTTCTACCTCGCGGTCAATCGCAACAAGCGGTCGATCGTGCTCGATCTGAAGCAGGAGTCGGCGCGGAAGGTCTTGCTGCGGCTGGCCGAGCGTGCGGACGTGTTGATCCACAACTACCGCCCGCAGGCCGCGGCGCGGCTCGGGCTCTCGTACGAGATGTTCCGCGCGGTCAACCCGCGGATCGTCTACGTCGGCACCTACGGCTTCCGGGCGGCCGGCCCGTACGGCAACAAGCCCGCGTACGACGACATCATCCAGGCCGCGTCGGGACTCGCGTCGCTGCAGAGCTCGATCATGGGCGAGCCGCGCTACGTGCCGACCATCGTGGCGGACAAGACCAGCTCGATGACCCTGCTCGCCCACGTCCTCGCCGCGCTCTACCGGCAGGCCCGCACCGGCGAAGGCCAGGAGGTCGAGGTGCCGATGTTCGAGAGCCTGGCCGCGTGGATCATGGTGGAGCATCTGTACGGCGAGACGTTCGTTCCGCCGCTCGACACTCCAGGCTACAAGCGCGTGCTGAACCGTCACCGCAAGCCGTACAAGACCAAGGACGGCTACCTGGCGATCCTCCCCTACTCCGACCAGAACTGGCGCGACTTCTTCACGATCGCCGGCCGGCAGGACCTGCTCGACGACCCGCGCTTCAAGACGTTCGCCACGCGCCTGCGCCACATCGAGCTGCTCTACGAGGAGCTGAGCAAGATCGCGCCGACGCGCACCAACGCCGAGTGGCTCCGCGAGCTGGACGCCAAGAACATCCCGGGCATGATCGTGAACTCGCTGGAGAGCCTGCTGCAGGATCCCCAGCTCGAGGCCACCGGCTTCTGGCAAATCGTCGAGCATCCGAGCGAGGGCACCATGCGCTTGCCCGGCATCCCCGCCACGTACGGCAAGACGCCGGGAAGCATTCGTCTTCTCCCGCCGAGGCTCGGCGAGCACAGCGTCGAGATCCTCCGCGAGTCCGGTCTCTCGCCGTCGGAGATCGATACGCTGCTCACCTCGGGCGCGACCCACGAAGGCAAGAAGAGGAGCTGACCATGGCGACCATTCCGAAGGTCCTTCACGAGCACATCAACACCGCGTTTCCCGCCAACGTCTGCCTGGTCGGCACCGTGCAGCCCAACGGCTTCGCCCAGATCAGTCCGCGCGGCAGCACCATGGTCTACGACGACGAGCACTTGGCGCTGTGGGAGCGCGGCAAGGGCTCGACCAACGCCATGCTCAAGGACGGCGCCAAGGTCACCGTCTACCTGCGCAAGCCTCAGCTCCGCGAGGCCGGTGTGCTGCCGAAGGGCGGGATCGCGCGCTTCTACGGGACCGCGCAGGTCGTCAAGTCCGGCGCCGCTTACGAAGAAGTGTGGAAGCGCCTGGTGGCGCCGGAGAAAGAGCGCGACCCCGACAAGAAGGGCTTCGCGGTCCTGATCAAGATCGAGCGCGCCGAGGATCTCGACGGCCAGCCGCTCGCGCTGTGAGGACGGCCCGTGGCTGACATGCAGTTCGGGTTGATGATGCGCGCCCAGTTCCCGGCCGGGGACGACATGCAGGCGCGCTTCGCGGAGCTGTGCGAGCAAGCCCGGCTGGCCAACCGCCTGGGCTACGCCTCGATCACCAAGGGCATGCACTACAGCGCCGCGCCCTGGCGCGACTTCCAGCAGTTCCCGTTCCTCTCGCGCATCATGGCCGAGGCCCCCGCCCTGCGCGTGAACTTCGGGCTGGTGCTGCTTTCGCTCCACAAGCCGCTCGACGTGGCCGAGCAGATCGCCACCGTCGACGTGATGAGCGGGGGCAAGGTCATCCTCGGCGTGGCCCTCGGCTATCGCGACGTCGAATACCTCGCCTTCGGGACGACCCAGAAGGAGCGCGTGAAGCGATTCGAGGAGAACCTGGTCGCGATCAAGCGGCTGTGGACCGAGGACAAGGTCGACATGGTGGGCTCGCACTTCACGCTCGAGGGCGCCTCCGTCGGCACCAAGCCCGTGCAGAAGCCGCACCCGCCGGTCTGGATCGGCGCCAACGCCGATCCCGCCATCCGCCGGGCCGCGCGGCTCGGCGACTGCTGGTACGTCAACCCCCACAACCGCATCGACACGATCGTGCGCCAGACCGAGGTCTACAAGCGCGCGCTCGACGAGTTCGGCAGGCCGTTTCCGAAGGAGTTCCCGGCGCGGCGTGAAGTCTTCGTCGCGAAGTCGCGCGCCGAGGCGATCCGCCTCTGCGCGCCCTATCTCTCCGCGAAGTACGCCGCGTACAACGCGTGGGGCCAGGGCCAGGCCATGCCCGAGGACGACCGAGACCTCGGCGCCGAGTTCGACGACCTCATCCGCGACCGCTTCCTGCTCGGCTCACCCGACGAGGTGGCCGAGCAGATGCTCGCGCTGCAGCGCGCCACCGGCATCAACCACCTGATCATGAGCGTGCAGTGGCCGGGCATGCCCCAGAGCATCGTCCTCGACGAGCTGCACCTGCTCGCCGAGGAAGTCTTCCCGCGCGTCCGTCAGGGCTGAGCGCTCGAGCTCAGTCGCTCGAGTTGCTCTTCGAGCTCTTCACGGACGTCGCATCCGGCGTGGCGGGAGGGCCCGCCCAGGTGTAGGCAACGTCAACCATTGTCCCGAGTTTGGGGAGCTGATCAATGCTCGCGGCGCCAAACGTCACGGGCTTGCCGTTTGCGTCCACCGTGAACGTCTTTGCGACGGGATCGACGTGGGTCACCTTGCCGGCCACCACCGAGGGGCTGCCCGCCCGTTGGCCATAGGTCATGCCAGTCGTGGGAGCGAGCGTACCACCGCCCATCGAGGGGGGAACCGCGCTACCAGCGCGCTCGGACGTATTGCTCTTCGAGCTCTTCACGGTCGTCGCTTGCGCCATCCCACCGGGGCTTGGCTGATGAGTCACTTCTGCCGTGGCGCCGACCTCGGGGAGCGTCGCGAGGTTCGCGGCGCCGAACGTCACCGCCTTGCCGTTGGCGTTGACCGTGAACGTCTTGGCGGCATGATCGACGTGGGTCACGACACCCGTCGTCGTCACGGGCCGAAGATCACGGGGTTGCGGCGAAGTCGTGTCGATGGCCTTACGGCCTCCTGCCTTCGGCTGGGCCACGGCCAGACCGGTGAAAGCGATCAGCAGCGTGAGCGTGAGAGCTGATGTGAGCCATCGTGTCATCGCAAGCTCCATTGGGCGCGGCTGCCGCGGCGCGCCTCTCGTCCCGAACTTCTGCAAAGCCGCGAACGTGGGATTCGTCGAGGTTTTCCCGTGCCCAGTCATCTTGTACCCCCGGTGAGTTTCACCAGGCCCGCTTCACGTCGCTCCACTTCGCCGGAGTCATCGCGGACGGGCATCGTTGATGTTGCTCTTCGACAAGTTGAGGTTGGAGGCGCTGAAGCTGCCGCTCAGACACAGCGGCGGGAACGTGGCGTCCAGACGGCCGTTCACGAAGAGGTCGCACACCAGGAACAGATCGTAGGTTCCGAACGGCAAGGAGCCGGTGAAGATGTTGTGGTTTCCGTCCGCGGTCAATGGCCCGCCCGTCACGAACGGCTTGACGTCCGAGAGCTGAGTGGGCAGCGGGACCCACGTGCCGGTGCTGCCATCGAGATACGAGGGGGGCAGAGAGGCGGGCGGGGCGTTCACGACCGCGATCGCGAACAGCTCGCGGCCGAAACACCCCTGGATGCTGTAGCTGATGCTCACGGGCACCGTCGTCGCCGCCCCCTGGGCGACCCCCACTTGCGCCGACAGTTGGACCGATTGACCACCCGGGGCGCACTTGCACTTGCCGGCGTTGCCCGCGTTGGAGATGGCCAGGACGTCCGCCGCCGGCAGCGCGACATTGAAGATCTCGAGCTCGTCGAGCGTGATCGGCGCCTCGAAGTTGCTGGGCCGGTTGCCGATCTCGAGGAAGAGGAAGTTGGCGAAGGAGCCCAGGCTCGGCGGGTTCCCCGACTGCTGGCCACGCTGGACACCGTCAACGTACAGCCGGATATCCAGCGCGAAGCCGCCCACGTTCCGAGCGACCGTCACCGCCACGTGGTGCCACTGCCCGGTCGTCAGGGGCGAGATCGTCTGCACCGTGTTGGTGTTTGCGCCGTCGCCCCACACGAACTCGAGCCGCTCGTTGCCGGTCACCGCCGGCGAGACGACGTACAGGCCGAAGCCCCTGTGCTGGACCTCGTCGAACTTGTTGACGATGTAGTGCCGGATGTTCGCCGCGTCCGGCGGCACATTCACCCACGCGTCGATGGTGAAGTTGCCCGACCCGATGGTCGCCAGCGCGCCTTGAGGGCTGACGCGGGCGCCGGTCAGCCCGTTCGGGAACTTCGGAAAGTGGATCGCGCCGCCAACGGTGCCGACCACGGCCTGAGGAGCCTGCACTGCGTCGACTGGCGAATTGGAGGGCGTCGCGTTGTTGCCCCCGATGACGTCCTGGAAGCTCGTCGCACCTGTGCCCTCGTCGAACGTCCACCATCCGACCAGGCCCGCCGGCGCCGTGACGCAAGACCGCGAGGCCTCGTACGGGCCGATGTCGCAGGCCGGACCCTGAGGCCTGGATACGCCCCGCTGATCGGCGGCCACGGAGCACGACCCGGCGTCGATGGCCGGGCTGCCGGCAAGCAAGGCATGCGTCTCGGTCGGGCCCCCGTTGTTGGCCAGGGCGCCGAGCAGCGCACCGGTGCTGTTGAAGTCGGTGCCGGCCGCGAACGCGCACGACGCGTCGCTCGAGAGGTTGTGCCCCGAGGAGGCGATGGTCCCCGCGCAGTTGTCGGCCGGCGTGGCCGCCGTGTTGGCGCTCAAGAGCGTGTTGGACAGGGTGGCCGTCCCTGCGAAGTTCCAGAGACCTCCGCCGTTGTCGCTCGCCGTGTTGAGGACAATCGCGGTGTTCGTCGACTGCACCGCGCCGTTTCTGTTGAAGAGGCCGCCCCCGTTCAGAGCTCCGTTGCCGCTGACAGTGCTGTTCACGAGCGTGAGCGCCTGGTCCAGGTTGTAGATCCCGCCGCCGCGGCCTTGCGTGGTGTTGCCGCTCACGGTCACCGCGTTCATCTGCAGGCTGCCTTCGTTGAACAGGCCGCCGCCGCCGCCACTGAGGTTGGAGCCCACGGTGGCGTTGTTGCGCACCGTGACCGCAGTGACCGTCATGGTGCCGAGGTTGTGGATGCCGCCGCCGAAATTCCCACTCGTGTTGGCCGTGACGATGCTGTCGGACAGCGTCAGGGTGCCGCGATTGAGAATGCCTCCACCACTGACGCCGGCGCCGGGATTGCCGCCGCGGACGGTGACCGCGTGAATCGTGACCGTCGCGCCCGGATGGACCTCGAAGGCGCGATCGATGCCCGCGGCGTCGATGATGGTGGTCTGGGCCCCGAAGCCGTTGAGGACCAGGTTGCCCGTGATATCGAGGTCGCCGGTCGCCGCTGCGTTCTCGCCGGCGCCCTGAAGCGTCAGCGTGTACGTGCCGGAAGCGACGACGATCGTGTCGGGGCCGGCGAGCGCGTTGGCTTCCATGATGGCCGCGCGCAACGTGCAGAGACCGGTGGCGCTGGCGCAGACCCCGTCGCCGGGATTGACGTCGACCGCATCCGCCGTGCTGTTGACGTTGAATGTCGCCGCGGCGGCGGGCCCGCCAACGCACGGCAGTAGCGCCCCTGCGACCACGAACGCCAGGAGCCACGAGATCTTTCGCATTGATAGGCCCTCCCTCGCATCCAGCGCTGCCCTATAGTCGCCCACTTTGGGCAGCATTCTGTCCGGCCCGCGCCCGTGAGCCTATTGGACTTTAGTCCGATGCGAGCCGGCCGTTCGCCGGGACCTTCCGCCGCGCGGGTGAAACGCCCTCGCTACGGCTTGTAGTTCACCTTCGCGGGCAGGACCTTCCGCATGAGGTCCGGGTAGATGAACGTGCTCCAGTCGACCGGCTTGGCGAGCTTGCCCTGGCCCTTGAGCTGGGCCTCGGCCAGGTGGAACAGGTTGACGGTGAAGTCGCTCAGCTCCATCTCGAACCTGAGCTTGGTCATGAGCTGCTCGACGAGCGGCGGGTCGAGGTTCTTGAGGAAGTCCGACACGTCCTTGGCCGCGCGCTTGCGGTCCTTGTTGATCAGGTCGGTGGCCTCCACCAGCGCCTTGATGAAGCCCTCGGCCGGACCGGGGTTCTTCTGGATCCACCCGCGGTTCATATAGATGTAGACGCCCTGCTCGAGGATGCCTTCCTGGTCGCGCAGCACCTTGGTGTTCTTCACGGCGGCGAGGCCGCGCGTCACCCATGGCTCCCACACGGCGTAGGCGTCGATGTTGCCGCGCTCGAGCGCGGCTACCATCTCCGGCGCCTCCACGTTGACCACGGTGTAGTCGGCCGGATTCAGCTTCAGCTTGTCGATCATGGCGAGCCAGAAGACTTCACCGCCGGAGCCGCGGGCGATGCCGACCTTCTTGCCCTTGAGCCCGTCGAGATTGTCGACGTTGCGGCCGACCACGGCGATCCAGCGGACCAAGCGAGTGGCCTGCGCGACAACGACCACGTTCGGGTCGAGGTTGTGGTTGGCGACCCCGGCGATCTCCGAGCCGAAGGCGGACTCGATCTGGCCGTTCACGAGGAAGGCGACCATGGCCGAGCCCGAGGGGCCCGTGTTGATGCGTACATCGAGCCCGTGCTTCTTGAACAGGCCCTCCTGGAGCGCCACGTAGTAGGCGGAGAACACCGGATCGACGCCGGTGGCGATGGTCATCTTCGTCTGCGCCCACGCGGGGCCGGTCCACAGCAGCGCGGCCACTACGAGCAGGTACCCCGTCGCACGTCTCAGCATGAGCGTTGCCTCCCTTGTCGGTCAGGTCGCGGGAGAATATTTTCCCGCGAACGTGTAAATGCTCCAGCGAAACAGGCGGTCGACCGCGAACCCGAGCAGCCCCAGGCACACCAGCGACACGAAGATGTCGTCCACCAACATGAACATCCGGCCGTCCCAGAGCATCTTGCCGAGTCCCTCGTTGGCCGCGATCAGCTCCGCCGCCACGATGGTCGTGAAGGAGTTGCCCATCGCCAGACGCATGCCGGTGAGAATGTACGGCACTGTCGCGGGCAACGCCACGTGCAGGAAGATCTGCCCGCGCGTCGCGCCCAGCGCCTGCGCCGCCCGGATCTTGTTCGGCGCGATGGCCGACACCCCCGCCGCCGTGTTGAGGATGACGATGAAGATCGTCGTGTAGATGATCAGGAAGATCTTGGAGCCCTCGCCGATCCCGAACCAAATCACGGCCACCGTGATCATGGCCACGGACGGGATGAAGCGCAGGAACTCCGTGTAAGGCTCCAGCACCTTCCGCACGGGCCGGAACGAGCCCATGGCCAGCCCGATGGGAATGCCGAGCAGCGAGCCCGCGATGAACCCGGCCAGGATGCGCTGGGCGCTCGCCCACAGGTGCTCGAACAGGACCCCGTTGCGCACGAGCACGACCCCCTTCTTGAACACCAGGGTCGGCGGCGGAAACAGCACCGAGCCGACCAGGTAGACGGAGGCCAGGTGCCAGACCACGAACAGGCTGACGAACCCGAGCGCGTAGCCGCCGTACTGGTTCCACACGCGTCTCACGGGCGGGGCGGTCATGCGTGGGCGATCGATTTGGCGACTTCGTCCCGGATCATCTCGTAGACCTGCTTGTAGTAACCCAGAAAGACGTCGTCGGTCCGGTCGCGCGCCCCGTTCAGCGCGACTTCCAGCACGCCCTTCACCTGCGACCGCGGCCCCGCGCGCATCACCCCGATCCGCGTCCCGAGCGTGACCGCCTCGTCGATGTCGTGGGTGATGAAGAACACGGTCGTCCGCGTGGCCCGCCAGATCCGCGCCAGTTCCTCCTGCATGAGCGACCGCGTCTGCGCGTCCAGCGCCGCAAACGGCTCGTCCATGAGGAGCATCTTCGGCTCGTTCACCAGCGCCCGCGCGATCTGGATCCGCTGCTTCATCCCGCCGGACAGCTCCGCCGGGAATTTTTGCTGCTGACCGTTCAATCCCACGAGATCCAGAAATCGCATGGCGCGCTCGCGCCGCTCCGCTCGCGCGATCCCCTGCATGCGCAGCCCGAACTCGACGTTCTCGACCGCGCTGAGCCACCCGTACAGCGAGTCGTCGCCCTGGAAGACGACCCCGCGATCGCGACTGGCGCCGGTCACCGGCCGGCCTTCCATCAGGATCTGCCCACTCGTCGGTTGTTCGAACCCCGCGAGCATCTTGAGCACGGTCGTCTTGCCGCACCCGCTCGGGCCGAGCAGGCAGAAGAACTCGCCGGACTCGATCTCGACGCTGAAGTGCTCCACCGCCACGTAGTCGGCGCCCTGGAGGGAGCGGTAGCTCTTCTGCACGTCGGAGAAAGACACGAGGGGCATCGAAGGGTGAGCCTAGCACGGGCGCTCGTCGCCACGGCGGCCAAGTCCGATGACGTCACGAACCAGAGCCCCGACGGCGTGCGAACGATGCTGATCCCGGCGCTACGCATCTCGCCGACCGGGTCCGCGTGTCCAGACCATCGCCCCCAGATTTCGACCGGATATCCCGGGTCTGGCGATCCTGCCCCCTCACGTGCCTGCCGACCGAGCGAAGTGTTCGTCACGCCCCACATCGCGCGGCGGTCAATCACCGCTGCTGCGCCGGCTATCCTGCACGGCTCGCAGGTTCAGCGCCACTGCCCTGATCGCGAGAATTACAAGTTCGGCGACATACGCAGGAAGCAGTGTCTAAGCCCGACCGACAGCGGGTCAAGGTGTTCATTAGCTACAGCCACGCGGATAGTCGTTGGCTGGAGCGCTTGACGGTACACTTGGCGCCTCTAA
>DATHGT010000189.1:0-7450 GCA_035317605.1 Candidatus Acidiferrum sp. | reverse complement strand
CCGATCTCGTGGTGGCGCATCTTTGCATGTCGGATGCGATCGTGGCGCGGGCGGGGCGAGTACTGGGGCCGGGGCGTGTGTTTGGGTTCGTGGCGTTTCATACGGATCAGTGGAAGGAAACGGGGCGGGCTTCGCGGTTTGCGTACGATGAAGACAGGGCGCGGCGAGTACTAGCTGAAGCCGGATTCTCGATCGAACACCTGGAGGTCGAGAGCGAGGTGAGGACGTTTGGGTCGGTGGAGGAGGCGCTGGCGGCGGTGATCGGGCTCGGGGAGCGGTGGAAGGCGGATGGGCGCTGGTTCCACTACATCCGGTTTCTCGAGGAGGGCGGGCGCACGCTCACACGGAGCCACCTCGTCGTGAAGGCCCGGCGCGCCTGATGTCGCTGATCGGCCTCGCGCTGGCGACGGCGCTGAAGGACGAAGCCGGGCGGCTCGGGTTCGACGCGGTGGCGATCGGTCCGGCGACGCCGCCGTCCCACGGCGCCGCGTTCGAGCGCTGGTTGGACGACGGGTGCGCGGGCTCGATGAGCTACCTGGAGCGCACGCGCCACGACCGCCTCGATCCCTCACGGCTCCTGCCCGGCGCTCGGGCCGTGGTCGCGGTCGCGCTCAGCTACAACGCTCGCGAGAGCGTGGCCGACTTTGGAGCCGCTGCTCACCACGCGGCGGCGACAGGGGCGGGATCGCACGACGGCGAGCCCGCGTCGGCGGCGCGCATGCGGGTGGCGCGCTACGCGGGCAGCGCGGACTATCACGACGTCATCCGGCCGCGGCTCGAAGCGCTCGCGCGGTTCATCGAAGGCGCCGCGGGGCCGGGTGCAAGGAGCCGGGCCGCCATCGACACCAGCGCGGTGCTCGAGCGCGACCTGGCGGCGCGGGCCGGGCTCGGCTGGTTCGGCAAGAACACGAACCTGCTCACCCCGTCGCTCGGCTCCTGGTTCTTCATCGGGATCGTCCTGACCACGGCCGAGCCCGCGTTCGACGAGGCGATCGCCGACCGCTGCGGGACGTGCACGGCGTGTCTCGACGCGTGTCCCACCGCGGCGTTCACCGCGCCCTACACGCTCGACGCGCGCCGGTGCATCTCGTATCTCACCATCGAGCATCGCGGCGAGGTCGACGAGGCGCTGCGTCCGCTGATCGGGGAGTGGGAATTCGGCTGCGACGTCTGCCAGGACGTCTGCCCGTGGAACCGCAAGGCCGCCACGACGGCCGAGCCCGCGTTCGCGTCGGCGAACGCGCCGCCACCCGAGGCGCTGCTGGCGCTCGACGAGGGGAGTTTCCGCGACCGCTTCCGTCGCACGGCGCTGTGGCGCGCGCGGCGCTCGGGACTGCTGCGGAACGCGGCGATCGTCCTCGGCAACCGACGCGACCCGGCGGCGGCGCCGGCGCTCCGAGCGGCGCTCGCCGACCACGATCCCGTCGTCCGCGACGCCGCGGCGTGGGCACTGTCACGACTTCCCGCTGAATCCGCGTAGCCCCGCAAGCTCTCTCGCTGGTATGCCGCTTGCCCTATACGGGTACGTTCGGTAGGTGCAAACCACCGGAGAGGAGTAAATGTGACAATGGACCAGGGTAAGCACGACAACCAGCAGCACGACAAGCAGCAAGAGAATCAGCGTCGTATGAACGAGCGCAATCGCGACATGGGTAACCAGCGCAACGAGGAAGAGACCGGCAAGCCGGTCCAGCTGGACAAGGACGGCAAGGAGCAGCAGGGCGGCCAGCATCAGGGTGGTCAGCAGCATCAGGGCGAACAGGTGCCGAAGCCCGACGGGCAGCGCAGGCCCGATCAGCAGGGCACCGGTCAGCGCAACGCGTAGCTGAAGTTCGGAGGGGGCGTCGCGCAGGCGCGCCTGCGTGACGCCCCTCCGTCGTTGCGTGCGGCCGCGCGCAACGGCCGACGGTGACCGCGTGCTACAATTTCGTGCATCATGGCGATCCTGAAAGTCGCGCGCCTCGGTCATCCCGTCCTCCGACAGATCGCGCAACCCGTCCCCGTCGAGATGATCCGTTCGGCCGACGTGCAGCGATTCATCGACGACATGGTCGAGACCATGCGCGAATACAACGGGGCCGGACTCGCCGCCAACCAGGTGCACACGCCGATACAGATCGCGGTGATCGAGGTCGCGGCCAATCCGCGCTACCCGGACGCGCCCGACATTCCGCTCACCGTGCTGGTGAACCCTGTCGTGACGCCGATCACCGAGGAGATCGAGGACGGCTGGGAAGGGTGCCTCTCGGTGCCGGACATGCGCGGGCGCGTTCCCCGCTACACCGCTGTCCGTCTCGAGGGCTACGACCGCGACGGCGGGCGAATGGACGTCGTGGCCAAGGACTTCTTCGCACGGGTCATCCAGCACGAGACCGATCACCTCAACGGGATCGTCTACGTCGACCGGATGGTTGATCTCTCCTCGCTCTCGTTCCTCGCCGAATGGCAGCGGTATTCCGGCGGGATCACCGAGCAAGACGAACAGGAATGACATCCGGCGACTCTCCCGTCGTCGCGGTGGTCAAGGATCTGTTCTTCGTGGCGCGGATTCGGGAGACCGCGCGGCTGGTCGGAGTGCCGCTGACGTTCGCGCGCACGCCCGATGAAATCACCGCCGCGCTCGGCCGCACCCCGCGCTTCGTGCTGATCGACTTGACCGCCGGGCTCGACTACGAAGCGATCCTCGGCGCCGCCGAGGCCGCCGGCGTTCCCGTGCTCGGGTTCACCACGCACGCGGTGGCGCGGCAGACTCAGCCCTGGCACGCGCGGTGCGAGCGCGTGGTCACCAAGGAGACGCTCACCGCCGAGCTGCCGGCGCTGCTGCGCGAGGGCGTGGCCACGTCATGACCTCCGAGGAGTTCGTCGCCCGGCTCGATGCCGAGAACCAGCGTCTGCTCCGGCAGCTGGCCCCCGACGAGACCCTGCGGCCGGAGGTCGAGGGCGACCTGAACGTGCTGAACCTGCTCAAGGTCGCGCTCAAGAATGAAATCGAGGCGACCGAGATCGCGGCGCGCTGGCTGGTCACCACCGACGACGTCTCGGTCAAGCTCGCGTTCGCCCGCCAGGTCGGTGACGAGGCCAAGCACTACCGGATGATCGCCGACCGGCTGCGCGGGCTCGGCTTCGATCCCGGCGCGTTCGATCCGCTGGCCAAGGGCTACGGGCCGTTGTTCACCTATCTGACCACGCTCGGCACCACCGTCGAGCGCGTGGCCGCCGGGCAGTTCACCCGCGAGGCGATCGCGGTGGTCAAGAACCGGCAGTTCATCGAGTTCTGCGAGCACGCGGGAGACCGCGAGACCGCCACCATGTATCGCGACGTGATCGAGCCGGACGAGCGCTACCACCACGAGCTCGGGCGGTCGCTGCTGCTGCGGCTGGCCACCACGCCCGAGGCGCAGGCCGCGGCCACCGCCGCGGCGCGAAAGACGCTGGCGCTGGCCGAGGAGCTTCAGCGGGCGGCGCTGAGCATGGCCGGCATCCACCACGCGCCGGGGTGTTGATGGACCCTGCGCTCCGGTCCTGGACCGATCTCGTGCGCGCTCCCGACCACGAGATCGACCTCGCCCAGGGCGCGCTCGATCTCGCCCGCGTCGAATATCCCGACCTGGTCACCGAGCACCACGTCAAGATTCTGGACGAGCTGGCCGCGCGCTCGCGGACGGCCGGGGTCGAGGATCCGCTGCGCGCGCTGCATCGGCTGCGCGAGTTTCTGTTCGACGAGGAAGGGTTTCGTGGCAACGCCGACGACTACTACGACCCGGCGAACAGCTGTCTCAACCAGGTGCTCGTGCGCAAGCTCGGGATTCCGATCACGCTGTCGGTGGTCATGATCGAGGTCGGCCGCCGGGTCGGCCTGCGCGTGCACGGGGTCGGGCTGCCGGGACACTTCGTGGTCAGCGCGCTGGTGGGCACGGAGTCGGTGTTGCTCGATCCGTTCGACGGCGGCGCCGTACTCACGCACGAGAGCGCCGCCGACGTGGTGTCGCGCGCGGTGGGCCGCCGGGTCACGCTGACCGAGGAGCACTTCGCTCCGGTCGGCAAGCGCCAGATCCTCGCGCGCGTGCTCGCCAACCTCAAGGGCGCCTACGTCCGCCGCGAGGAGTGGGCGAAGAGCCTCGCCATCGTCGAGCGCCTGCTCGTCCTCGACGGCCCGTCGTCGGTGTTCGTGCGCGATCGCGGCAGTCTTCTCATCAAGCTCGGCGACCTGCTGCGCGGCGCCGCCGCGTGGGAGCGCTATCTCAGGGCGAATCCCAAGGCCCCCGACGCCGACAAGGTCAAGCGCGACCTCCGTCGCGTCCGCCAGCGGATCGCCAGTCTCAACTAGCCTGCTTCTTCCGAGGGCGGAATTGCGCGGGCACGTCAAATGGGCGGGCCTCGTGTTGTTTGTCCTGGCGGGGTGCGCTGCGCCGGCGACGATTTCGCCTTCTCCGCAGGCGCTGCGGGCGCGGGCGGATCGGGAAGTGGCGACGCTGCTTCAGCGCGTCAGGACGTACGGCGAGTCAGAGCTCACGGAGTATCTCGCGAAGGTCGCGCTGCGTCTCGATGCGGGCCTGCGAATCACGGTGATCGCGGATCCGACGCTCGCTGCGTTTACGATGCCGGGGGGGCGGGTGTTCGTGCATACGGGGTTGCTCAGCGCGCTCGAGAACGAGGCACAGCTGGCGCTGATCCTCGCGAGGGAATCGGGGCGCGATACGTCGCGACTGGCGGCGCGCGAGGGGAAGGCGCCGATGTCGACGGTGGCGTTGAGCCCGGTGGGGGCGTCTCTGCTCGGACTCGGTCTCCGACTCGCGACGGCGGTGGCGATCGACGGGTACGGGAGCGACGACGAGCGCGCGGCCGACGCGGAGGCGCTGCGCCGACTCCCCGCGGCCGGTTACGACGCACGCGCCGGGGCGGACGTGTTCCGCCGTCTGGCCGCTGACGACGGCAACCGTGGGGAAGTGGCCGAGATCTTCTTCTACGGAAATCAGCGTCGTCTGAACGAACGTCAAGAGGCCTGGCGTGAGCTGCTCCGCGACAGCCTCCCGACGCGCGGTCCCGGTGACCTTCCGGGAAGCGGGGAGTTCACGGAGCGTATGCGGTCGCTCGTGCGGGACAACGCCGCGCTCGACGCGCGGGCCGGCCGCTTCACGCTGGCTCGCCGCCAGCTCGATCGGGTGCTGGCGGCGGATCCGAACGATGCGGTCGCCCACTGCTACGACGGTGAGCTGTATCGCCTGCAGTCGCAGGCCCTCGACGGTCCGGCGCGGAGCGAAAGCACGCGGCGCGCGGTCGAGCGTTACCAGCGCGCGGTGGAGCTGAATCCGCGCTACGCCGAGCCGTTCCGCCAGCTCGCCCTGCTCCACTACCAGCAGGGCGAGTCCGTCCAGGCGCGGGCGGCCTTCGCGCGCTACCTCGCCCTCGACGCCGACGCGCCCGACGCTCGCCGCATTCGCGAGTACCTGGCGATCCTGGGACAATAGCCGGAGGAGGGGAGCCATGAGCACACCCACGCTGACCCGGCGACCGGAGTGGCGCGCGCTCGCGGACCACTACGGCAGGATCTGCGACGTGCACCTGCGCGCGTTGTTCGCCGGCGACCCCGGGCGGGGGGAGCGGTTCGTGGCCGAGGGCGCCGGGCTCTACCTCGATTACTCGAAGCACCGGATCACCGGCGAGACGGTCACGCTGCTGCTGGGGCTCGCGGAGGCCGTGGGACTGCGCGCCCGGATCGACGCGATGTTCCGCGGTGAGCCGATCAACGTCAGCGAGCGACGGCCGGCCCTGCACGTGGCCCTGCGCGCCCCGCGCGGAGCCTCGATCGTGGTGGACGGCGAGAACGTGGTCCCCCGCGTCCACGAGGTGCTGGACCGGATGAGCGAGTTCGCCACCCGTGTGCGCGAGGGACGTTGGACCGGCCACACCGGGAAGCCCGTCCGCAACGTGGTCAACATCGGGATCGGTGGCTCGGACCTCGGCCCGGCGATGGCCTACGAAGCGCTTCGTCACTACAGCCGCCGCGACCTCACCTTTCGATTCGTCGCCAACGTCGACGGGTCAGACTTCGCCGAGGCCACGCGCGACCTCGATCCCGCCGAGACCCTGTTCATCGTGTCGTCCAAGTCGTTCACCACGCTGGAGACCCTGACCAACGCCCACACCGCGCGGGAGTGGCTCGTGCGGGCGCTCGGCGACGAGGGCGCGGTGGCCAAGCATTTCGTGGCCGTGTCCACCAGCGCCCTCGAGGTGGCCAAGTTCGGGATCGACCCCGAGCACATGTTCGGATTCTCGGACTGGGTGGGCGGGCGCTACTCGATGGACTCGGCCATCGGGCTCTCCACGATGATCGCGGTGGGACCAGACGGCTTCCGCGAGATGCTGGCGGGGTTCCACGCGATGGACGAGCACTTCCGGACGGCGCCGTTCGAGCGGAACCTGCCCGTGCTCAGGGGCCTGCTCGGGATCTGGTGCACGAACTTCCTGGGCGCCGAGACCGTGGGCGTCTTCCCTTACGATCAGTACCTCGAGCGTTTTCCCGCGTACCTCCAGCAGCTGACCATGGAGTCGAACGGCAAGTCGGTCACGCTGGACGGCGCGGGGGTGGACTACGCGACCGGACCCGTCTACTGGGGCGAGCCGGGCACGAACGGCCAGCACTCGTTCTTCCAGCTCCTGCACCAGGGTACGCCGCTGGTGCCCGGCGACTTCATCGTGTTCTGCCGCAGCCTGAACCCGCTGGGCCGGCATCACGATCTTTTAGTGGCGAGCGCGTTCGCCCAGGCCGAAGCGCTCGCCTTCGGCAAGACCGCGGCCGAGGTGCGGGCGGAGGGCACGCCGGACTGGCTGGTCCCGCACCGGACCTTCGAGGGCAATCGGCCCACGACCACGATCCTCGCCGACACGCTCACTCCGGAGACGCTGGGCGCGCTGGTGGCGCTCTACGAGCACAGCGTGTTCACGCAGGGAGCGATCTGGGACATCGACTCGTTCGACCAGTGGGGCGTCGAGCTGGGCAAGGATCTGGCTGTTCGCATCGCGCCGGAGCTGGAGAGTCCGTCCGAGCCGGCGTTGTCCCACGACAGCTCCACCAACGCGTTGATTCGTCGCTATCGGGAGCGGAAAGCATGAATCGCGTCAGGGGCGGCTTCAACCAGTATGGCTTTACCGTCGGCATCCTCATGCTCGACACGAAGTTCCCGCGGATCGCCGGCGACATGGGGAACGCGAGCACGTTTCCGTTTCCGGTGCGCTATCACCGCGTGACCGGCGCCAGCCCCGAGCGCGTCGTCCGCGGCGGCGCCGAGGGTCTGTTGCCGAACTTCATCGAGGGTGCCCTCGCGCTCGAGAGCGAGGGCGTCGGCGCCATCACCACCAACTGCGGCTTCCTCGTGAAGTTCCAGCGCGAGCTGGCGGCATCGGTGAAGATCCCGGTGTTCACCTCGAGCCTGCTGATGGTGCCGCTCGT
>DATHGT010000188.1:0-7915 GCA_035317605.1 Candidatus Acidiferrum sp. | reverse complement strand
TCGCCGCCACGCGCGGCCGGCTGCGCGCGATGCTCGCCGACGCTCTCGGCCGACGGCACCTCACCTTCTCGATCTGGACCGGGGACAGCCGCGATCGTCCAACCTCCGGGACGCCGGGCGCGCCACGCCCCGACCTGCTCGTCTCCGTTCATGGCGCCGAGCTGCACAACATCTCGGACGCCCTGTTCGGCCCCGCCGACCGCCCGCGGTCCGTCCATGGCCCCGAGGGATTTCTCTGGACCCCCTCCCTCGACGCTCCGCCGGTGATCTCGCCGACGGAGGTCTGGTCGGCGCTGGGCGCCTGATGTAACCTGCTCGTAGGGAGGGTTCCATGTCAGATCCGCGCCGTGAAGAAGAGGCAGAGACGCAGGAGAGCTGCGCACCCGGGATGAGCCGCAAGGAGTTTCTCGCGGCCGTCGTCAAGAAGGCCTCGCTGGTCGGCGCGCTGACCACCGCGCCATTGATGGTCGACGCCTTCCTGGCACCGTCCGCGCACGCCAACCCGAGCGATGTGACGGACTGCGCCCTGGACCCGGCCACCGACCCGGGCATCGATACCCTGATCATCTGCACCCCGGGCGCCTGAGGCGCCGGCAGACTCTCAGGCCGGTGACGCGGGAACCATCGGCTCGGCCTGGCCGATCAGGAGTCTCGCGAGCTCCAGCGAGAGGTCGAGCCCCGCGATCCGGTCTTCCATCCACTTGTACTGGCCGGCGCAGTTGATCTCGAAGAACACGTGCCGGCCTTGCCGGTCCACCGCGAGGTCGATGCTGCCGTAGTTCAAGGCGAGCGCGCGGAGCAGCCTCAGGCATGCCTCGTGGACGTCGGGTGGCAGTGTGGTCAGCTCCATCGGCACCGAGTAGTCGGTGCGCCAGTCGACCGTCCCGCTCCCGGCCTGGGAATCGATCCTCACCGGAAAGAGCCGCTGGCCGATGGCCGTGACCCGGATGTCGTGGCGCTTGTCGACGCGCTCCTGGAACAGATGGGGCGCCGTCGCGACCTGACCGAGATGCGCGAGGTCCGCCTCCGACAGCGCGAGGGTCGGGACGCCCATGGTCTCGTATTTCGGCAGGAGCCAGTTGCTGCTCTCGCTGACGAGCTTCCCCACGACCTCGGCGCGGCACCGCTCGTAGAACTCGGCCACGGCCTGGGGAACGTTGGTGACGATCGTCCGCGGAATCTCGAGGCCGACCCGCCGCGCGACCTCCAGCTGCCACAGCTTGAACGAGGCCTCGTGGTCGCTGGCGGGATGGTTGACGAACAGACAGTTCAGGGACCTGAGCAGCCCCAGCGCGACGTTGAGGCCCTCGTTGCGAACCATCGCCTCCATCCACGGCTCCGGCAGCGCGGAGGCCTTGACCATGCCGGGACGGCGGCACCACACGGCGTCGATCTCGCCGAGGTCGATGCGGCCGGCCCCGGCCACCGTGAGGTTCCGCGCGTATCGCTCGACGTCGATGGTGACCTGGAGCGTGGTGTCGGCGATCAGCTGGTCGAACGAAAAGAAGCGCGGGGTCGCGCCGAGGGCCGTGAGGTGGCCGGCGACCGCGGCGGCGTGGACGTCCTGGGGCGTGGAGAGGATGAGGACCTCGGGGTGGCGCACGGTTCAGAACAGCCTGATGTCCGACGAGCCCACGTCGCAGACGGGATCGGAATACTGCGAGCCCAGCGGCAAGGTGTGCAGCGCGCTGCCGAACGAAGGGAACGTCTCGCCGCCCGCGTGATCGCGCAGCCACCAGCGTCTCAGGAAGAACGGCAGGCGCCCGGCCAGCTCCGTCCGCGAGGTGTTCCGCGCGGCCGGCGACGGACGAGCCGAGGCATCGTGCCCGATGCCATCGTCGATGGACGGCCGCAGGCGCACGAAGAACGGCGTACGTCGCTCCAGCTCCCGCCGGACGAGAATTTCGGGAGCGTCGTGCACGCGCCGTTCGTCCCTCACGTGGTCGGGCCGCTCATCCGCTCGCGCCGAGCCAGGTCGCCAGGCGCGCCTTGCGCCGGGCCGTCGGGGCGGCTTGCGGGTGCTCGCGCCACAAGGCCCTCGCCATCACCCACTGCGTGGACACCAGATGTTTGAGGCGCACCGGATAGTAGAGGTACGCCCTCGGCGAGTCGGGCGCCACGTCGTACAGTGTCGCGAGCTCCCGCGGGGACACGCACAGCCGTCGAAGGAAGATGACGAAGCCGGCGAGCCACGCGCCGAGGCCAGCGCCGGCCCAGCCCTGGGCGAGGTGGCGGGGAATCACCATGGAGATCTCCGTGCCGTCGAAGATCTGAGCGGCCGCCTCCGTGAGCAACGCCTCGTCGAAGGCGACTGGGCGTAGGTCCTCGAGGATCGCGTCCGGCACGGCCGCGCCCACCAGATCGGCGGCGACCCTCAGCGCCAGATACACGCCCGGTCCCGACTTCCATCGCCGCACATTGGCGGTGACGCGTGGCCAATCCAGCGTGTCCCGATAGCGACGAATCGTCTCGGCGATGTCGCACGACGGCTGCAGCCCGAAGCCGAACAGGTGCTGATAGGAGGTGTGCAGACACAGGTGGAGCAGCAGGTCCTCGGGACCGAGTCCCCGCGCAGCGATACCGGGGATACCCGCCGGCGTCGCGCGCTCCCAGAGCTCGCCGGGATCGACCGCGCAGGCGAGACCAGGCGGAACGATATTCCAGTGCAGCTCGATCGTCGCCCCGCCCGGTTTGACGAAGGCCGGCAACTGGTGAGAGGTCTTCAGGATCGCCGCCATCCTGTACGGTCCGTGCAGCGCGTACCCTTGCGCGGTCACGACCTCGGCCGCGCGCTCGAGATCATGAGCATGCACCAGCAGATCGATGTCTCCCATCTGCCGAAGGCTCGCGTCACCCCAGACTGCCGAAGCCACGTGCGCCCCCTTGAGCACGATCACGGGGATGTCCCTCGCCCGCAGCGCCGCCGTGACCGCGGCGAGCTCCCCATACAGGCGCAGGTTGACCGCGGCGGTCTCGCGGCAGGCCCGCTGGGCAACCGTCAGTGCGGCGGGCGGAACGGCCGCCACCCAGCCCCGCGAGACCAGGCGGTGGTACAAGAGCGCGCTGACCTTCTGCACGTGCGACGTGGCCAGCAGCGACTGCCATGCATCCGGGGACAGACGAGCCAAGCGCTCGCGGGAGACCCGGTCATCGTGCTGGGACAGGCAGTCGCAGAGCAGCCGCGCGGACGCGCTCAGATAGTCCGTTTCCATGTCGCGCACCAAGGCCATCGACGGTCGTTTATCGCACGAATCGCCAGGCGGCCCTAGCACTGGGCGGCGTGGAGCGGGTGCCCTACAATGCGCGCGTCGACGCACGAAGGAGGACCTGATGCATCTCACACCGACCGAGATGGACCGGCTGACGATCTTCACCGCGGCCGAGCTGGCGCGGCGGCGGCGCGCGCGGGGCTGGAAGCTCACGCATCCCGAGGCGCTGGCCATCATCTGCGACGAGATGCACGAGGCCGCGCGGGGCGGCGCGTCCTACGAGGAGGTCATGCGCGTGGGCGGCAGCGTCCTCACCACGGACGACGTGCTGGACGGGGTGCCGGAGCTGGTCGGCGCCGTGAAGATCGAATGCCTCTTCGGCGACGGCATGCGCGTCCTCCAGGTCGATCAGGCGATCGCCGCGCCCGGAACCGCACGATGAAGCCCGGCGAGATCCTGCTCGGCGATGGTGCGATCGTGCTCAACGCTGGACGCCCGACGGCCGAGATCGAGGTGGAGAACACATCGGATCACGTCATCTTCGTCAGCTCGCACTTCCCGTTCTTCGAGGTGAACCGGCGCCTGGTGTTCGACCGGTCGAAGGCGTGGGGCATGCACCTGAACATCCCCGCCGGCGACTCCGAGCGCTGGGCGTCGGGAGAGATCAAGCGCGTCCGGCTCGTCGCCTTCGGCGGACGGCGTGTCGTCCGTGGCTTCAATCGGCTCACCGAAGGCGCGGCGAGCCCGGAGCGGCTCGCCGAGGGACTCGAGCGGGCACGGCACGACGGATACGGTGATCGCCCGGAAGGTCGTCATGCCTGAGATCAGCCGGGGCGAGTACGCCGCGCGCTTCGGGCCGACGGCCGGCGACCGCGTGCGGCTCGGCGACACCAACCTGGTGGCCCTGATCGAGCGCGACGAGACGAGCTACGGCGACGAGGTGCTGCGTGGCTGGGGCAAGACCATGCGTACCGGCCTCATGATGAGCGACCGCGTGCCGTCGGCCAGCGAGCTGGATCTGATCATCAGCAACGTGATCGTGATCGACCCCGTGCTCGGCGTGATCAAGGCCAGCATCGGGGTGAAGGACGGCCTCATCGTCGGCGTCGGGCGCGCCGGCAATCCCGACATCGTCGACAACCCCGATCTGCTCATCGGCTCCGCGACCGCGCCGATCTACGGCCAGGGCTTCATCGCCACACCGGGCGGGATCGACACCCACGTCCACCTCGTGCAGCCGCGTCTGATCCCGGTCGCGCTGGCCGCGGGCATGACCACGCTCATCACCGGCGGCCTCAACGACAACCCGGCGTTCAACCTGCGCAACATGTTCCGCGCCTTCGAGGATCAACCCGTCAACCTCGGCATCCTCGGGCGCGCGGCCAGCACGGTGCCCGATCCGCTGATCCGCCAGATCGAGTCCGGCGCGTGCGGACTCAAGGTCCACGAAGACTACGCGGGCTACCCGAGCGTGATCGATCAGGCGCTGACCGTCGCCGACGCCTACGACATCCAGATCGCGATGCACACGGACGGGATCAACGAATCGTGCGAGCTGCACGAGACCGTGGCCGCCATCGCTGGGCGGGCCATCCACGCCTATCACGTGGAGGGCATCGGCGGCGGCCACGCCCCGGACATCCTGGCCATCGCGGGCGTGGCCAACGTGATCGGCTCGTCGACGACCCCGACCATTCCCTACGGCCGCAACGTGGTGGCCGAGCACCACGCGATGATGTGGTCGGTGCACGGCATGAACCCGCGGGTGCCGAGCGACCGCCTGATGGTCGCCGACCGCATCCGGGACAACACGATGCGCGCGGAGAGCCTGCTCCACGAGCTGGGAGCGATCAGCATCATCAACTCCGACTCCCAGGGCATGGGACGCATCGGCGAATCGATCCGGCGCACGTGGCAGCTCGCCCATCAGATGAAGCTCGTGCGCGGCGACGACGCCCCGCACGACAACCCGCGCATCCTGAAATACCTCGCCAAGCACACCATCAACCCCGCCCGCGCCCACGGCGTCGACCGCTGGGTGGGCTCGCTCGAGCCCGGCAAGATCGCCGACCTCGTGCTGTGGCGCCCGGAGTTCTTCGGCGTCAAGCCCGAGCTGGTCATCAAGGGCGGCTACCCCGCGTGGGGCGCCCTCGGCGAAGGCAACGCCTCGATCGCGGGCGCGCAGCCGACGCTCTACGCCGCGCACTGGGGCGGCCACGGCCTGGCCGCGGCGAGTATCAGCGCGAACTTCGTCTCGGCCGCGGCGGCCGACGGCGACTTCCGGCGCCAGGTGCGGAGCCGCCGGCGCGCGCTGGCCGTCCAGCACACGCGCCAGGTCGGCAAGCGCGACATGCTCTACAACGACGCCAACCCCCGCATCGAGATCGACCCACGCACGGTGGAGATCCGCATCGACGGCGCGCCCCTGCCACCGCTGCCCGATGACGACCTCCCGCTGAACCGGCGATATTTCCTGATGTAGCCCTCGGCCGCGATCCGCACGTCTCGCACGCTATACTGGCCGGTGAATCACATGGCGGATCAACGGTTCCTTCCTGTCTCTCGGGCTGATCTCGACGCGCGTGGATGGGACGAGGTCGACGTCGTCATCGTCAGCGGGGACGCGTATGTCGACCATCCCGCGTTCGGGCCGGTCCTGATCGCGCGATTCCTGGAGGGGCGCGGGTTCAGGGTCGGGATCATCGCTCAGCCGGATTGGCGGAGCGCTGAACCGTTCAAAGCGCTGGGCAAGCCGCGGCTCTTCTTTGGCGTGTCGGCGGGCAACCTCGATTCGATGCTCAACCGGCTGACCGCTCAGAAAAAGAACCGGTCTGAAGATCAATACAGTCCTGGGGGACGGACAGGGTGCCGGCCCGATCGCGCGACCGTGGTCTACGCCCAGCGGTGTCGGGAGGCGTACCCGGGCGTGCCCGTCGTCCTCGGGGGGATCGAGGCGTCGCTCAGGCGGATCGCCCACTACGACTACTGGAGCGACACCGTGCGGCGGTCGATGCTGGTCGACGCCAAGGCCGATCTGCTCGTGTTCGGGATGGGCGAGCGGCCGGTGTGGGAAGTGGCCGACCGGCTGCGGCGCGGCGAGCGTGTCGGGGCGATCCGCGACGTGCGCGGGACCGCGTTCATGGTCGGCAACGAGGAGATGAAGCGGCACGAGGCCGATCCCGCGCGCATGGTGGCCGATCGCAAGGTCGTCGTGCTGCCGTCGTACGAAGACGTCGCACGGGACAAGCGCGCGTTCGCGCTCATGTCGCGGAGCTTCCAGGTCGAGACCAACCCCGGCAACGCCCGACCGCTGGCCCAGCGCCACGGCGACCGCGCGGTATTTTTCAATCCGCCGGCGTTTCCGCTGGAGGACGGCGCGGGCACCGGCGGGGGCGCCGTCTCCATGGACGAGCTCTACGACCTCCCCTTCACGCGCGTGCCGCATCCGATGTACACGGAGCCCATCCCCGGGTACGAGACCGTGAAGCACTCGCTGGTGCTCATGCGTGGGTGCTTCGGCGGGTGCACGTTCTGCTCGATCACCGAGCACGAGGGGCGGGTCATCCAGAACCGATCGGCGGAGAGCGTGCTGCGCGAGATCCGCGCACTGCGACGACAGGGCGACTTCCGCGGGACCATCACCGATCTCGGCGGGCCGACCGCCAACATGTACAAGCTCGCCTGCAAGAGCCCGGAGATCGAGTCGAAGTGCCGGCGGCTCTCCTGCGTGCATCCCGGCGTCTGCGAGAATCTCAGGACCGATCACGGGCCGCTCGTCCAGCTCATGCAAAAAGTTCGGGCGGCCGACGGGGTCAAGCACGTCTTCATCGCCTCCGGCGTCCGCTACGATCTCGCCGAGCGCTCGCCCGAGTACGTCGAGGAGCTGGCGCGGCACCACGTGGGCGGCCAGCTCTCGGTGGCGCCCGAGCACGTGAGCCCGCGCGTGCTCGAGAAGATGAAGAAGCCCGGCATCGAGAGCTACGAGCGCTTCCAGAAGATGTTCGAGTGTGCGAGCACGGCCGCGGGCAAGGAGCAGTACGACATCCCCTACTTCATCAGCGGGCATCCGGGCTCGACGCTCGAGGACATGGTGGATCTCGCGCTGTGGCTGAAGAAGAACGGACGGCGCCCCCGGCAAGTCCAGGACTTCATCCCCACGCCGATGGCCATGGCGACGTGCATGTACCACACGGGCATCGATCCGCTGACCATGCAGCCGGTCTACACCGCCATCGGACTGCGCGCGAAGAAGCTCCAGAAGGCCCTGCTGCTCTACTGGAGCCCGGAGCAATGGCCGCTCGCGCGCGAGGCACTGCGCGAGGCCGGACGCGCCGATCTGATCGGCCACGGGCCGGACGCGCTGGTTCCTCCCGAGGGCGCGGGCGAGCGCCGCCCCGCACTGGCGCGGAGACCGCGGTGACGTTCCCACGGAGGCCACGATGAAGCTCAGCCCCGAGCAGACCGAGCGGTTCGACCGCGACGGCTATCTGTTCTTCCCGAGCCTGTTCACCGCCGAGGAGATCGGCCGGCTGACCGACGAGGTCCCAAAGGTCTTCGCCGAGCATCGGCCCGAGAACGTGCGCGAGAAGGGCTCGGACGCGGTGCGCACGGCCTTCGCGGTGCACATGTACTCCGAGCCGTTCGCCCGGCTGGCCCGACATCCACGCATGATCGAGCCGGTCACCCAGCTCTTCGGCGAGGGCGTG
>DATHGT010000187.1:0-18152 GCA_035317605.1 Candidatus Acidiferrum sp. | reverse complement strand
GGGCTGTTGCGCTCGGCGATCTCCACCGGCGTGGACGAGATGTTGCTCGGCCACGAGAGCACGGGCTCGCCGTCGCCCCCGGCCGTCGCCCCCATGCCGCCGTTGAAGAACATCACGTTCGTGTAGGGACGCCCGTCGGCGCGCAGACCTGACTGAGTCAGCGCCCACAGCGGCGAGCCGGCGGCGGCCATCACCCGATCGGGAATCACCTGATGGAGCGCTCCCAGCACGAGAGCGGGGACGTAGTGGCCCGTCACCGCCCGGCTCACCACGGCGGCGGGGAAGCGCGGGTTCAGCAGACAGCCCTCGGGCGCGATGACTCGCACGGGCCGGTACATGCCCTCGTTGTTGGCGAGGGTCGGCAGCAGCGCGCAGCGGACGGCGTAGGCGGTCATCGCGTAGGTGTAGGCGAGCACGCAGTTGATCGCGCGCGGCTGCTGGGGCGAGGTGCCTGTGTAGTCGGCCACGATCTCGTCGCCCGCCACCGTCAACGCGAGCTGGAAGTCGAAGGGGACGTCGGTGCCGTCGGTGCGGAAGCCGTAGCGATAGGTGCCGTCGGGCACCGCGCTGATGGCCTGCCGCATCGCGCGCTCGGACCGCGAGAACAGCTCGTCGCCCAGCGGCTCGAGCGCCTCCAACCGGTAGTCGTCCATCAGCGCGACCACCCGGCGCTCCATGAGCTCATTCGCTCCGGCCTGCGCCCAGATGTCGCCCATGGTCTGATCCGGGGTCCGCACGTTGGCGCGCAGCAGCTCGATCAGCGTGGTGTCGGGCCGTCCCTCGCGGACGAGCTTGGTGAGCGGGATGTGGAAGCCTTCCTCGAATACCTCGCGCGCCTCGATGGCCCGTACCCGCCCGCCGATGTCGGGCATGTGCGCCGTGGTGGCCGAGAAGGCGACGAGCAGGCCGCGATGGAAGATCGGCTTGAGCACGCACACGTCGCTCATGTGCCCGGTGCCGAGCCACGCGTCGTTGGTGATCAGCACGTCGCCCGGCCGGAACCCGTCCGGACCGAACGCGCGCAGGAAGTGCCGCACGGTGGCGGGCAGACAGCCGATGAACGAGGGGATGCTCCCGGAGTTCTGGGCCAGCGCGAACCCGCGCGAGTCCGTCAGCACGCACGCGAAGTCGTTGGCCTCGTTGGACAGGGTCGAGAACGACGTCCGCACGATGGCCTTGGCCGCCTCGTCCACCACCGAGATGGTCCGCGTCCACAACACTTCCAGCGTCACCGCGTCGAGCCGCGTGGTCATGAGCGTGACCGTAGAGAAACGGCGGACGGAAATCAAGCCCGATGGCGGGTTCCTCGACAGCGGGGAGCCACGGTGGTATGCAGTGTCGACACTTTCGGGGGAACGACGGCCCGTTTTCGCCACGGGACGGAGGTGCGACGATGCACGATCGATCGGTGGGACGCGTCACCTTCCTGATCGCGCTGGCCGTCATTGTCGTCGCGGCCGGAGGGGCAACAGGCCAGACGCCCGCGCCCGAGCCGCGCGAGTTCCGCGCGATCTACCAGGAGCTGGTGGAGATCAACACCAGCGACTCGGTGGGCAACACGACCACGGCCGCCGAGGCCATGGCCGCGCGCCTGAAAGCGGCCGGCTTCCCGGCGGCCGACGTGCAGGTGCTGGCCCCGCATCCGCGCAAGGGCAACCTGGTGGCGCGCTACCGCGGCAGCGGCGGCGGCAAGCCGCTGCTCCTGCTCGCCCACCTCGACGTCGTGGAGGCGCGCCGCGAGGACTGGTCGTTCGATCCCTTCAAGCTCACCGAGAAGGACGGCTACTTCTACGGGCGCGGCACCATCGACGACAAGGCGATGGCCGCGATCTTCGTCGACACGTTCATCCGCCTCCGACGCGAGGGCTTCGTGCCGCAGCGGGATCTCGTGCTGGCCCTCACCGCCGACGAGGAGCTGACCTCTCCCTACAACGGGGTCCGCTGGCTCCTGGCCAACCACCGGAGCCTCATCGACGCCGAGATGGCGATCAACGAGGGCGGCGGTGGCGAGCTACGCGACGGGCGTCACGTCGTCTTGCGGGTCCAGACGAGCGAGAAGGTGATCGTGTCCTTCCGCCTGGAAGTCACCAACAAGGGCGGCCACAGCTCGCGGCCCGAGCGCGACAACGCGATCTACCGTCTGGCCGAAGGGCTCACCCGCCTGGCCAAGTTCGACTTTCCCGTCGCGCTCAACGAGACCACGCGCGTGTTCTTCGAGCGGAGCGCCGCCCTGCGCGGGGAAGCCCTCGCCGCCGACATGCGGGGGGTGATCACGACGCCGCCCGATCCCGGCGCGGTCTCGCGGCTGTCGGCCGACTCGGGCTTCAACGCGGTGCTGCGCACGACGTGCGTGGCCACCCGGCTCGAGGGCGGTCACGCGAACAACGCCCTCCCCCAGCTCGCTCGCGCGATGGTGAACTGTCGAATGCTCCCCGGCGAGCCGTGGGAGGAGGTGCAGCAGACCCTCGTCCGGATCCTTGCCGACGAGCAGATCAAGGTCACGTCGAACAGCCCGCCGACCCCGAGCCCGCCCTCTCCGCTCGACCCCCAGGTCATGGCCCACGTCCAGCGCCTGACCGACGCGATGTTCCCGGGCGCGCTGGTGATCCCGACGATGGGGACGGGAGCCACCGACGGCCGCTATCTGCGCAACGCCGGCATTCCGACCTATGGAGTGTCGGGTCTCTTCACCGACGCTGACGACAACCGCACCCACGGCCGCGACGAGCGCATCGGCATCCGCGACCTCTACGCCGGCCGCGACTTCCTGCACAGCCTCGTGAAGGCGCTCGCCTCGACTCCTTAAGCTTCGGCGATCACGAGCACGATGTTGCCGGTCGCGGCGACCTTCGCGCGGCCGCCGGGGCCGATGACCAGCGTCGAGCCCTCTTCCTCGACGACGGCGGGGCCGGTGAGCTCGTCGCCCGCGCGTAACCGATAGCGGTCGTAGACCTTCGTGGGGACGAAGCCTCCGGCCTCGGGGAAGTACGCCGGGCGCGTGCCCTTGATCGAGCTGCCCGTGTCGCCACCGACCGGACCCTTGACCACCACGTCGGCGCCGGCCACGGGGGCGCGGACGGCGATGCGGACGTTGATGAACTCCACGGGGACGTCGGGCGGGGTGAGCGAGAACTTCTCGCGGTAAGCGTTCTCGAACGCGGCCTGCAAGCGGCGGCGGGTCTGGTCGCTCGCATCGTACGGTCCGTCGGGCAGCGTGACCACGAGATCGAAGCCCTGGCCCATGAAGCGGCCGTCGGCGAGCCGGCGAACGGTCGCGGTCTCCAGCGGAAGTCCCGTATCGGCGAGCACCGCGCGCGCTTCGTCTTCCAGACGGCGGAACGCGCTCTCGAGCTCGGCGATGTTGCCGCGATCGAGACCGATGCCGACCGTCGTCACCCGATCCACGCGGGCGGGGGCCACGAGCAACCCAAGCGCGGAAGCGACACCAGCCGACGGCGGACAGATCACGCGCGCCAGGCCGAGCTTCCTGGCGACGTAGTAGGCGTGAACGGGACCGGCGCCGCCGGTGCAGAGCAGCGCGTAGTCGCGTGGGTCGCGGCCGCGCTCGGCCACGTGCACGCGCGCGGCGCCCGCCATGTTCTCGTTGACCACGTCGTGAATACCCCACGCGGTTTCCGTCGGCGAGAGCCCGACCCGCGCGGCCAATCGTTCGACCGCGGCGCGCGCGGCCGTGAGATCGACCGCCACCTCGCCGCCCGCGAAGTAGTCGGGGTTGAGATAGCCGAGCAGGAAATCCGCGTCGGTGACCGTCGGCTCGACGCCGCCGAGCCCATACGCGGCGGGACCGGGTTGGGAGCCCGCGCTGAGCGGCCCGACCTTGAGCAGACCGATCTCGTCGACGTGGGCGATGGAGCCGCCGCCCGCGCCGATCTCGATCAGCTCGATGGTCGAGATGCGGATCGGCAGCCCGCTGCCCTCGACGAAGCGCCGCTGGCGCGCGGCCTCGAACGCATACGCGGTGAGCGGCTCGCCGCCGTCCACGAGCGAGAGCTTGGCCGTGGTGCCCCCCATGTCGAACGCCAGAATGCGAGACGAGGGGCGCCGCGGCTCCGCCGCGGCGTCTCCGAGCCGCCCCTGGGGGGTATGGGGGGCGCCCGGAGCCCCCCATGTTGGTTGATCCTCTCGCCCGAAGAACGCGGCGGCGATGGCCCCGGCGGCGGGACCGGACTCCAGCATCTGCACCGGCGTGCGCTGGGCCTCGGCCACGTGAGTGAGGCCGCCGCTCGAGAGCATCAGGAGCAGCGGCGCCGGCAATCCCAGCTCGGCCAGGCGAGTCGCCATCAGCGCGAGGTAGCGCGCGGCCAGCGGCTTGATGTAGGCGTTGGCGACGGCCGTCGACGTACGCTCGTACTCGCGGATCTCCGCGGCGACTTCGTGCGACGCGGTGACCGCGATCATCGGATGTCGCGCGGCGACGACACGCGCGGCCTCGGCCTCGTGAGCCGGGTTGGCGTAGGCGTGCAGGAAGGCGATCGCGATGGACGTCACTCCCGCGTCGACGAGCTGGTCCGCGCGCGCTTCGACCTGCGCGCGATCGAGCGGGCGCCTCACCGAGCCGTCGGCCTTCACGCGCTCGTCGACTTCGAGGCGGCGGTCGCGCGGGACCAGCGGCTCCGGCCGCGCGATGGCCAGGTCGTACAGCTCGAACTTGCGCTCGCGCTGGATCTCGAGCGTGTCGGCGAATCCCGCGGTGGTGATGAGCCCCGTGGGCGCGCCCTGTCGCTCGATCAGGGCGTTGGTGAAGAGCGTGGTCGCGTGCACCACGCGGCCGACCCGCGCGGGATCGATCGCGCCCTCCCGCAGCAGGGCGGCGACACCCGCGGCGACGGCGCGCGCCGGATCGTCGTGGGTGGTGAGCACCTTGCGGCTCCACGGCCGGCCGCCCGAGTGGTCGTAGACCACGAGGTCGGTGAACGTGCCGCCGATGTCGATGCCCAGCGAGTAGTCGGACACGCGCTACTTCTTGAGCGTCACGTCTTCCATGGGCGCGGTGTACGGATAGCCGGCGATGGCGCCGGCCGTCGATTCGCCCAGCCGCGGGCCGACGCCCCAGATGAAGGCCAGCTCGTAGATCGGCACGTTCATCGCCCCCTCGTGCAGGATCTTCTGGATCTGGTGGAGCATCTCCTCGCGCTTCTTCGTATCGAGCTCGCGCGCCTGCCGCACGTAAAGATCGTCGATCTGGGGCAGCGAGCCGTACGCGTAGACCCCGTCCTTGGTCACGTAGGGCTCGAGGCGCGTCGCCGCGTTGCCGGAGGCGCCGGTGACCACGAGGATCACCCCGTGCAGCTTCTTGTCGCGCCACGCCGCGAAGTAGGCCGCGCGCTCCATGATGCGCATCTTGGTGCGGATGCCGATGGTCTGGAGATTGCCCACGATGGCCTCGGCCATCGAGTTGTAAGGCGGGAACGGATGAAAGTCGCCGCCGTCGAATCCGTTGGGATAGCCGGCCTCGGCCATGAGCTTCTTGGCGCGCGCGGGATCGTAGGCCGGCGGCTCGTAGACCAGGGCGAACTGGAAGACGCGCGGGACGATGCTGCCGGTGAGGCGCGAGAAGCCGAGCGTCTCCGCCTGGTTGATGCTCGCCCGATCGACGGCGTGGTTGGCGGCCTGGCGCACGCGCCGGTCGGCCCACGGCGACTTCGGGTCGAACTGCTCGGGCAGCTCCAGCCAGAACGCGCCCGACACGAGCGGCGCCTTCAGCGCGAAGCCCTTGGTGCTGCGGACCTTCTCGGCGGCGGGACCGGTCAAGAGATACGCGATGTCGATCTCGCCGGCGTGCAGCGCGGCGGCCCGCGTGCTCTCCTCGGTCATCGTGCGCATGGTCACGCGCTTGATGCTGGGGACCTTGCGCCAGTAGCCGTCGAACGCCTCCAGCACCAGCTCGACCCCGGGCTTCGTCGACACGAACTTGTAGGGGCCGGCGCCGATCGGCGCGTTCTTGAAGCCGTCGTCGCCGACCTTCTCGACGTACTTCCGGGGGACGATCCAGCCCGCGCCCGTTGCAGTGGTGCCGTAGAAGGTCATGAAATCGGCCCACGGCTCCTTGAGCACGAAGCGGACTTGCCCCGGCGAGACGACCTGCACTTCCTTCACCTTGGCCTTGAGCAGGGTGGCGCTGGCGCCCTTGTAGCGCTCGAACGAGAACTTCACGTCGTCGGCGGTGACGGGGTCGCCGTTGTGGAACTTCACGTTCTTCCGCAGCGTGAACGTGTAGCTCAGATGGTCCTTGGCCTCCGTCCACGACTCGGCCAGGCTCGGCGCCCCCATCGGGCTGCCCGGCATCGGCTTCACGAGCGCGTCGTGCACGGCGTAGAGCACCATGTACGGCGTCTGGAACGCCTCGGTCTCGCCGGGATCGAGCCACTTGGGGGCCAGGGTGACGTGCAGCCCGTAGCGCAGCTCGCCCTCGGCGGCCCGCGAAGGGGCCGGCGCGATCGCGGTCAGGACGGCGGCGGCGAGAGACAGCGCGAGCAGTCGGCGGACGGTGTGCGTGGTCATGCCGTGACCGTAGGGAAAAGGGGCGAAGAAATCAAGTCCGCTCCCGTGGTTACAATGGCCGCGTGAGCCGCGTGGGCAGCCGTAGCCGTCACGATCTCCACGCCATCGCCCGGCGTGCGATGACCGAGCTGGGCCTCGATCCCGAGTATCCGCCGGCCGCGCTCGCCGAGCTCGAACGCCTCCGCGAGTCCGCCCCCGGCGACGCCTCGGTCCGCGACCTCCGCGACCGGCTCTGGTGCTCGATCGACAACGACGACTCGCGCGATCTCGATCAGCTGACCGTGGCCGAGACGCAGGCCAACGGAGCGGTGACGATCCTGGTCGCGGTCGCCGACGTCGACGCGCTGGTCCGCCGTGACTCCGCCATCGACGGTCACGCCCGCCACAACACCACGTCGGTCTACACCGCGGGCGGGGTCTTCGCGATGCTGCCGGAGAAGCTGTCGACGGATCTGACCTCGCTCAACGAAGACGCCGACCGAGTGGCCGTGGTGGTCGAGATGGGCGTGGGAGCCGACGGCACGGTCGACGACGGGCGCGTGTTCAGCGCGCTCGTGCGCAACCACGCCAAGCTCGCCTACAACGGCGTCGCGGCGTGGCTCGAGGGCGGCTCGCCCGCGCCCGCGAAGGTCGCCGCGGTCTCGGGTCTCGACGATCAGCTCAGGACGCAGGACCGCGTCGCTCAGCAGCTTCGAGAGGTGCGCCACGAGCGCGGGGCGCTGAGCCTGCAAACGATCGAGGCACGCCCCGTCTTCGCCGACGGCGAGCTCCAGGATCTCCGGGCCGAGGAGAAGAACCGCGCGAAGGAGCTGATCGAAGACGTCATGATCGCCGCCAACGGCACGGTCGCGCGGTTCCTGGCCTCGCGCGGGATGCCGTCGTTTCGCCGCGTGCTGCGCTCCCCCGAGCGGTGGGAGCGCATCGTCGAGCTGGCGCAAGGGCTCGGCGAGCGGTTGCCCGCGGCTCCCGATGCCCGAGCGCTCGAGGCCTTCCTCACCCGGCGGCGGGCCGCCGATCCCGAACGCTTCCCCGATCTCTCGCTGGCCATCGTCAAGCTGATGGGACGCGGCGAATACGCCGTCGAGCGGGCGGGGCAGAGCGACGGTCACTTCGGGCTGGCCGTCCACGATTACACGCACTCGACGGCGCCCAACCGCCGCTTCCCGGACCTCATCACCCAGCGGTTGGTGAAGGCCGCTCTGGCCTCCGGGCCATCGCCATATGAGGCGAGCGAGCTGGTCGCCCTCGCCCGTCACTGCACCGAGCAGGAGCACAACGCCGAAAAGGTCGAGCGGCGGGTCCGCAAGTCGGCCGCCGCGTTGCTGCTGCTCCACCGGATCGGTGAGCGCTTTCCCGGTCTCGTCACCGGCGCCTCGGCGAAGGGCACGTGGGTACGCATTCCGAGTCCGCCCATCGAGGGCCGTGTGGTCCGCGGCTTTCAGGGGCTCGACGTCGGCGACCACGTCACCGTGGAACTAGCGGACGTCGACGTCGACCGCGGCTTCATCGATTTTGTTGGGATGGGGGGCCCCGAAATGGCCCCCCATACCCCCCCGTCTACGCCTCGCCCCGGCGGAGCCGGGGCGCGCCTGCAATCTGCCGATGGTTGACGCGGTGGTGCTGATCGCGTTCGGGGGACCCACGGAGCGGGACGAGATCCGGCCGTTTCTCGCCAACGTCACGCGGGGGCGGCACATCTCGACCGAGCGGCTCGAAGAGGTCGTGCACCACTACGAACGCATGCCCGGCGGCCGGTCGCCGCTGAACGATCTCACGCTGGCCCAGTCGCGGGCGCTCGGCGAGGCCCTCAGCCGACGCGGGACCCTCATGGAAGTGCGGGTGGGGATGCGCAACTGGCGGCCCTACCTGCACGAGACGCTCGCGCAGCTGGCCGGGCGCGGCGTGCGGCGGTGTCTGGGCTTGATCATGTCGTCGCTGCGCTGCGAGGCCTCGTGGGAGCGCTATCAGCAGGACGTCGCGGAGGCGCGCGCGCGCATGAGCGATGCCCCCGAGGTCGTGTTCGCGCCACCCTGGAGCCGGGAGCCCGGCTTCATCGACGCGCTCGTCGACCGCGCCGGCGCCGCGCTGCGTGAGCTACCCGAGGACGGCCGGCGCTGGGCGCCGTTGATCTTCACCGCCCATAGCATTCCCGTGGCCATGGCCGACGCGTCACCCTACGTCGAGGACTTCACGGCGGTGGCGCGGGCCGTCGCCACCAAGCTCGATCACGCGCGCTGGTCGCTCGCCTATCAGAGCCGCAGCGGCCGGCCCGAAGATGCGTGGCTGGAGCCGGACGTCAACACCGTCGTCCGCAGCCTGGCCCGCGACGGCGAGCGTCACGCGGTGGTCGTGCCGGTCGGCTTCGTGTGCGATCACGTCGAGGTGCTCTACGACCTCGACGTCGAGGCGGTCGAGAACGCGCGCGCTCAGGGGCTGAACCTGCATCGAGCCGCCACGGTCGGAGATCACCCCGCCTTCATCGCCGGCCTCGCCGATCTCGTCGTGAACGCGGCGTGAAGGTCGCCGTCATCGGGGGCGGCGTCGCCGGGCTGGCCGCGGCTCACCGCGCCGTCGAGCTGGCCCGCGAGCGTCGGATCGATCTCGAGCTGACCCTGCTGGAGGCGCGCGACCGCGTGGGCGGGACGATCGAGACCGAGCGTGTCGACGGCTTCCTGGTCGAATCGGGGCCCGATTCGTTCCTCTCGGAAAAGCCGTGGGCGCTGGCGCTCTGCCGGCGGCTCGGGATCGAGGACCGGCTGGTCCGCACCGATGACCGTTACCGCCGCACGTTCGTCTGGCATCGACGGCGGCTGCATCCGCTGCCCGACGGCTTCCAGCTCCTGGCCCCCACGCGGATCACGCCGTTCCTCACGTCGAGTCTCTTCTCGTGGCAGGGCAAGCTGCGCATGGCCCTCGACCTCGTGTTGCCGCGCGGGGTCTCCGGCGGCGACGAGACGCTCGGAGCCTTCGTCCGCCGCCGGCTCGGGCGCGAGGCGCTCGAGCGCGTGGCCCAGCCCCTCGTCGCCGGCATCTACACCGCCGATCCCGACGAGCTGAGTCTGGGTGCGACCATGCCGCGCTTTCTCGAGCTGGAGCGACGCGAGCGCAGCGTGATCCTGGCCCTCTGGCGCGCGAGCCGGCGCGCCCCGATGGCCGGCACCAGCGGCGCGCGCTGGAGCCTCTTCGTCACCTTCGCGGGAGGGATGTCGGAGCTGACCGACACGCTGGCCTCGCGGCTGCCCGCGGGGGCGGTGCGATTGAAGCAGCGCGTGAGCACGATCGAGCGGGAGGGCGGTCGCTGGCGGATCGTGCTGGCGGACGGCGAGTCGCTCGACGCGGATCGCGTGGTGATCGCGGCGGAATCCCACGCGGCGGCCCGGCTCGTCCGCTACGTCGATCCCCAGCTCGCCGCGCTGCTCGGCGAGATCGAGTACAGCTCGGCGGCCACTGTCTCGCTCGGCTACCGGCGGGCCGACGTCCCGCACCCGCTCGACGGCTTCGGCTTCGTGGTGCCGCACACGGAGGGGCGCGCGCTGCTCGCCGGCACGTTCTCGAGCGTGAAGTATCCGGGGCGAGCGCCCGAGGGCTTCGTGCTCATGCGCGCGTTCGTCGGCGGCGCTCTGGGCGGCGACGCGCTGCGGGACGACGACGAGGAGATCGAGGCGCGCGCCCGCGGCGAGCTGGCGGACGCACTCGGCGTGGTGGCCGAGCCCGTGCTCACGCGCGTCCACCGCCATCCCGCCTCGATGCCGCAGTACCGCCTCGGACATCTCGACCGCGTCGAGGCGATCGAGCACACGCTCGCGGGACTGCCGGGGCTGGCACTCGCGGGAGGCGCGTACCGCGGCGTCGGCATCGCCGACTGCGTGCGCTCTGGCGAGCACGCCGCCGAAGCGCTGCTCGGCGCCGGATGAGCGCGCGTTCTCGCTCGATTTGAGCGCGTGACTCGCATAGTGTAGGCAGTGTCCGGGGAGACGGGGCTCGTCCCCGCGCCGCGGACCGATCATTCAAGACGACACTCGGAGCGGGGATGACAGCTGACGAGATCGCGGCCACGAACGACGCCGACGCTTCGCCGCCGAGCGCGGCGCCCGCGCTGTCGCCGAGCGCGCAGAAGGTTCAGGACGCGCTGCGCGCGCTCGGCTTCGCGTACGAAGTCCAGGAGTCCGCGCAGGCCACGCGCACCGCGGCCGAGGCGGCGCGCGCGGTGAAGTGCGACGTCGGGCAGATCGCGAAGTCGTTGGTGTTCAAGACCGGGACGACCGGGCGCGCGATCCTCGTCATCACCAGCGGAGCCAACACCGTCAACGAGTGGCGCATCGGGGTGCTGCTCAAGGAGACGCTCGAGAAGGCCCCGCCCGCGTTCGTGCGCGAGCACGCCGGCTACGCGGTGGGCGGCATCCCTCCGCTCGGTCACGCCAAGCCGATGGAGACCTTCATCGACGAGGACCTGCTCCGCCACGAGACGATCTGGGCCGCGGGGGGCACCCCGAACGCGCTGTTCCGTATGGCCTCGGCCGACCTCGTCACCATGACGGGCGGCCGCGCGATCAGGGTGAAATAGCCATGCTCCAGGTCGTCACCATGAAGGAAATCGACGCGATCTTCGAGGTCACCGACGCGCTCGGCGTCCATCGCGAGATGCTCGTCATCCCGCTCGGTCCGGGCTCGCCGGGCCGCGTGCGGCGGATGCCGAGCGGCAAGCTCGAGATCATCGTCGACGCCGAGCGCCCCATCGAGGAGTGGGTCAAGGAGCTGCCCCGGCTGATCGCCGCCGCCCAGCAATCCTAGACGGATGACCGGGCGGCTCCGCCAGGAGCTCGGCCTCGTCCCCCTCGCCGCCGTCGTCTTCTTCAACGTCAGCGGCGGACCCTACGGCATCGAGGACGTCGTCCCCTCGTTCGGTCCCGGCCTCGCGCTGCTGCTGCTCGTGCTCACCCCGCTCGTGTGGAGCCTTCCCGTCAGCCTCGTGATGTCCGAGCTGGCCTCCGCGATCCCCGCCGAGGGCGGTTACGTCACCTGGGTGCGCCGCGCGTTCGGCCCGTTCTGGAGCTTCCAGGTCGGCTGGTGGAGCTGGCTCGACAGCTTCGTGGACGTGGCGATCTACCCCGCGCTGTTCGTCGAATATCTCAAGTTCTGGTATCCGGCGATGACGGCCGTCGAGCGGTGGCTGCTGGCCGTCGCCTTCATCGTCGGCCTCACCGTGCTCAACGTGCTCGGCGTGCGCCCGGTCGGCCGCCTCGCGGTGGCGCTGGCCGTGGGCGTGCTGGTCCCGATCGCTGCGCTCGTCGTGGTGGGACTGTCGGGGCTCCGCGCGACGCCGTGGGTGCCGTTCCTCGCGGAAGGCCAGTCACTGGTGGGTGGATTCGGCCTCGGGCTGGCCGTCGTGATGTGGAACTATGGGGGTTGGGACACGCCGTCCACCACGCTGGGCGAGACCCGGCGGCCCGAGCGCGCGTTCGCCGCGGCCACGCGCGTGACGCTGCCCATCGTGGTCGCCGGCTACGTGCTGCCGGTGACGGTCGCCCTCGGCGCCGGCGTCGACTGGCGAACGTGGTCCACGGGCTCGCTCCCGCGGATCGCCGCCGGCGTCGGCGGCGCGTGGCTCGGCCACGCGGTCGCGCTCGGCGCGGTGCTCAGCACGATGGGACTCTTCCTGGCCCTGGTCCTCACGAACTCACGACTGCCGTTCGTGCTCGCCCGGAACCATCAGCTTCCCCGCGCGCTCACCCGGGTCCACGAGCGGTACGGCACCCCGTGGGTCGCGGTCGTCGTCTCCGCGGCGATCTACGCGGGGTTCGCGGTGTTCTCGTTCCGTGAGCTGATCGTTCTCAACGTGTGGCTCTACTCACTGAGCCTGCTCGTCGAGCTGGCCGCCTTCGTCCGCCTCCGCCTCGCCGAGCCGGCGCTCTCCCGGCCGTTCCGCGTGGGAGGCGGCGCCGCCGGGATGTTCCTGGTCGCGCTGTGCCCCGCGCTCTTCGCGCTGCTTGCCATGGCCACCGCCGGCTGGCGCAACACCTTGGCCGGCGCGATCGCCGCACTCACCGGACCCGTCTTCTACTACCTGGCCGCGCGGGCTGTATCAAAGATTGGACATTGACGGCCTGAAGGTGGCCACCGAGAATCGAATCCGGAGGACGCAGACGATGGAAGTCTATGAAATCACCCTGAAGGTGGCGCCCCCCTTTCTGCTCGTGAAGCCGTTCGTGACCGAAGAGGAGTTCTACCGGGACGCGACCGAAGACAGCAACTGGGAGTATCTCGACGGGCGGCTCGTCATGCATTCACCGGCATCCAATCGACACGAGGACTGCTTCCGCTTCCTGATCACGCTGCTGAGCGCCTATCTCGACGAGCGGGGCGGCGCCGTCGTCCGAGGGTCGCGTTATCCGATGAGGCTCGACGAGCACTGGTCACCGGAGCCCGATCTGCTCGTCGTCCGTGAGGAGCGACGTCATCTGCTGACCCGGACTCGGCTCGAGGGTCCCGCCGACTTCGTCATCGAGATCGCCTCGGACAGCGATCCACGCCTCGCCGTTCGGGAAAAGCTTCCACGTTACCGTGAGGCGGGAATCGAAGAGATCTGGCTGATCAACCCGTTCGAGCAGATCGCCCTGGCCGAGGTCAAAGAGCCAAGCGGCTACGCCTCGCGGCATCTGGCCGCCGGTCGCTTGATGTCCCGCGTCGTCCCCGGCTTCTGGATCGACGTCGGCTGGCTCTGGCGAGATCCTCTTCCGTCGACGCTCGTCTGTCTGCGCGAGATTCTCCCCGCCAGCTGATCCGCGAATACGCCACGCTTCCGTGTCGTCGTGGTGTCGGTGAGTGGGAAGTACGAGTATCCCTTTACGGTTGGAGGTTTTCTTCCAGGATCGTCTCGAGGCAGTCCAGCTCGTCGAGGGACGCGACGTAGCTTTTCCAGGCGACGGCGACGTGGTCGGGGCGCTCGCCCGGGGGCGTGACGGGATAGATCATCACGCTGACGTTCGGGCCTTTGAGCCAGCAGCCTCCGGCGCAGCCGTGACGAATCTCCACGCGGTCCGAGAGGAGGCGCTCGGCGGCGAGGTCGGCCAGGTGACGGGCGATCGCGCGGGCGCCGAGCCGGTGGCGGCGCTCGCCGCGCCGGACCGCCAGCATGACCATTCCCGGCTCCTGCGGGCAGACGGTGATCACGAGCCGGCGCTGTCGCGGGGCGTTCACGCTGACACCTCGCGCGGCGGCCGGTCGGCGATGGCGAGCGCGATCAGCAGGTAGGCGGCGCCGCCGCTGAGGCCGCCGAGCACGTCGGTCAGCCAGTGGAAGCGCAGATACATGCGGCTGAGCGCGATGCCCACGATGAGGAGCGCGCAGACGGTCGTACCCGCCAGGCGCCACGGCCGCGCCACGTCGCGAGTCCACAAGAGGTAGATCACCGCGCCGAAAAAGACGACCGACGTGAACACGTGGCCGCTGGGAAACGCGAACGGGCCTCCGCGCGGGCGGCGGCGAGCCACCAGCCACTTGAGGAGCCATTCGGCCGCGGCCGAGCCCAGCATGACCACGGGCAGGCGGGAGGCGAGTCGATCGCCCGCCCGCCTCAGCACGAGCCACGTGACCACCGTGAACACCAGGAGCATCCAGCCGTCGCCCATCCGGGTGGCCGTGCGCATCGTCACCTCGAGGATCGGGTGACGGGTGGCGTCGAACGCGAGCTTCAACTGCCGGTCGAGCCCGTGGAGCGCGGGCGTCAACGCGATGATGATCAAGCTGCCGAACACGAGCAGCGAGAAGACGGCGGCGATCAACACGCGACGCTGAGCGAGGGCGGGCGGCATCCGATTTCTTATAGCACGCGCCTGCCCAGCGCTTCGGGCAGGGTGCCCAGCGCCCGCTGAGCGAGCGCGACGGCCGCGACCACGGGCGCGGCGACGGGAGCGCGCCACCGCGCGCGGAGGCCGCTCCTCGTCACCGCCCGCTCGAGCCCTACACGAAATCGGGAATCGTCGAGCACGCCGCCGGCCCAGCTCACCGTGATCGGACTCGGAAGACGAAGCTGGCGCGCCACGTCGCGGGCGAGCTTCGCCAGGTGCATCTGCGCCTCGCTCACGATCGCCCGCGCCCTGCGGTCGCCCCGGCGAGCTCGGCTCAAGACCGCCGGGGCCAGGGCCGCGATGCGCGCCACCGCGTTCGGGCCGGTGACCAGTCGGCGGACCGGGAGAAAGTCTTCGCCATGGGTGGTCGCGCGCAGCCACGCCCGGCCGATCCAGAAGGCCGAGCCCTCGTCGCCGAGCAGCGGACCGAGCCCTCCCGCGCGAGCCCACCCCCCGCGAGCGTCGCGGCCGATGACGATCGATCCGGTACCGGCGAGGATGAGCACTCCGGGAGAGTCTCCGAGGGCTCCCAGCAACGCGGCCTGAGCGTCGGACAGCACCTCGACGTGCGCCGCGAGCCGAGCGAGTCGGACGGCCAGAGCGCGCCGCTCGCGCGCGGTCCAGATCCCGCGTGAAGCGATCACGAGCGCTCCCACCTCACGACGCGTCCAGCCGCGTTCTTTCCAGACGCCGTGGAGAAACTTCCACAGATCTGAACCCGAGGGTGCGGCCGTCGAGAGCCGTCCGACGACGTGGCCGTCGCGCACCGCGATGAGACGGAGCCGGGTGGCGCCGAGGTCGGCGCCGATCACGATCGACGATCTGACGGGTCGAATCACGGACATCGGCGAGCTCCCCGGCATTATGCGACGCGACGTGGGCCTGTTCCCCCATTGCTCTCGACGTCCTTTTTTCGCCTCGGCTTGGCGGCGCTACGGCGTCGGCGGGGGTGGCACCCGGCGTGCATTCGTCTTCTAAAACTTCATCATGGACAAATCAATTGCCGCCGCTCTGATGGTGTTTGCCTCTCTCACTGGTTCTCCGGCCACGACGCCGAAACAGGTCGTCCAAGCCGCTGTCGATCGCGTCGTCGCGGTGCTCGAAGCTGGGGAAGCCAGCCTCACCCGCGCCGATCGGGTCGAGCCCCGCGTCCCCCCCGAGGCGCGGCCCCGGCCCGAGATACGGAAGATCGCCGGCGAGTTGTTCGACTTCGACGAGATGGCGCGACGCACGCTGTCTCGCCACTGGGCGGGCCGAACCCGCGCCGAGCAGGCCGAATTCGTCACACTTTTCACGGACTTGCTGGAACGCTCCTACGTCGGGCGGATCGAGGGATACACGGGCGAGAAGATCACCTACGTCGGCGAGACGGTCGACGGAGGATACGCGGTCGTCCGCTCCCGGATCGTGTCCCCGCGCGGGCGGGCGGAAACGGCGCTGGACTACCGGCTCCACCGTCGGGATAACCGCTGGAAGGTCTACGACATCCTGATCGACGGCGTCAGCTTCGTTTCGACCTACCGTGGGCAGTTCAACCGGGTGATCTCGGCCTCCTCCTACAACGGCCTCGTCGAGACCCTGCGCAAGGGCCGGATCCCGATCAAAACCGCCGACCGCCGCTCCTGATCCCAGGGTCCCGCGATAGGCGGGACCGGGGGCAGGTGTGTAAAAAACCGGGATACATCGCGCAACAAGCATGCTCGAATGACCGGGCGTGCTCACCTGGCCGGACTACCTCGTCCTCGCCCTTGCCCTCGCCGTCCTGCTGGCCATCGGGTTTCGGTTCGGGCGCGAGCAGCGGGATACCAGCGACTTCTTCCTCGCCCGCCGCCGGGTGCCATGGTGGGCGGCGTGTCTGTCATTCCTGGCGACCGAGATCAGCGCGGTCACGATCATCTCGGTGCCGGCCACCGCCTACAAGGAGAACTGGGAGTACGCCCAGTTCTTCGTCGGCTCCAGCCTCGCCAAGTTTGCGGTGGCCTTCTTGTTCATCCCGGCCTTCTACCGCCACGACGTCACCACGATCTACGAGTTCCTGCGGGACCGCTTCGGTCGCGCCAGCCAAGTCACCGGCTCCATCTTCTTCTTCGTCACGCGCCTGCTCGGCTCCGGGGTGCGGCTGATGGCCGCGGCGCTGGCCGTGGGGATCCTGATGGGCTGGCCGCTCGCGCCGACCATCGCGGTGTTCGTGCTCGTCTCGATCGTCTACATCGCCGCCGGCGGCGTGAAGGCGGTCGTGTGGACGAACGTGTTCCAGGCGCTGGTGTTCCTGGTCGCGGGGGCGGTGACGCTCGGCTATCTGCTGTCGCACATCGAAGGCGGTCTCTCCGCGGTGGCCGCGGTGGCGGGGCAGGCGGGTCGCCTCAACGTGATCAACTGGGGACCCGCTCCCGGCGCCCCTGACTTCTGGCGGCGGACGCTCACCGACCCCAACATCGTCTGGGTCGCGGTGCTGAACGGGTTCGTGGGCTCGATGGCCGCGTTCGGCACCGATCACGATCTCATGCAGCGGCTGCTCACCGTCGAGACGCGCGCGGAGAGTCAGAAGACGCTCTCGCTGACGTCGCTCGGCACGCTGCTGACGCTCGTGATCTACCTGAGCCTGGGCAGCGCGCTCTATACGTTCTACGCCCAGCATCCCGGACTGTCGGTGCCGCGCCCCGACGAGATCCTGCCCCATTTCGTCCAGCAGGTGATGCCGGCGGCGCTGCGTGGACTCATGCTCGCGGCCATCGTGCTGGCGTCCATCGACTCACCGCTCGGGTCGCTGGCCGCGTCGTTCGTCACCGACATCTACCGTCCGCTCCTGAGCCGCGACCGGTCGGAGCGGCACTACCTGATGGTGTCGCGAGTGAGCGTGGCGCTGTTCGGGATCGTGCTTGGGGTGCTCGCCTACGCGTTTTCCGCGTTCGACGGGATCCTCTGGCTCGCCTTCAAGATCGCGGGGGTGACCTTCGGCTCGCTGCTCGGCGTCTTCCTGCTCGGCCTCCTCACCCGCCGCCCCATCGCCGACCTCGCCAACGTCGTCGCGATGGTCGTGATGGCGCTGGTCAATCTCGTCCTCCTGATCCTCTCCGAGACCGGCACCCTGCGCTTCGCCTGGTCCTGGCTGGTCGTCCTCGGCACCGCCGGCACGATGGTCATCGCGCTCCTGTTGTCGCCGATCGTCGCGCGCGAGACGTGAGCGTCCGCTCAGTGCACGAGTCGGGAGATGACGGCGTCGAGCTGGACGCGGCGGAAGCCGAAGGCGGTGATGCCGAGGACGCCGGGCGCGAGCAGGCTCGCGTCGTAGGGGTCGCGGAGCAGGACGACCGCGAGCGCGCGAGCGCGGGCGTGCACGGCGTCGAGCAGCGCGCGGTTGGACGCGTAGAGGTGCCCGTCGAAGAGGAACAGCACGGTAGCGTCGGCGCCGGCGGCGGCCGTGGCCGCCGCCGCGATCTCGTCGGGCGACGGCTCGATGCCGACGAGCGAGACGGCGGGGGAGATCCCCGCCAGTCCGAACGCGCGCGCGAGATACGCCGGCTCGTCGCACAGCGCCGATTCGATCGTGATGCGCGGGGCCAGATCCGAGAAGCGCGGGAAGATCACGGCCACGCGCCCGTTGAGCGCGCGCGTGAACCCCGGCGGGCCGGGCCGTACGACGGTGACCGCGCGGGTCGCCATGGCCATCGCCAGCGGCGCGCCTTCCGGCTCCGGCCGCGGCTCGCCGCCCTCGAATCGCTCGCTCCGCGCCTCGCGGAGCCGACGCACACGGTCGGCGGCGGCTTCGAGCTCGTCGGTCGG
>DATHGT010000186.1:0-6360 GCA_035317605.1 Candidatus Acidiferrum sp. | reverse complement strand
ACCTCCTGCACTGGGGAATACGTCCCGAAAAAGCTGGGCGATTCTAGCATGGCGCGTCTGCGGCCCGAGCCGGCTCAGCCCCCCAGGCGCTGGCGGACCTCGGCGGGGATCGACTCGGCGTGGAGCGCGCCACCCGGCGTGGCCGGCCGCTCGACCCAGGCTCGCACCTCGAAGCCACGGGCGCAGGGCCGCTCGCCGACGCTGACCTCGTGCTCCACGCGGAACGTCTTGTCCTTCACCCAGGCGACGCTCGACCGGATCGTGAGCACGTCCGCCCAGCGGGCCGGCGAGAGAAACGTCGAGCCCGACTCCACGATCGGCACGCCGACGATCCCGTAGCGCTCGAACGTCTCGGGAAAGGGCAGGCCGATCGAGGCGAAGAGGGTCTCGGTCCCCAGGTCGTACCACTCGTAGAAGCGCGGGTAGAAGGCAATGCCGGCCGGATCGGCGTCGCCCCAGCGGACCTTGACCTGCATGGTGTTCGCGATCATGCGCCGAGCCGCTCGCGCAGCACGAAGCGCTGGAGCTTGCCCGTCGCCGTCCGGGGCAGCTCGTCGACCAGCACGATCTCGCGCGGGCGTTCGTGGGGCGCGAGCCTGCGCTCGGCCAGCTCCCGAAGCTCGTCGACGAGCGGGGCGCCGCCGCCCGCCCGCGCGACCACGAACGCGAACGCCTTGACGAGGCCGCCGGCGGCCGGGGCGCCGACCACGCCCGCGTCGGCGACGCCGGGATGGCCGAGTAGCGCGCCCTCGACGTCGGCCGGCGAGACCCACATGCCCGCGACCTTGAAACGATCGTCGGCCCGTCCGCGGTGATGGTAGAACCCGTCGCGGTCACGCACGTAGACGTCGCCCGTGCGAAACCATTCGCCGGCGAAGGCGCGACGCGACTCCGCTCCCCGCCGCCAGTAGAACGTGCTCGCCGACGGCGTGCTCACGTGCAGCATGCCCTCGGCCCCGTCGGGGACCTCGTGGCCCTCTTCGTCCAGCAGCCGGGCCTCGGTGCCGGGAACGGGCGTGCCGCTGGAGCCCGGACGGCTCAGCCCCGGACGGTTCGACAGCACCATGAAGATGGTCTCGGTCGCGCCGATCCCGTCGAGGACCTCGACGCCGAACCTCTCGCGCCACGCGACGGCCAGCTCGGCGGGCAACCGTTCGCCCGCGGAGATGGCCAGCCGCACCGAGCGAAAGGTGTCGAGGGGAAGACCGGCGCGCAGCAACCGCGCGTAGAACGTGGGGACCGAGAAGAACAGCGTGGGCGAGAAGGAGGCGAGCACCTCCGCGACCAGTGCGGGGTCCGGCGGGGTCGGTTGCAGGAGCGTCAGGGCGCGATGAGCCAGCGGGATCAACAGCGCGTTGCCGAGCGCGTACGCGAAGGACAGCGCCGACGTCGAGAAGATCCGGTCAGCGGGCGATACGCCGAGGACGCCGTCGGCGTAGCCTCCGCCGGCCAGGCAATCGCGATGGAGGTGGACCGCCGCCTTGGGCGCGCCGGTCGTGCCCGAGGTGTACAGCCAGAACGCCATCTCCTCGTCGCTCACCGGCTCGGCCTCGAGTCTGGTCGCCATGCCATCGGCGGCGGACGGCGTCAGGACGTGTAACCGCGGGAGTCCCTCGAGGAACGGCCGGAGCAGCGCCGCGTGGTCGTGATCGGTGACGAGCACGCGAGCACGGCAGTCGTCGAGCATCGCGGCCCACCGCGCGGCGTCGAGGCGAGTGTTCAGCGGGACGGCGACGGCCCCGAGCCGGAGCGCGCCGAGGAACGCGCCGGCCCAGCCCAGACCGTCCGGCAGCAGGATCGCCACGCGGTGCTCGGGCTCGACGCCGCGCGCGCGAAACGCGTGGCCGAACCGCGCGGCCAGCGCGAGCAACTCGTCATACGTAGCGCTGCCCGATGGAGTGACCAGGGCCGTCCGCGCACCGTCGCCACATGCGATGCGATCGTCGAGGAGTGCGCAGACGGCGTTGGCCACGCGCTCAGCGGGTCAGGACGGCCAGCGGTTGGCCTTCCAGTCGAAGCCTTCCCAAAATGCGTCGATGCGGTCGACGATGCCGTGGAACTTGTGGCGGCCGTCGGCGTGGGCGCGCCAGACCTCGTCGAGCGAGCCGAACTGGGCGAGATAGCCGAGCCCGTACTCCGCCGGCTCGGCCATCGCCATCTCGTTGGCCACGAACCGGCGATAGCCCTCGCCCGGCGCGATCCAGAACCCCTCCGACGTCTCTTCGGTGAAGAGCCGCGGCGCCTGCCCCTCGGGGACCGGACACAGGAAGAACCGCGCGCTGAACCGGATGGGACTGGTGCGGGGCGTGATGAAGTGCGAGAGATACCGGAACGCGCGGAGGTCGCACCGCCATCCGCACGCGGCGAGCAGCTCCGCGAACGGCTCACCCGCCATCAGCCGCTTGCGCAGCTCCTCGACCTGCGGCGCCACCGTGGGCGCCGCTGCGTCGACGGGCCGGCCCGCGTCGTCGCACGCGAGCAAAAGGCCCGTCTCCTCGAGCAACTCGCGCACCGCGGTCACCCAGTACGCGATGGCGGGGCGATCCACGCCGGGGAAAATCGCCTCCGCCTGGCCGGCGCCGACGCCGTGGCACGACGCGACGCTCGCCGCGCTCCCGTCCTCCGCGTCGACTTTCCCTCCGGGGAACGCGTAATACCCGCCGAGGAACTTCATCCCCCTGTTCCGCCGGATCATGTACACCTCGATCGGCGCGCCACCGGACGGTCCAGGCCGCACGAGAAGGACGGACGCTGCAGGTTTCGGTTCGGCCGGAGTCATATCGCCTCGAAGCCGCGAGCGAGCCCGGCGAGCGAGCCGACGGGGGGTTTGGGGGGGTGCGCCTCGTACCCCCCCAAGTTGGTCAATCTCATAGATTGATGAGCTGGGCCACGCGCTCCCGGTGATAGGTGGCGTCGCCGAACGTGAATTCCGAGGACTTCGCGCGCTTGAAGTACAGGTGGAGATCGTGCTCCCACGTGAAGCCGATGCCGCCGTGGAGCTGGATGCCGGCGCCGGCCACTCGGCGGAACGCGTCGCTCGCGTAGGCCTTGGCCATCGACGCGGCCAGCGGCGCTTCCGTGGCGTTCTCATCCACCGCCCACGCCGCGTAGTACGTGAGCGACTTGGCGTTCTCCACGTCGACCAGCATGTCGGCCGCGCGGTGCTTGACGCCCTGGTAGGAGCCGATGGGCTTGCCGAACGCGACCCGGATCTTCGCGTACTCGGTCGTCATCTCGAGCACGCGCTGGGCCCCGCCGCACATCTCCGCGCACAGCGCCACCGTCGCGCGCTGGATGACCCGCGCGAGCGGGGCCCAGCCACCGTCGCGCGCGCCGAGCACCGCGTCGGCGCCCACCCGCGCGTCACGCAGGGTGACCTCGCAGAGCTTGCGCGTCTGATCCATGGTCGGCAGCAGCTTCACCTCGAGGCCCGGCGTGTCCTTGCGCACGAGGAAGAGGCTCACGCCGTCTTCGCGACGCGCGGTTTCGGTCGTCCGCGCGACGACCACCAGCACGTCGGCGAGATGGGCGTCGGGCACGAACAGCTTGGTGCCGGACAGCACGAAGCCGCCGTCGGCGGAGCGGGCGGTCGTAGTCACGCCGCCCGCGTCCCAGCGCGCGCTCGGCTCCGTCCACGCGAGCGTGGCCTTCGCCTCGCCGGCGGCGATCTTCGTCAGCCACTCTTCCTTCTGCGCCGCCGAGCCCGCCTCGAGGATCGCGAGCCCGCCCAGAATGGTGGTCGAGAAGAACGGGCCAGGCATGACCGCACGCCCCATCTCCTCCATCAGCACCGTGAGGTCGACGAAGCCGAGCCCGGCGCCGCCGTACTGCTCGGGATAAACGAGCCCCAGCCATCCCTGCTCGGCGAGCTTGGTCCAGAAATCGTCGGTCACGCCGGCCGGCTCGGCCATGCGCTCGCGCACGAAAGTGGAGGCGCACTCGTTCTCGAAGAACTTCCGCGCGGTGGCGCGGAGCAGCTCCTGTTCCTGGCTGAACCCGAAGTCCATGGACGTGTCCTCTTACTTTGGCAGGCCGAGCACGCGCTCGCCGATGATGTTCTTCTGGATCTCCGTGGTGCCGCCCTCGATCGAGTTGGCGCGGGAGCGGAGGAACGTGTACTGCCAGAGCCCGCCGTCCACGGCCCAGTCCGACCCGCGCAGGATCTGCGAGTACGGCCCCTCGATCTCCATGGCCAGCTCCTGGATCTTTTGGTGCGTCTCGACCCAGCCCATCTTGCCGGCGGAGGCTTCGGGGCCCGGCATCTCGCCCTTGAGCAGCTTGGTGATGGCCCGCGCGCCCATGTACTTCAAGCACTCCGTGTCGATCCAGAGCTGCGCGATTTTTTGTCGCATGAGGGGATCCTTCACGACCGAACGGCCGTGCTTGTCCATCTTGCGGGCCAGCTCGATCAGCGAGTCGAGGGCGATGCGCAGCCGCACCTGCAATCCGAAGCCGAGAGCCAGCCGCTCGTACATCAACGTGGTGAGCCCGACCGTCCAGCCGTTGTTCACGCCGCCCAGCACCTGCGACTCGTGCACGCGCACGTTGTCGAAGAAGACCTCGTTGAACTCGGAGTCGCCGGTGAGCTGCTTGAGCGGCTTGACGGTGACGCCGGGCAGTTTCATGTCGAGCAGGAAGTACGTGATGCCCTTGTGCCGGGGCGCCTCGGGATCCGTGCGGGCCAGCAGCATCATGAAGTCGGCGATGTGGGCGAGAGAGGTCCACACCTTCTGGCCGTTGATCACCCAGTATTCGCCGTCCTTCACCGCGCGCGTCTGCAGGGACGCGAGGTCAGAGCCCGCGTTGGGCTCGGAGTAGCCCTGGCACCAGATCTCCTCGCACGAGAGGATCTTGGCGGGATAGCGCTTCTTCTGCTCCTCGGTGCCGTAGGCGACGATGGTGGGGCCGGCCATGCCGACGCCGAGGATGTTGAGAATGGGCGGCGCCTTGGCCAGCGCCATCTCCTCGTGGAGGACCATCTCTTCGAGGAATGTCAGGCTTCGTCCACCGTATTCTTTCGGCCACGTCAGCCCGATGAACCCGGCGTCGTAGAGCTTGCGTTGCCAGACCCGCATGGCGTCGTAGGCTTCGGGCCGCGGCACGTCGGCGCTGCCCATCGCGCGGGCTTCCCAGTCGCGCGGGATGTTGGTCTTGAGCCAGGCTCGGACTTCCTCGCGAAACGCTTCCTGCTCGGGAGTCAGCGTGAAATCCACGTCGGGGCCTCCTCTGGTATCGGGGGGTGCGTCGCGCACCCCCCGAGCCCCCCTGTTCGCGTAGCGATCGAGCGGGCGCTCGATCGCGCAGCAGCCTGTCGGGCGACGCAAAACTGAACGGTGATTCATTGTAGGAACGTCGCCCGAGCGAGTCAAGGCTATACTCCCCGCTCATGACGACGATCTCGCTCCCCAGACTCCGCGAACGCATCGAGACCCTCGCCCGCTTCGGCGCGCTGCCCGGCGGCGGCGTCACCCGCTCGGCCTGGAGCCCGCCGCACGAAGAAGCGCGCGCGTGGTTGATCGGCGAGATCCGCGCGGCCGGGCTCGACCCGTGGGTCGACGCTGCCGGCAACATCTTCGGCGGGCTCGGCATGAGCGCGTTCGACGCGGCGCGGCCCGCGGTAGTGACGGGCTCGCACATCGACACGGTGCCCGAGGGCGGAATCCTCGACGGCGCCCTCGGCGTGCTGGCCGGCCTCGAGGCGCTTCACACGATCCAGGAAAGCGGAGACCCGCACACCCGTCCGCTCGCGGTGGCAGCGTGGAGCGACGAGGAAGGCCGCTACGGCAGCCTCTTCGGATCGCGCGCGTTCTGCGGCAAGCTCGAAGCCGCACGTCTGCCGGAGATGGCCGCGTCGGACGGCGAGCGGTTGGTCGACGCGATGACGCGCGCCGGCTTCGACGCGATGCGATCTCCCGAAGCCGCGGCACCGGAGGGCTCGGTCGCCGCGTACGTAGAGCTGCACATCGAGCAGGGTCCGCGGCTCGAAGAGGCCGGCATTCCCATCGGCACCGTCGAAGCGATCGTGGGAGTGCGTCGCAGCTGGGTCGTGTTCATCGGTCAGGCCGACCACGCCGGCACGACCCCGATGGAACGTCGCCGCGACGGATTTCTGGCCGCCGCCGAGTTCGCGTTGAAGGCCCGCGACCTGGTCGTCAAACGCGGAAGCGGACGCAGCGTGACCAACTTCGGCGTCGTCCACGTGCACCCCGCCGTCGGCAACATCGTCCCCGCCCGCGGCGAGCTGCTGCACGAGATGCGCGAGCCCGATCCAGCGGTGCTGGATCGCCTCGCGCGCGAGTGCGTGACGCTGGCCAAGCGCGTGGCCCGCCGCCGCCAGGTCCAGGTCGAGTTCCGCCCGGT
>DATHGT010000185.1:0-21543 GCA_035317605.1 Candidatus Acidiferrum sp. | reverse complement strand
CTCGATCCGCAAGGGCCGTACGGAGCGAAGGAGTGCGGCCAGGGCCCGCTCCTCCCCGTGATCCCGGCCCTGGCCAACGCGGTGTACGACGCGGTCGGCGTGCGCATCGACGAGATTCCGGTCACGCCGGAGAAGATCCTGCGCGCGCTCGACCTGGCGCGCCAGCGCAAGCCCCCGCGCGTCGGTCCCGAGAAGCTGCCGCTCTTCACGTTCAAGGAGCCGCTGGTCGTCGAGTCCGCGTTCGGCCAGCCCGCCGACGCCATCGCGGTGAGGCCCTTCAGCTCATGATGCGCCTGCCGCCGTTCACTTACTTGGCGCCGAGGACGGTGGCTGACGCGGCACGCACATTGGCCGAGCACGGCAGCGCGGCGATGCTGGTGGCGGGCGGGACCGATCTCTATCCCAACATGAAGCGCCGCCAGTTCGAGCCTCGCGTGCTCGTCGGGCTCCGCGCGGTGCGCGAGATCGCCGGCGTGCGCGGGAGCGCGCGCGACGGGCTGACGATCGGCGCCACGACCACGCTCTCGACCGTCGCCGCGCACGCCGCCATCGCGCGAGATTTCCCCGCGCTGGCGACGGCGGCGGGACTGGTCTCGTCGCCGCAGCTCAGGAACATGGGCACGCTCGGCGGCAACCTCTGCGTCGACACGCGCTGCAACTACTACAACCAATCCCACGCCTGGCGGAAGGCCGTCGGGTTTTGCATGAAGAAGGACGGTGACATCTGCCTGGTCGCTCCCGGCAGTCCCCGCTGCTGGGCCGTGTCGTCGTCGGACACCGCTCCGGTCCTCTGGAGCCTGGGAGCGCGCGTGCGCCTCGTCGGCGTCGAGGGCGAGCGCACGGTCCCCGTCGAGAGCCTCTATCGCGACGACGGGATCGAGTACCTGACCCGGCGTCCCGACGAGATCCTCGCCGAGATCGTGCTGCCGCCCGCCGACGGATGGACGTCCGTCTATCTCAAGCTACGGCGTCGCGGGTCGTTCGACTTTCCCGTGCTCGGCGTCGCCATCGCGCTCCGGATGGAGGGCGACACCGTGCGCGACGCGCGGGTCGTGCTCGGCGCGGTCGCGTCGCTGCCGCGCGAGGCAAAGGCCGCCAACGATGCGCTGAAGAACGAGCGGCTCACGCCCGAGCTCATCGTGCGCGCCGCGGATCTTGCGGCCGGCCCCTCGAAGCCGCTCGACAACACCGACTACGCGCACTTCTACCGCAAGCGGATGACGCGGGTCTTCGTGACGCGCGCGTTGCGTCGCCTCGCGGGCCTCGACGCCGACGGCCGCGCGGACGAGGAGACGGCGTGACCGCGCTGGGCGAGCGGATCAAGGCCCTGCGCATGGAGCGCGAGCTGCAACAGCGTCAGCTCGCCGAGAAGGCGGGCCTCACGCCGAGCATGGTGTCGCAGATCGAGTCGGGACGGCTCACCCCGTCGCTGAACACGCTCGGCAAGGTCGCGGCCGCCCTCGGCGTGCCCATCGCGTCGCTGTTCGACGGCCGGCCCGCCGGGCGCATCCAGGTCACGCGCCAGCGCGAGTACCCGGCGGTCTCGTTCGACGGCAGCTCCGAGCGCTGGGCCGTGCTCGGGGCCGGACTCTTCCAGGGAAAGATCCGCGCCGTGGTCTCCACGCTGGCCGCCAAGGCGCGCGGGGTCGCCACCGACAAGGTCGTGATTCAACCCGGCCAGATGAAGCTCTTCTACGTGCTCGAAGGCAAGGTCGCGCTCCACTACAACGGCGACGCGCACGCGCTGGAGGCCGGCGACAGCGCGCTGCTCGACGGCGGCGCGCCCCACTGGTGGGAGAACCTGGGACCGCGCAAGGCTCGCGCCCTATGGGTCATTCTCGGGTAGCACGTTGATGAAAAGGGCCCATCTGCGTCGTTGGCTCCTCGCTCGACTGGCGATCACCGAAGCGTCGGCTCGCCCGCCTGGCGGTCTCACCTCCTACTGCGGCGGCGTATGCGGCATACGCCTCGGTCGTCGCTCGTCGCCGCCTAGCATCTGGGCCCTTTTGATCAACGTGCGGCGCGGGGTTCCGGAGGAAAACAATGAAGGATGAAGGCACGGTCGTCGACTTTCGGACGGAGCCGTCGCGGTATCGGCACTGGAAGGTGGCGATCGATGGGCGGGTGGCGACGGTGGCCATGGACGTCAGTGAGGACGGCGGGCTCAGGCCGGGCTACGAGCTGAAGCTGAACTCGTACGACCTCGGCGTCGACGTGGAGCTGAACGACCTCGTTCATCGGCTGCGCTTCGAGCATCCCGAAGTCGGCGCGGTCGTGCTGAGATCGGCCAAGGAGCGCGTGTTCTGCGCGGGCGCCAACATCCGCATGCTGAGCCAGTCGGCGCACGCGTGGAAGGTCAACTTCTGCAAGTTCACCAACGAGACCCGCAACGCGATCGAAGAGGCCTCGAACGAGTCACGCCAAGTATGGCTGACAGCGATCAACGGGCCGTGCGCGGGCGGCGGCTACGAGCTGGCGCTGGCCACCGAGCGGATCGTGATGGCCGACGACGGCAACACGTCGGTCGCGCTGCCCGAAGTCCCGCTGCTGGCCGTCCTGCCCGGCACGGGCGGACTCACCCGAGTGGTCGACAAGCGCCACGTCCGCCGCGACCGCGCTGATTTCTTCTGCACCCTGGAAGAAGGTATCAAGGGCAAACGCGCGGTGGAATGGGGACTGGTCGACGAGGTCGTCCCGCGCTCCAAGCTCGAAGAGACCGTGCGTGCGCGCGCCTCCGAGCTGGCCGGGTGCAGCGATCGACCGGCCCAGGCGAAAGGCATCGTGCTGACGCCGCTCGAGCGGACGATCGACGGCGATCGCATCGCGTACACCCACGTCGTGTGCGAGATCGATCGGGCGCGCGGCGTCGCCGAGATCACCGTCGCCGCGCCGACGACACCGCCGCCCGCGGACGCCGCCGGCCTCCACGCGCTGGGCTGCGCGTTCTGGCCGCTGGCCCTCGCCCGCGAGCTGGACGACCTGATCCTTCACCTGCGTACCAACGAGACCGAGATCGGCCTCTGGGTCTTCCGCACCGCCGGCGACGCCGACCTCGTCGAAGCCTACGATCGCTGCCTGGCTGAGCACGCCGGCGATTGGCTCGTGCGCGAGATCCGGCTCTTCCTCAAGCGCACGCTCAAGCGCCTGGACGTCTCGTCGCGCACGATCTTTACGCTGATCGAGCCCGGCTCGTGCTTCGCCGGGACGCTGCTGGAGCTGGCCCTCGCCGCCGACCGCTCGTACATGCTCGCCGGAGGGCGACAGAGCGACGACCGGCCGGCCCCTACGGTGCGGCTGACCGCGATGAACTTCGGCCCTTATCCGATGGCCAACGGGCTCACGCGTCTGGGCAGCCGCTTCCTCGCCGAGCCCGGACGCGTGGACGACCTGAAGGGCCGCCTCGGCCAGGATCTCGACGCCTCCGCGGCCGACGAGGCCGGACTCGTGACGTTCATCCCCGACGACATCGACTGGGACGACGAAGTCCGCCTGGCCATCGAGGAGCGCGCGGCGTTCTCACCCGACGCCCTGACCGGCATGGAGGCTTCGCTGCGCTTCGCCGGCCCCGAGACCATCGAGACCAAGATCTTCGCCCGGCTGTCGGCGTGGCAGAACTGGGTGTTCCAGCGCCCGAACGCTGTCGGGCCCAACGGAGCGTTACAAGTCTACGGAACAGGGCGACGCAGCGAGTTCGATCGAAGGAGAGTGTGATGTCCGGCATCGACTACCTGGAGCGCATCCCCAACAACGTCGACCTCGCCTCCAACCGCCGGCTCCTGCGGGCGCTCGAGGAATGGCAGCCAAAGTTCCTGGACTGGTGGCAGGACATGGGGCCCGAAGGCTTGCAGGCCCGGGAGATCTATCTGCGCACCGCGGTCAGCGTCGACGCTCAGGGCTGGGCCCAGTTCGACTATCTGCGCATGCCCGAATACCGCTGGGGTGTTTTCCTGGCCGAGCCGGAGCCGAATCGGGTGATCGCGTTCGGCGACCACAAGGGCCAGCCGGCCTGGCCGGACGTGCCGGGCGAGCATCGCGCGACGCTCAGACGATTGATCGTCACCCAGGGCGACACCGAGCCCGCGTCGGTCGAGCAGCAGCGCCACCTCGGGCGCACGTGTCCCTCGCTCTACGACCTGCGCAACCTCTGTCAGGTCAACGTCGAGGAGGGACGGCACCTGTGGGCGATGGTCTATCTGCTCGACGCCCACTTCGGCCGCGACGGGCGCGAGGAGTCGGAGGCGCTGCTCCAGCGCCGCTCCGGCGACCGCGACAAGCCGCGCATCCTCGGCGCCTTCAACGAGCGCACGCCCGACTGGCTCTCGTTCTTCATGTTCAGCTTCTTCACCGATCGCGACGGCAAGTACCAGCTGGCCAGCCTGGCCGAGAGCGGCTTCGATCCACTCTCGCGCACCTGCCGCTTCATGCTCACCGAAGAGGCCCACCACATGTTCGTGGGCGAGACCGGCGTGGGACGCATCGTGCAGCGCACGTGCGAGCTGATGCGCGAGCACAAGACCGACGACATGCGCCGGCACGGCGGGATCGATCTGCCGACCGTGCAGCGGTACATCAACTTCCACTTCTCGGTCTCGCTCGACCTCTTCGGCTCCGAGATCTCGACCAACGCCGCCAACTTCTACACGTCCGGGGTGAAGGGCCGGTTCGAGGAAACCAAGAAGGACGACGACCACCGGCTGAAGGAGGCGACGTACCCGGTCACCGAGCTCCGCGACAATCAGCTCGTCGTGAGCGAGCAGCCCGCGCTGACGTCGCTCAACGAGCGTCTGCGCGACGACTACGTGGCCGACTGCGCCCGCGGCGTGGCCCGCTGGAACGCGGTGATCCAGCGCGCGGGCATCCCGTGCGAACTGAAGCTTCCGCACCGCGCCTTCCACCGCGCGATCGGGGCCTTCGCCGGCGTGCGCGTCTCACCCGATGGACGCGTGGTCACCCCGGCCGAGTGGGACGCTCACCGCGCCGAGTGGTTGCCCACCGAAGCCGACGAGGCCTTCGTGGGGAGTCTGATGCAGCTGGTCGTCGAGCGCGGCAAGTTCGCCAACTGGATCGCTCCCCCCGCCCGCGGCATCAACGGTCACCCCGTCGACTTCGAATACATCCGTGGCAGCTAGGAGGCTTGCATGAAACCGATCGTGCCGAAGGGGTTCGGGCCGCCGCTCGGAATGTATTCGCATGGCGTCGTCGCCGCGCCGGGGGAGCTGGTGGTCGTGGCGGGGCAGGTGGGGATGGGCGCGGCCGGTGAGGTCGCGGTGGACGATATCGTCGGGCAGACCAAGCAGGCGTTCGAGAACGTTCGGTCCGTCATCGAGGCCGGCGGCTGTTCGATGCGGGACGTCGTGCGGCTCCAGACGTTTCTCACCCGCGCCGGCGACATCGCCGGCTTCATGAAGGCGCGGTCGGAGATCTTCCCGCGATACTTCCCGGACGGCGTGTATCCGCCGAACACGCTGCTGGTGATTCACCAGCTCGTCCGTCCCGAGCTGCTGGTCGAGATCGAGGCGATCGCGGTCCGCCGGCGAAAGGCACGGGCGGCGCCGTCGTCGCGGAAGGCCGCGGCACGACGCCGCCCACGTCGGTGACGGGGGGCCCTTCGTGGCCCCCCATCCGGTCAGTCAGTGAACCTATCGACGCCGGTCGAGATCGATGTCGGTGCGGGTGGTGGCTTCTCCGCCGCGGGTCATGGCGACGAGGGCGAGTACGATCACCACGAGGATGGCGGCGGCGATGAGGACGGCGGCCGTGGGATCGAGGCCGAAGATCCGGTGTGACTCGCCCGAGGTCCGGGGCGACGCGGCGACGTCACCGCCGCCACTGGGCGCGCCGGGCTTTATCTCGGTCACGGTCGTGGACGAGCTGGAGGACGGGCTCGGCGCCGGTGACGCCGAGGGCGACGAGGCAGCGCTGTCTGACTTGGCATCGTCCGCCTTGGGGGCGGTGGCCGACGACGACGAGCTGGAGGTGCTCGACGTGTCGCCGGGCATGTCCTTCTGCTGGGTTTGGGCGCTCGACGAGCTGTCGGACGTCTGCGCGATGGCCGCCGCGCCGAGCCCCACGATCATGAGTGTGCTGAGCATGGCCGCGAAGAGAGACTTCTTCATGGTGCACCTCCCTGAGGGGGTTTGAGCAACCGTGGTGCCAGTGAGGTGTGGGAGGCAGGCATGAACGCCTGGGAATCGTTGCCGGCCGAGTTCAACGCCGCGACCTGGTTCGTGGATCGCAATGTCGACGAGGGCCGCGCGAAGGCCCCCGCGTTCTCCTACGAAGACCGCGTGCTGTCCTACGGGGACGTGCAGGATCTTGCCAACCGTACGGGCAACGCGTTGCGAGATCTCGGGATCGGCATGGAAGACCGCGTGGTCATGATCTGCCTCGACGCGCCGGAGTTCGTCGGCACGTTCTGGGGCGCGATCAAGATCGGCGCGGTCCCCGTGCCCGTGAACACGCTCATGCGCGCGGCGGACTGGCTGTACTTCCTCAACGACAGCCGGGCCAGGGCCGTGGTCGTCTCGGCGCCGCTGCTCGCCGAGGCCGAGCCCGTGTTCGGGCAGGCGCCGTTCCTGCGCCACGTGCTGGTGGCCGGGGGCGCCCCCGGAAGGCACCTATCGTGGGAGGACCACGTGGGCCGGGCCTCGGCCACGCTGGGGGCCGCCGTCACCTCGCGAGACGACGCCGCGTTCTGGCTCTACTCCTCGGGATCCACGGGATTCCCCAAGGGCGCCGTGCACCTCCAGCACGACATGGTCGTGTGCGCCGAGACCTACGGCAAGCAGGTGCTTGGCATCCGTCCCACCGATCGCGTGCTCTCCGCGGCCAAGCTCTTCTTCGCCTACGGGCTGGGCAACACCGGCTACTTCCCGGCCGCCGTCGGCGCGCAGGCGATCCTGTTTCCGCACCGGCCGACGCCGGAGAGCGTGTTCGAGACGGTGGCCACCCGGAAGCCCACGCTCTTCTTCGGCATCCCCACGCTCTACGCGGCGATGCTCGCGGTGAAAGAAGCGGACAAGCGCTGGGACCTCTCGTCGCTGCGGCTCTGTGTCTCGGCGGGGGAAGCGTTGCCCGAGGAGATCTACACGCGCTGGCGCGAGCGGTTCGGCGTCGAGATCATCGACGGCATCGGGACCACCGAGATCCTGCACATCTTCCTCTCGAACCGCCCGGGCGCGGTGCGTCCGGGGTCGTCGGGGTTGCCGGTGCCGGGTTACGAGGCGGTCGTCGTGGACGACGAGAGCCGCCCGGTGCCCGCGGGCGAGATCGGCAACCTTCGGGTGAAGGGCGACTCCACGATGGCGTACTACTGGAACAAGCACGAGAAGACCAAAGAGACGCTCCACGGCGCGTGGATCCAGACCGGCGACAAGTACTGGCAGGATCCGGATGGCTATTTCTGGTACGCGGGCCGCGCCGACGACATGCTGAAGGTCGGCGGCATCTGGGTGTCGCCGGTGGAAGTGGAGGCGACGCTCATCAAGCACGCCTCCGTGCTGGAGGCCGCGGTGGTCGGCGCCGAGGACAGCGACCGGCTCGTGAAGCCGAAGGCCTTCGTGGTCCTCAAGGAGCCGGCGCAGCCCTCGGCCGCGCTGGCCGACGAGCTGAAGGCGTTCGTGAGGGACAAGATCGCGCCCTACAAGTATCCGCGCTGGATCGAGTTCACGCCGGAGCTGCCGAAGACGGCGACCGGCAAGATCCAGCGGTTCAAGCTGCGCGCCTGAGAGGCCTGAGGGCCTGACCGTGTTCGACCCCGCCCTCGAGTCGCTGCCGCTCTCCGCGATCCGCGCGCTCCAGTGGCGCTGCTTTCGCCGCCTCGCCGACGAGGCGCTCGCGGGGGAAGGCAACGCGTTCCTGCGCGACAAGTGGGGGGCCGCGGGCATCCGGGCGGCCGGGGACCTGCGCGACTGGAACGACTTCGCGCGGCTGCCGTTCACCACCAAAAGGGAGCTGGTCGACGATCAGCTCGCGCACCCGCCGTTCGGCCGCAACCTGACGTATCCACTGGAGCGCTACGTGCGCGTGCACCGGACCTCCGGCACCAGCGGCCAGCCGCTCTACTGGCTCGACACCCAGGAGTCGTGGGACTGGTGGGCGCGCTGCTGGGGCTTCGTGCTGCGCGGGGCCGGGCTCGGGCCGTCGGATCGCATCTTCTTTCCGTTCTCGTTCGGCCTCTTCGTGGGGTTCTGGGCGGGCTTCGAGGGCTCGCGCGCACTCGGGGCCTTGACCATTCCCGGCGGGGGCCAGGACTCACCCACGCGGCTCGCCTGGATGGAGCGGCTCGGCGCCACCGCACTGGTGTGCACGCCGTCCTACGCGCTGCACCTGCTGGAGATCGCGCGCGAGCGGGGGATCGATCCCGCCACGCTGCCCGTGCGGGTGACCGTGCACGCGGGGGAGCCGGGCGCGGGCATTCCCGCGGTGCGCGCGCGGATCGAGGCGGGCTGGGGCGCGCGCGCGTTCGATCACGCGGGCATGACCGAGATGGGCGCGTATGGGTTCGAGTGCGCCGAGCAATCGGGGCTGCACGTCAACGAGACCGAGTTCATCGCCGAGGTCGTCGATCCCGACACCGGCCGCGCGGCGGTGGAGGGCGAGCTGGTGCTGACCAATCTCGGGCGCCTGGGCTCACCGCTCGTGCGCTATCGCACGGGCGATCGTGTGCGGCTCGCCCAGGAGCCGTGCGCGTGCGGGCGGACGTTCGCGCGCCTGCCCGGCGGGATCCTCGGGCGGCTCGACGACATGCTGATCGTGCGCGGGGTCAACGTGTTCCCCGCCGCCATCGAAGGCATCGTCCGGCGGTTTCCCGCGGTCGACGAGTTCCAGATCGAGGTCTTCCGCGACGGCGCCCTCGACGAATTGCGCGTGCTCGTCGAGGTCGAGGACGCGTCCATCGCCGTGGCCATGCGCGAAGCCTTCCGCGTCGACCTCGGCCTGCGCCTGGAAGTGGCCGCGGTTCCCCCGCGATCTTTGCCACGCTACGAGCTCAAAGCCCAGCGCGTCGTTCGGCGCTCGTCGTAGCGGCGAGGCGGCGCGGCGCGTGGGCGGGAGGTCGGCGGGGTGGGGGCCGCTCGACGATCCGACTGACTGTGACGGCGACTGTTGGGCGCGCTCGCTTCGTCACCCGTATCCCGCGGCGACACCTACACCACGGATCGCTGAGCGGCCCCCACCCCGCCCGACCTCCCGCCTCGCGGGGACGGTCGGTGTTGGGGAGCGGATCGTCAGTTCGTCAGTAGTGCAGGGCGAGCCAGACTGTTGGTCCGTCGGGGGCGGTCCACTCTACGCGGTGGCGGCGGTGTGCTCGTATGTCGAGCCAGTCGCCGGGGGCGAGGCGTCTCGGATCTGGCTCGTCTTCGAAGCGGAGGATGGCGGCGCCGCTGAGCAACACCACCCATTCGTTGGTGTCCTGGTCGTACCAGTGACCGGGCGGGGTGGCGTGGCCTGATGAGACGATGCGCTCCAGTCGCACGGCGCCGGATTGCGCCAGCACCTCGATCAGCTCGTGCGGGAGCTGGGTGGGCAGGTCGTCGAAGAGGTTGCTGCCCGTGGTCAACGCGTGAGCCGCAGGATCGTTTGGCGGTGCTGGGGGAAGCTCGCCAGGAGCGTCTGGCGATCGGCGAGCTCGAAATCCGCGAAGTCGAAACCCGGCGCGACGGTGCCGCCGACGAGCGCGTAGCCGCCGGGATCGTCCACCGCCGCGCCGTACCAGCAGCCGGAGGGCACCAGCACTTGAAAGTTCTCGCCTCGCTCGGGATCGGGGCCGAGTCGCGGGGTCTCGAGCCGTCCGTCCGGGTGAATCAGGGTCAGGGTGAGCGCGGTGCCCGCGTAGAAGTGCCAGATCTCGTCGGACTTGATGCGGTGGAGCGCGGAGACCTGATCTCCCGGCAGCAGGAAATAGATCGCGGTCGCGTAGACGCGCGCCCCGCCGAAGCGCGCGGGCAAGTGGTCGGCGGCGATGAGCTCCGGCGCGCGATACGTCTCTCGATAGAAGCCGCCTTCCGGATGCGGCAAGAGGCCCAGCGCCGCGATCCAGTCCGCCGCGGTCCTCGCCGCCATGCCGCCGAGTGTATGCCGGTGACGTAACTCGCGACAACGGCTCGTTCGGGCCAGCTCTCCTGTGGACAAATGGATACAGACTTGAACGCGGAGCCACGGTGCGATAGAGAGGTGTCATGTCGCCGACCGACCACGACGACCTCCGCGAGTTCCTCGAGCGCCGGTTCAACGAGATCGACGGGCAGTTCGGGCAAATCGGCCTACAGTTCGAAGAAGTTGCGCGTCGCTTCGACTCGATTGATCGGCGCATCGACGGCGTGGAGCATCAAATTACCGACCTGCGGCGTGAGATGCTCGGCCATTTCGATGAGCTCTACCGGCGCCTCGAGCGGGTCGAGCAGGAGTACTTCGCGATCACGCAAGCGCTGCGCCGCATCGAGGCGGGCCACGCCGATGAAGGGGCGCGCCGCGAGATCCTGGAGCGTGATCTGGCCGAGTTGAAGCAGCACGTCGCCGCGCTCCAGGTCCGGATCGAAGACCTCGAACAGCGTCTCGATCGCTAGACGCTTCCGCTGCGCCGTCCTCGCCATGCCGGCGAGGCCTGCCGGCATGGCGAGCGGCGAAAGCCGCGCGTCTACTTCCCGACGATGTCGCCCTTCATGCCGCCGAGCGCGCCCAGGAGCTCGTTCTTTTCCTTCGCGGGGACCTTGAACTTGTCGAGCGACTTCACGAGGTCCTCGACGAGGGCGTTGAACTCGGCGTCGGTGATGTTCATGCCCGTGTGGGCGTCGCGCATGCTGGCGCCCGTGTACTTGCAGGGCCCGCCGGTGGCTTCGCACACCTGATCGACGAGCCGGGCCTTCAGCCGCGGGATGTCGGCGTTCGCGAAGCGCTTGTTGATCCGCGTGTCGTTGGCCACGTTGCCGACGAAATCGTCGACCACCGCGGTGATGGCCGGCTTGCCGCCCAGCCGCTCGTAGAGCGACGGCTCCGCCATCGACTTGCCGCTCTCCATGCTGCTGCTGCACGCCATCAGCATGACCGCCACCGCCCCCACCGCCAGCGCTCCCACCATCTTCATGGTCGATCCTCCTTGTCGTGATGCGCCCTGACTCGTCTACGCGCGAGGGGGGCGGGGCGGATTTCGCGTATATTCGGAAGCCGCATGGCGTGGGCGGCCGAAGACCTGATCCGGCAGATGGCCGAGGGCGATTCCGACGCGTGTGGCCGCTTCTACGACCGCTACGCCCGCCTCGTGTATCCCTTGATCCTCCGGATCGTCCAGGACTCCGCCGACGCGGCCGACGTCCTCCAGGAGGTCTTCTGGGAGGCCTGGCAGGCGGCGGCCCGCTACGACCCCGCCCGCGGCAGCCCGGAGGCCTGGATCGTCATGCGGGCGCGCACCCGGGCCATCGATCGGGTGCGCGCCGTTCGTAGAAGGGGTGAGACGTTCGTGGCGCCCCTCGACGAGGCGATGGCCGCGGACCGCGGCGACCCCGCGCAGCGAGCGGCCGACCGCGTCGTGGTGGCCGACGTGCTCGAGCGGCTGCCCGAGCACCAGCGCGAGGTGATCGAGCTGGCCTACTACGGAGGGCTCACGCAGACCGAGATCGCGGAGCGGCTCAAGCAACCGCTGGGGACGGTGAAGACCCGGATGCGGACGGGCCTGGTCCGTCTGCGCGAGATCATGAAGCCGGCGACATGACCCACGAGCCGTACGAGACCCAGGCGGCGGTGTACGTGCTCGGCGCGCTCGACGGCGAGGAGCGCTCGCAGTTCGAGGAGCACTTGGCCGGCGGCTGCGTCGAGTGCGCCGAGGCGGTACGCGAGCACGCCGAGACGCTGGCCGACGTCGCGCGCGACGCGCCGCCGATGATCCCCCCGGCCCACGTCAAGACCGACCTCATGCGTCGGGTGTCCGCGACGGGGTCCGCGCGCGCGACGCGCCGCCGGAGCTGGCTGCGCTGGGCCGCGGTCAGCGCCGCCGCGGTCGTCGGGGTCTCCGCGTTCGCCGCCGGCTTCGTGGCGTCGCGCTACGAGGCGCGCATCGGCGCCATGGCCCGCGAGACCGCGAGGGTGCGCGCCGAGCTTCACCGCCAGGAGGCGGAGCTGCGCGATCGGCTCGCCGTCGCCCAGGGCGTGAACGATCTCCTGAGCGACCCGGCGGCGCGCGTGGTCGCGCTCCGCGGATCGGGTCCCGGCGACGAGGCGTGGGGCCGGCTGGTCTGGGACGACGCCAAGGGCGGGTATCTCGTGGTCGCGAACGTCCCGGCGGCGCCGGCCGGCAAGGTCTACGAGCTGTGGACGATCAGCGGGGGACAGCCGCGTCCCGCCGGTCTCTTCACGGTGGACGCCTCGGGCCGCGCGACTCATCCCGTCGCGCCGACGCGCTCGCCCGTGGACGTCTTCGCGGTCACGCTCGAGCCCGCCGGCGGCGTCCCCGCGCCCACCGGCCCCATCGTCCTCGCGTCGGCGAAGTAGCGCGGGTCGCGCGCGAAGCGCGCGACCGACGGGCGCGGCAGACGCGCCGGTTCGCGGTGTTACTATCACCAACGTGAAGGTGTTGCTCCGAAACCCCCGGCGCGAGGTCGAGATCGCGGGTGGCCGTCGCGTGAAGGACGTGTTGAAAGATCTCAACGTGATCCCCGAAAGCGTGATCGTGATCCGCGGCGACACCCTGATCACCGCCGACCAGCTCGTCGACGACACCGACACCATCGAGCTGCGCCCGGTCATGAGTGGCGGCCTGACATGAAGTGCACGAAGTGCGGGGGGCGGGCGAACATCGAGCTGCGGCGGCACAACGCGGCCTTCTGCACCGATGACTTCGTCGCGTTCTTCCAGAACCAGATCCGCGAGGCCATCCGCAAGTACCGCATGTTCGGCCGCGACGAGCGGGTGCTGGTGGCGGTCTCCGGCGGCAAGGATTCGCTGGCCCTGTGGGACGCGCTCATCGCCGACGGCTACACGACCACCGGGCTCTACCTCGACCTCGGCATCTTCGACTACTCGGTCGAGTCGCGCGCGAAGTGCGAGGCGTTCGCGGAAGCGCACGCGGTGCCGCTGATCGTGTCGAAGGTGGCCGACGAGGTGGGCGCGCCGGTGCCGGTGATCAAGCAGGTGACGCGGCGGCCGCCGTGCTCCGGGTGCGGACTCTCCAAGCGCTACCTGATGAACCGGGTTGCCCTCGAGCAGGGGTTCCCGGTCGTCGCGACCGGACACAACCTCGACGACGAGGCGGCGACGCTGTTCGGCTCGGTGATGCACTGGCAGACCGACGCGCTGCCGCGGCAGTCGCCCGCGCTCGCCGCCACGCATCCCAAGCTCGTCCGTCGGGTGAAGCCGCTCTACCGGCTCTCCGAGCGCGAGACCGCGGCCTACGCGTTCCTGCGGGGCATCGACTACATCGTCGAGGAGTGCCCGTTCGCGGCCGGCGCCACGTCCATCGCGCACAAGGAGATCCTCACGCGCATGGAGGAGGCGTCGCCGGGCGCCAAGCACAATTTCCTGTTCGGCTTCCTGGACAAGGCGCGGGCGGCGTTCGAGCGCGTGGAGGCGGTGACGCTGAACGAGTGCGAGCGCTGCGGTCAGGTCACGACCGGGACCGTGTGCGCGTTCTGCAAGCTTTCCGACCAGGTCAAGCGCAATCGACCAGATGGGGGGTCTAGCCACGGGTCCCCCGAGTCCCCCGCGCTCGTCGCGCCCCGGGAAACCCTGGGCGCTCCTCGAAGCACGCGTGCCGACAGCGATCAACCCGGGAGGGTCTAATCGAATGGCGGGATTCCGATGTCCGAAGTGTCTCAAGGTGGCGATGGTGCAGAAGGTCTGCTGCGGACGCCCGATGAAGCGGGCGTGAAGATCGACTTCTGAATCGCCGTCGCTTCCTGACCCTGCTCGCGTCCGCGGCGGCCGCGCCGTGGACTCCGGCGTGGGCCGCCGTCGAGAACCGCCGGGGCGACTACGCCGCCGCCGTCGCGATCCTCTACGGGATGTTCAACCTGAACCTCACGGGAACCCTCGACGAAGCCGTCGACCGCGCGGCCGGGCGCTACGACGTGACGATCCGCGGCGAGGGCGGAAGCATCGCCAACCGGATCGAGTGCCACGGCCTGCTACGTGAGGGGCGGTGGTATCCCACCCGCAGCACCTCGTGGTTCCAGGTCGTGGGCCGCGAGGCGCGCACCGAGATCGTCTATGACTGGAACGCGCGCACCGCGGAGTATCACTACCGGGGCGAGACCTTCCTCATGCGCAAGGTCCGCCAGGCCGACGACGTGCTCGCGCTGACGCCGGGACCCGTCGACGACGCGATCAGCGCGATCCTGAACTACGCCGACGGCCGCTGGGCGCCGGACGGCGACGGCGGCTTTCGCACGCGGGTGGTCCGGCGCCGCCGCCCCGCCAACGAGGGGCCCGACGACGTCGCCAAGGTGTACCGCGCGGAGCTGCTGCCGGTCATGCTGAAGATCGGCCCCGATCCCGAGAGCAAGAAGCCCACGGCCCTGTTCGACATGCGCGGGTTCTCGTCGTGGGCGCGCGAAGACAGCCCGGCCCGCATCGTGTTCGGCGCCGACCGCCGTCCCGAGCTGATCGCGTCCTCGCTGATGCTAGGAACGTCCATTACCATCCACCTCAAAAGCGGTGGCTGAAGCAAGACGTCTCGCGGCTATCGAGGAGCGCCACGGCTGCGCCGGGGCGCGACGAGCGCGGGGGGCTTGGGGGGCCCGTGGCTAGGCCCCCCATGGATTAATCAGGCCCCCCATGGATTTGATCAGGCCCCCCATGGATTTGATCACGCTGGGCGAGGTGTTGCTGCGCTTGTCGGTCACGTCGCCGGGGCGCATGGAGACCGCGCGTCAGCTCGACGTCCAGTTCGGCGGCGCCGAAGCCAACGTCGCGGCCACGGTCGCCCGGCTCGGCCTCTCGACCGCGTGGATCTCGGCCGTGCCCGCGAACGCGTGGGGCGATCGGGTCCGTCGCGAGATGTCCGCTCACGGCGTCGACTGCGGCTACGTCCGGCGGACCGAGGGCGCGCGGCTCGGCCTGTACTTTCTCGAGTACGGCGTGCCTCCCCGGCCCATCCGCGTGCTCTACGATCGTCGCGCTTCGGCCTACGCGAGTCTCACCGTCGACGACGTCGACTGGGAGCCCGTGCGCCGGGCGCGTCTGGTCCACCTGAGCGGCGCCAGCTCGGGCCTCGGCGATTCGGCCCGCGCGCTGGTGCTCCGGGCGATCGACGAAGCCGCCATGGTCTCGTTCGACGTGAACTATCGCGCGGCGCTGTGGACCGGGGCCGACGCGCGGCGCTTCATCGAGCCGATCCTGCCGCGCGTGCGCTATCTCTTCGTGGGCGAGGAAGAGGCGGCGACGGTGTTCGAGCTGACCGGCGATCCCGAGTCGACGCTGGAGAAGCTGGCCGGCTGGGCCCCGAAGGCGACCGTCGCGCTGCTGCGCGGCGCCAACGGCTCGCTGGTGCGCGAGGGCGATCGGCTGTACGCGCCGGCGCGCCGGCCCGCGGTCCAGCTCGTCGATCCCATCGGCGCCGGCGATGCCTACGTCGGAGGATTCCTCTGGGCGACCCTGCGCGAGCGCCCGATCCAGGAGGCCGTCGACACCGCCGACGCCGTGGCCGCGCTCAAGTGCTCGATGTGGGGCGACATCGCGATCATCGATCCACGCGACGTGGCCGACGCCCTCGCCGGCGGCCCCGGCGTCCGCCGCTGACGTCCCTCAGACCATCGTGTCGGGACGCACGAGCCGGTCGAATTCTTCTCCGGTGAGATAGCCCAGCGCGACGGCGGCTTCGCGGAGCGTGGTGTTTTCGTGGTGGGCTTTGTGGGCGACCTGGGCGGCCTTGTCGTAGCCGATGTGGGGGCTGAGCGCGGTGACCAGCATCAGCGAGCTTTGCATGAGCTGGGCGATGCGCGCGCGGTCGGCCTGCAGGCCGACGACGAGATGGTCGGTGAACGACCGGCAGGCGTCGGTGAGCAGCCGCGTCGAGTGCAGGAAGTCGTGGACGATCAGCGGCTTGAAGACGTTCAGCTCGAAGTTGCCCTGACTGCCGGCCATCGCGATCGCCGCGTCGTTGCCCAGCACCTGCACGCAGACCATCGTCATGGCCTCGCACTGGGTGGGATTGACCTTGCCCGGCATGATCGACGAGCCCGGCTCGTTCTCGGGCAGCCGTAGCTCGCCGAGCCCCGCGCGCGGGCCGGAGCCGAGCCAGCGCAGGTCGTTGGCGATCTTCATCAGCGAGACGGCCAGCGTGCGGAGGGCGCCGCTCGCCATCACCAGCGCGTCGTGGGCGGCCAGCGCGGCGAACTTGTTGGGCGCGGTGACGAACGGTAAGCCCGTCAGCTCGGCGATCTTGGCCGCGGCCAGCTCGCCGAAGCGCGGCGGCGCGTTGAGGCCGGTGCCCACCGCGGTGCCGCCGAGCGCCAGCTCACAGAGATCGGGCAACACCGCGCGCAGCCGTCCCAGATCGGCGTCGAGCTGAGCCACGTAGCCTGAGAACTCCTGGCCGAGGGTGAGCGGCACCGCGTCCATCAGGTGCGTCCGCCCGATCTTGACGACGTCGCGAAATTCCTCGGCCTTGGCGGCGAGCGCGTCGCGCAGCCGGCGGACCGTGGGGACGAGCGAGCGCTCGATCGCCTCGACGGCCGCGATGTGCATGGCGGTGGGGAAGGTGTCGTTGGACGACTGGGACATGTTGACGTCGTCGTTGGGATGGAGCGGCTTCTTGCCGCCCATCGGCAGGCCGGCCAGCTCGGCGGCGCGGTTGGCGATGACCTCGTTGACGTTCATGTTGGTCTGGGTGCCGCTGCCGGTCTGCCACACGCGCAAGGGAAAGTGCTCGTCGAGCTTGCCGGCGGCGATCTCGTCCGCGACCTGCGCGATGAGCCGCGCCTTGTCCGCCGGCAGGAGGCCCAGCGCGAGATTCACGAGGGCCGCGGCCTTCTTGAGCACCCCGAACGCGTGGATGACCTCGCGCGGCATCACGTCGTCGCCGATCGCGAAGTAGCGCAGAGAGCGCTGGGTCTGCGCGCCCCAGTAGCGCTCAGCCGGCACCTCGATCGGGCCGAAGCTGTCCGACTCCGTCCGCGTCGCCGCGCTCATGGCCGTAGTATAGTCATCGCAGATGGCGGGCGGGATCCTCCACGGCCTGAATGACCAGCAGCGCGAGGCCGTCACCCATGATGCGGGTCCGCTGCTGATCGTCGCCGGCGCCGGCACCGGCAAGACCACCGTCATCACCCGCCGCATCGCCCATCTCATCGCCCAGCGCAAGGCCCGTCCCGGCGAGATCCTGGCCCTCACGTTCACCGACAAGGCCGCGGCCGAGATGGAGGAGCGCGTCGACCAGCTCGCGCCCTACGGCTACGCCGACGTCGACATCGCGACCTTCCACTCGTTCGGCGACCGGATGCTCCGCGAGTATTCGCTGGAGCTGGGCCTCACGCCAGACTTTCGCGTGCTGAGCCGTGCGGAGCAGGTGATCTTCTTCCGCGACCGGCTCTTCGAGTTTCCGCTCGAGCGCTACCGTCCGCTGGGCGATCCGACCCGGCACCTGCAGGCGCTGATCACGCTCATCAGCCGGTGCAAGGACGAGGACATCGCGCCCGAAGAATACCGGGCGGCCGCCGAGCGCTTGCGCGAAGCCGCGGCCGCCGCGCCCGACGACGCCGAGCTGGTCGACCGCGCAGCCCAGCAGATCGAGCTGGCCGCGACGTACGCCAAGTATCAAGAAGTCATGGCCCGCGAGGGCGCCATCGACTTCGGTGATCAGATCGTCTACGCCCTGCGCCTGCTGCGCTCGCGCCCTCACGTGCTGGCCGCCTACCAGCGCCATTACCGGTACATCCTGGTCGACGAGTTCCAGGACACCAACCACGCGCAGTTCGAGCTGGTCAAGCTGCTGTCCGCCCGCCACGACAATCTGTGCGTGGTGGCCGATGACGACCAGGCCATCTATCGGTGGCGCGGAGCGGCCATCTCCAACGTGCTGGGATTCCTCGAGCGATACCCGAGCGCCCGGCAAATCGTGCTCACCGACAACTACCGGTCGCACCAGGCCATCCTCGACGCGGCGTACCGGGTGATCGTGCACAACAATCCGGACCGGCTCGAGGTCAAGAGCGGGATCGACAAACACCTGGTGGCCACGCAGGCGGGGCCGGGGCGCGAGCCCGTGCACCTGCATTACGAGACCGCGAGCCAGGAGGCGGACGCGGTCGCCCAGACGATCCGCGACCGGGTGGAGGACGGGACTTGGAAGTACAACGACGTGGCCGTGCTCGTGCGCTCGAACGGCGACGCCGACCAGTTCCTGCGCGCGCTGAACCTGCGTGGGGTCCCGTGGACGTTCTCGGGCAACGCCGGGCTCTACGGGCGCCCCGAGGTGCGCCTGCTGATCGCGTTCCTGCGCGCCGTCGCCCATCCCGACGAGTCCGTGTCGCTCCACTACCTGGCGTCGTCCGACATTTACCAGATGCCGATCGTCGACCTCACGCGATGCGCGACCTACGCCGACCGCCGCCACCGCTGGCTCTTCGACGTCTTCCGGGGCGTCGCCGAGATCGCCGAGGTCTCCGAGCAGCTCTCGGAAGAGGGGCGGGGAGTCATCGCTCACCTCGTCGCCGACCTCGAGCGCTACATGGAGCTGGCGCGCGAGATGCCGACCGGCGAGCTGCTCTACCAGTTCCTGGTCGACTCGGGCTGGCTCGCCCGGATGTCGAAGGCCGCCACCGCCCGCGACGAGGCCGAGGTCCAGAACATCTCGAAGTTCTTCCGTCGCATCCAGGACGCCTCGCGCGCGCTGCGCTACGACAACGTGCGGGAGTTCGTCAAGCACCTCGACGCGCTGATCGACGCCGGCGAAGACCCGGCGGTGGTCGAGGCGGACGTCGAGACTCCGGCCGTCCGCGTGCTGACCGTGCACAAGGCCAAGGGGCTCGAGTTCCCCGTGGTCTTCCTGGTCAACCTCGTGCAGGACAAGTTCCCGCTGCGCCGGCGGCGCGACGCGCTCGAGATCCCCGCCGAGCTGATCAAGGACGTGCTGCCGGCCGGCGATTTCCATCTTCAGGAAGAACGCCGGCTCTGCTACGTGGGCATGACCCGGGCGATGCGCGAGCTGTATCTCACCAGCGCCCGCGACTACGGCGGCACGCGCCAGCGCAAGGTCAGCCAGTTCGTGCTGGAGGCGCTCGACCTGCCCAAGGACGCGGCGCGGCCGTTCAAGGCGCGCGCGGTGGAGGAGATCGAGCTGTTCGCGCCGGCGCCCGACGGCACCTTCGAGCCCATGGCGCCGCTGCCGCCCGACGAGGAGCTGGTGCTCAGTCACAAGCAGGTCGACGACTATCAAACGTGCCCGCTGAAGTATCGCTACGTGCACCTGTTGAGGGTGCCGATCCTGCGCCACCACACCGTGGTCTACGGCAACACCATCCACAAGGTCGTGGAGTACTACCTCAAGCGCCGGGTCGCCGGCAACTACACGGCGCTCGAAGACCTGCTCGCCGTCTACGAGCGCGAGTGGGAGAATCAGGGCTTCCTCACGTGGGAGCATCATGAGGCGCGCAAGAAGGCGGGCCACGAGGCGCTGATCAGGTTCTGGAACCACGAGGAGGCCGAAGGGGTCCGTCCCGGATACGTCGAGAAGGATTTCGGGTTCACGCTCGGCGCCAACCGTGTCCGCGGTCGCTATGACCGCGTCGACGAGGACCTGCTCGGCGCCGTGATCGTCGATTACAAGACCAGCGAGGTCACCCGCCAGAAGGACGCCGACCGTCGGGCACGCGCGACCCTCCAGCTCAAGATCTACGCGCTGGCCTGGCGCGAGATGACCGGCGCCCTCCCCCAGCGCGTGGAGCTGCGCTTCGTGGAAACTCAGGCCGTCGGCCGCCACGTCCCCACCGAGGAGGACGTCCACGAGGCGATCGAGTCGGTTGAAGCCGCCGCCGCCGGCATCCGCGCCCGCCGCTTCGACGCCACCCCGTCGCGCCAGGCCTGCCGCTACTGCGCCTACAACCAGATCTGCCCCTTTACGGCCACGCGAGAATGAGCCCATGAGCCAGCATGCCGGGCCGCCGCGCGCGTCGGATGAGCCGGTCGTCCCCGAGCCCTCGTTCGCCGAGCGCGCCCGCACGCTGCTGCACCAGGGGCGGACGGGAACGCTGGCGACGCTCTCGCGCCGACATCCCGGGCATCCGTTCGCGTCGATCATGCCGTACGCTCTCGACCCAAAGGGACGTCCTCTATTCCTGATCAGCTCGATGGCCATGCACACGCAGAACCTCGGAGGGGACGCGCGCGCAAGCCTTCTCGTCACCCAGCCGGGAGCCGCCGGCGATCCGCTCGCGTCCGGCCGTGTGACGCTGATGGGGCGCGCTCAGCGCTTGACGGGCGATGACTTGGCGGCGGCGCGGCCGGTGTATCTCGCCGCTCATCCCAACGCCGCCTACTGGGTCGACTTCGAGGACTTCTCGTTCTGGCGTCTCGACGTCGAGGACGTCTACTTCGTGGGCGGCTTCGCGGCGATGGGCTGGGTCGAGGCCGGCGAGTACGCGGCCGCGCGCCCCGACCCGCTGGCCGAGATCGCCGAAGGCATCATGGAGCACATGAACGCCGATCACGCGGACGCGCTGCTGGCCTACGCGCGCTTCTTCGGCGGAGAGGCGGCGGACGAGGCGCGGATGGTGGCCGTCGACCGGCTCGGCTTCAAGCTCCATCTGAAGAACGGCGAGCGCCGCTGGAGCACGCGGATCGCGTTTCCCCGCGAGGTCACGACGGCCGGGGACAGCCGGGCCGTGCTCATCGAGATGGCCCGCGCGGCTCGGGGGTGAACGCACCGAAGGGCGCCGGAGATCCGGCGCCCTTCGTGAGTCAGTTCCGGTGGGGCGAGACTCGCCCTACCAGCGCCGCGACGGACCACCGGAGCGGAACCCGCCACCGCCACCACCACCGTTGCTGCGCGGTGCGGACGGCTTCGAGATCTCGACCTTCAGGGTGCGTCCGTCGAGCGAATAGCCGTTGAACTTCCGCACCGCCGCGTCGGCCGCCTCGGACGTCGACATCTCGACGAAGCCGAAGCCGCGCGACCGGCCCGTGTCTCGATCGGTGACTACCGTGACCGTCTCGACGCCCTCGACCTGGTTGAAGAGCTCGCGCAACGCCTCGCTGGAGGTGCCGAAGGGAAGACCGCCGATGAAAAGCTTCTGAGCCATGAGAGTGTCTCCATGTACCTCCGCCGGGAAACCACGCGCCCTGGAACAGCGGAGGCGAGCACCAAAGCGTGGACTGATGAGGGCAGGAACGACCACCGTGGTCAGCACCCCGAACCAGACAAATACAGCGTACCACGTCCGTCCCCAGGCGTCACGCGGTCCGCGAACCCCGCCCGTCGCTGTTGTTAGCAAGTGATCTGTCCGCTCGGGTTTTGACACGTCATCTGTCCGCGCCCCACGGTTTGACACGGCGTCTGTCCGCCCAGGGTCATGGCTGGAGAGCCTCAGCTCGGGCGCGCGGCGCGCGGCGGCGGCCGGC
>DATHGT010000184.1:0-23518 GCA_035317605.1 Candidatus Acidiferrum sp. | reverse complement strand
CCCCCAAGAGGTGGGCCAGCGGATCGTGGAGAACGTGCGCACGCTGTTCGGGGTCATGCGCTGCGCGCTCTACGGGGCGCCGCCCGGGGTGGACGAGCTGGTCGTCCTCGGCTTTTCCAACGACCCGAGCCTCGGTCCGGCCTTTGGCCGGGATCTCACCTTTCAGCGGGGGATCGGCGCCGTGGGGCTCGCGGTGAGCGAGGGGCGCCTGGTCATGATCCCCGACCTCATGGACGCGCCCAATGTTCCGCTCACTCCTGAAGTGCGCGAGCGCTTCGAGGCCTCGCCCATCCGATCGCTGGTCGCGGTGCCGCTCGTGGTGGGCGAGGCGGTGATCGGCGTGCTCGCGACCGGCGACCGTGCCGGGCGGGTCTTCGACGACGAGGAGGTTCGGGTGCTGAGGGCGGTCGCCGATCAGGCGGCGGTCGCCCTCGAGAACGCGCGGCTGTACCGCCGCGCGCGCGAGTATGGCGAGCGCCTGCTGGCGCTGGAGGACGTGAATCGCCGGATGTCCTCGTCGCTCCAGATGGACGAAGTCCTCGCCAACATCGCGGCGGCGGTGGCGCAGTTCTTCGACGCGCCCTACGTTTCGGTGTGGGTGTTCGATCCCGCGACCGAGCGCCTTCGCCGCTCGCTGGCCCACGGCGATCCCCAGCTCTCCGGGGGATTGCGGAGCGAGCTTCAGATCGGCGAGGGGCTCGTGGGCTGGGTCGCCCAGCACCGCGAGCCGATCCTCTGGGCCGACGTCGAGCAGGACCCGCGCGTCGTGGACGCGCCCCGCATGGTCGCCTACGGCATGCGGTACTTCACGGCGTATCCGATCGCGATCGGCGATCGGTTGCTCGGCGCCTTCTCGATGACCCGCATGACCCGGCCCGCGTCCGCTCCGGAGACCCATTCGCTGCTGGGCTCGCTGGCCGGGCAGGCCGCGCTGGCCCTCGATCACGCGCGCCTGTTCGCCGAAACCCAGCGCCGCCTGGACGAGACCCGCGCGATGCTCGAGATCGCCGAGATCCTCGGCTCCACGCTCAACTCCCGCCGGCTCCTGCGCCAGGTCACGATGAAGATCGCCCAGGTGTGTCGCGTCGACCGCTGCTCGTTCGCGCTGTGGGACGGCGAGCGGATCACCCCGGTCATGTCGCAGTTCGCGGACGGCCGCCGCCTGCCCGGGCAGTGGGAAAGCTGGATGCGGGCGGGCGGGTACTCGACCGAGGAGTCGCCCGGCCACGCGCGGGCGGTGGCCACGCACCGGCCGGTGATCATCGAGGACGCCGTCGAGAGCGGCCTCCTCCCACGGCAGTTGATCGAGGAATTCGGGGTGAGGTCGTGCCTGCTGGTCCCGCTGCTCCGCCAGGACAAAGTGATCGGGGTCATGAACCTGGATTACTCCGAGCACGTCACGCGCTTCGAGGCGTGGCAGATCGATCTCGCGATGGCCATCGCCGGACAGCTCGCGCTGTCGCTGGAGAACAGCCGGCTGTACGCGGAGGCGCAGGAGCGGCTGCGCGAGACCACGACCCTGCTCGCCGTGGCCCGCGTGTTCTCGGAGTCGGGACCGCCGGACGAGATGATGCGCCGGGTCGCTCGCGAAGTGGGCCGGGCCTTCGGCGCCGACATGGTGGGCGCGTACGCGCTCGACGCCCGGCGAGAGGCGCTGGTCGCCCTCGCCGGCTACCACGTCCCCGAGCCGCTCCGAGACTTCTTCCGGACGCGCCCGATCGTGCTCGACCGCTCGCCGGAGGTCGCCGCGCTCTGGCGCGGGGGCGACAGCTTCACGAGCTCGGACGTGCTGGACGATCCCCGGCTCGATCCCGCGTGGACCGCGGTGCTGCCATCGCATTCGCTGCTGCTGGCTCCGACCCAGGTCCGCGGGGAGAGCACGGGGGCCCTCTTCCTCGTGTGGTGGCAGACGGGGCGCGAGTTCGCCGCGAGCGAGATCCGGCTGCTCGAGGGCGTCGCGGCGCAGGTCGGGCTGGCCCTGGAAAACGCGGACCTCTCCCGCCAGACCGAGGCCAAACTGCGCGAGACCGAGGCGTTGCTCTCGGTCAGCCGGGCGCTGTCGGCGACGCTCGATCTGCCCACGCTGTTCCGGCACTTCCTGAGCCGTGTGACCTCGACCCTCGGCGCCGACTCGGCCGGCGTCTGGCTGCTCGCCGAGGACGGCGAATGGCTCGAGCCGCACGCCGACCATCAGGTGCCGCCCGAGCTGACCGACGTCCTCCGGCGCGTGCGCCTCTCGGTCGTCGCCCACGAGCTCTACGCCGAGGCCGCGAGCACCCTGCGTCCGGTGTTCTCGCGCGACGTGGCGGCCGATCCCCGCGTGCCGGCGGCGATCCGGGACGCCGTGCCGCACCGCAGCCAGCTCTTCGTGCCGATCGTGACGCAGGGACGGTTCATCGGCGGCTTCGCCGCCGTGTGGTGGGAGCGCGAGTGCGAGCTGTCGAAGGGCGACCTCGATCTGATGGAGGCGATCGCCAACCAGGCCGCCATCGCGATCTCCAACGTCCGGCTCTTCGAGGAGAACCGGCGCCAGGTCGAGGAGCTTTCGGTGCTCTACGACCTGTCGCGGGCGGTGACCGGGCAGCTCGACCGCGACGCGCTCATCGACGCCGTGGCCACCCAGATGGCCCGCGTGCTCGACGCGCGCCAGATGATCGTCATGCTCATCGACGACCAGCGGCACGACATCGAGGTCGTCCTGCGCATCGTGGACGGCGTCCGCCAGCCGGTCGACGGGCGCTATCCGCTGCGCGGTGTGGGCCTCCAGTCGGTGGTCCTGGAGACCGGGCGTCCCCTGCGCAGCGACGACTACATGGCCGACTGCGAGCGGCACGGCGTCCAGCCGGTGGCGCGGCCGGCGCCGCTGCGCTTCTGGCTCGGGGTGCCCCTGACCGTGGGCGACGAGACCCTCGGGGTGATCGCGCTCCGCTCCGAGGGGGCGTTCACGGTGGCGGACGAGCGCTTGCTCACCAACATCGGGCAGGTCGCGGCGCTGGCCCTGCGCAGCGTGCGGCTCTTCGAGGAGCGCACGCGCGCCTACGGCGAGCTGTCGGCCGCCCAGGACCAGCTCGTGCGCACCGAGAAGCTCCGCGCTCTCGGCGAGATGGCCTCGGGGGTGGCCCACGACTTCAACAACCTGCTGGCCGCGATCCTGGGCCGCGCTCAGCTCCTCCAGCGCTACGTGCACGACCCCAAGCTCGCGAGCTGGCTGCAGGTCATCGAGCGCTCGGCCGTCGACGGGGCGCAGACCGTGCGCCGGCTCCAGGAGTTCGCGCGCGTCCGCCGGGACGAGCCCTTCGCCCCCGTCGACCTCAACGCGGTCATCCGCGACGCGATCGAGATGACCCAGTCGCGCTGGCGCGAGGACGCGCTGCGCCAGGGGGTCGTCATCGACGTGAACATGGTCACGGCGCCGCAGGCCACGGTGGCGGGCGACGCCGTCGAGCTGCGCGAGGTCATGACCAACCTCATCCTCAACGCGGTCGACGCCATGCCCCAGGGCGGCACCCTCACCCTGACCAGCGCGGTCATCGGCGACAGCGTCGACCTGACCGTCAGCGATACCGGCACCGGCATCCCCCCCGCGGTCAAGGAGCGCATCTTCGACCCCTTCTTCACCACGAAGGGACCGCAGGGCACGGGCCTCGGGCTCTCGATGAGCTACGGGATCCTGTCCCGCCACGGCGCCCACATCACCGTCGACAGCGAGGAGGGGCGCGGCACCACGTTCCGGATCACGTTCAGCCGCGGCGAGGCGCTGGTCCCGTCCACCTCCGACGTCGACGACGAGCCGGTGCCGGTGGAGAGCTTGCGCTGTCTCGTCGTCGACGACGAGGAGTCGGTGGCGACGGTGCTCGGCGACGTGCTGGAAGCGAGCGGGCACCAGGTCGTGGTCCTCACCGACGGGGCGGACGCGATCGCGCGGGTCCGCCAGGAGGCGTTCGACGTGGTGTTCACGGACCTCGCCATGCCCCGCGTCTCCGGCTGGGACGTCGCCCACGCGGTGAAGTCCGCGGCGCCGGGGGTGCCGGTGTTCATGGTCACCGGCTTCGGGGTCGAGCTGTCGCCCGCCGAGCGCCGCGCCCACGGCGTGGTCGAGGTCTTTTCCAAGCCGCTCAGGATCGAAGACATCACCCGCGCGGTCGCCCACGTCGGCCGCCAGCCGGGGCCGCGCTCCCGGCCGGAGGGCCACCGATGACGTTTCAGAACGTGCTCCTGGAGACGCGCGATCACGTGGCCACCATCACGCTCAATCGGCCCGAGGCCTACAACGCCCTCGATCTCGGGCTCGGGCGCGACCTCTTCCACGCCACGCTGGAAGTCGACGAGGACCCGGACGTCCGGTGCGTGGTGATTACGGGGGCCGGCAAGGCGTTCTGCGCGGGCGGCAACGTCAAGGACTTCGCCGATAACCTCCCGCGCATCGGCATTCTCGTGAAGGAGCTGACGACGTATCTGCACGGGGCGGTGTCCCGGCTCGCGCGCAGCAACAAGCCCGTGATCATGGCCGTCAACGGCGTGGCCGCGGGCGGGGGACTGAGCTTCGCGCTGTCCGGCGACGTCGTGATCGCTGCCGAGTCGGCGCGCTTCACGATGGCGTACTCGAAGATCGCCGCCACGCCCGACGGCTCCTCGTCGTATTTTCTGCCGCGGCTGATCGGACTGCGGCGCGCGCTGGAGCTCTACCTCACCAATCGTGTCCTGTCGGCGCGCGAAGCTCTCGAATGGGGCCTGGTCACGCGGGTCGTCCCCGACGCCGAGCTGCGGAGTGCCGTCGACGCGCTGGCCCGCGAGTTGGCGGCGGGACCGACGCTGGCCATCGGTGGCGCCAAGCGCCTGTTCCACCAGTCCACGTGGGAGAGTCTCGAGACCCAGATGGAGCTGGAAGCGCAGGCCATCGCGGCCAGCGGCCACACCGAAGACTTCCGCGAGGGCGTCACCGCCTTCGCCAACAAGAAGACCCCGACGTTCAAGGGGCGGTAGACTCTCGAGGCACGTGAGAGGAGAACCACATCATGGCGATCGCCAAAGCGCGCGTCTTCTATCGGCCTGGCTGAAGCTCCTGCACCAAGACGAAGGAGTTGCTCACGTCTTGGGGGGTCGAGTTCGACCCGATCAACACCGAGGGCAATCCGGAGGGACAGGCGGAGCTGAAGGCGCTTGGTGTCCCGCGGCCGCCGGCGGTGGCGTTCAACGGCCGCGCCGTGCACGGCTGGAATCCCGAAGGCTACGCCGAGCTGCTCGGCATCAAGCTCCCGGACAAGGTCCGCCTCTCGCCGCCCGACCTGGCGGCGCGGCTCGATCGCATCCTGGCCACCACCGAGGCGCTGCTCCACCGGTTCGACGCGGCCGCCTTCGCGTGGAAGCCGCCGGAGCGCGATCGCAGCGTCGGCAACCTCGGGTATCACGTGTTCCGCGTCGGGCTCTCGTTCATCGACACGGCCGACGGCGCCGGGCTGAAGGAAGGGTGGTTCGGCGAGCGGGCCCCGGCCGACATCACCGACGGTCCGTCCCTCGCCCGCTACGGCGCGCTCGTGCGCGCGCGGCTGTCGGGATGGTTCGCCGGCGCGTCCCCCGATGAGTACGCGCGCGTGCTCACGACGTACTACGGTCCCCAGGGCGCCCACGAGCTGCTCGAGCGCACCACCTGGCACGCCGGCCAGCACCTCCGCCAGCTCTACGACCTCGCCGCGCGCCTCAACATCACGCCGCCGTCGCCGCTTCCGCCTGACATCTTCGCCGACCTTCCAATGCCCGAATCCGTCTGGTAGTTCGGGATCGCGAGAAGACCGCGCGAGTCGGCGGGTCCTGTCACCGGGGTGGCCGGGCCGTGCCGGCTCCGTCACCCGTTCGCCCGAATCGCAGTGCTTCGCACTGCGGACGGGACGAAGGGGTCCCACTCCGCCGGCACGGCCCGGCCACCCCGGTGCCACCCGCCGGGGATGCGTACGGCGTTCTGGACGATCCTGGTTTGGGAATTCGCTTCTACGACAGTTAATCGTCGTCTGCGAAGGCTTCGGTCAATCGGTGGGCGAGGGCGCGGTGGGTTTTGAAGAAGTAGGCGAGCATCGCGGCGGAGGCCAGGAGGTTGCCGACGAAGATGGTCCAGCCGGCGACCTCGTTCAGGACCCAGGTCGCTCCGATGATCACGGCGCCGAAGAAGAAGACCTCGAACGCGGTGAAGAGGATGACCACCGCGAACAGGAACGCGGGTGATCGCTCGGCGCCGGCGATCAGCACCGACGCCACGATGCCGAAGAGCACGAACGCCAGTCCGTGGACGAGGGTGTAGACGACCACGGGGTGGGGACCGGCGAGGAGCTTGAGGAGGCCGATGCCGAGCAGCGTCGGCGTCCGCAAGGGCTCGCCGTGGACGGTGTCGATGGCCAGGAACCACAGGGCGACCACGGCCGCGCCGATGAGACCCGCGATGGTTCCTTCGCGGAGGATGCCCGACCAGGTGCCGACGAGCCGTCGGGGCAGCGCGCGGTGGCGCGAGAGGAAGTAGCCGAGCATGGCCACGGCGGCCAGGAAGTTGCCGATCAGCACCGACCACGAGACCAGCGCGCCGAACACGGACTGACCGAGCGCCCCTTCGAGGGCGAGGAAGAACACCTCGAAGGTCGCGAACAGGATGGCCACCGCGATGAGCAGGGCCGGCTCACGCTCGGAGGCGGCCACCAGATGCGCGGCCACCACCCCGAACGCGATGAAGGCCAGACCGTGGAGCACGGTGTAGCCGAGGATCGGGCCGGCGGAGATCTCCACGCCCGTCGGGCTCCGGGCCCCGGAGAAGACGAATGCCCCGAGCAGCGCGGGGGTGAGCAGGGGTTTGCCGCGCGCGAAATCGAAGATCAGGAACCACACGGCCACCACGGCGGCGCCGATGCACCCGGCGATCACGCCCTCGCGCAACACCGAAGTCTGCTCCCGCGCCATGTCGAGTCTCGCCGTCATGGTAGCGCTCGCCTCACACACCGGCAATGGTCGGCCACGCCGGGCGCGCGTCGTCCCCTCCGAGTCAATCGCGGGCGAGACGAAGCCCGTAGTCGGAGTAGCGGAGATGGGGCGGGAGCGAGGAGCGGTGGGCCACGGGACTCCAGGGATCGGCGTGGCGCCAGGCGCCGCCGCGGCTGACCCGGCGGACGCCGGTGGCGGGACCGCGAGGATTCTCGGGAGGCGACAGGGCGTAGAAGCCGTCGTCGTACCAGTCGGCGCACCATTCGTGACAGACGCCGGAGAGGTCGGTGAGCCCGAGCGGGTTGGGCGGGGTGGCCGGGACCTCGGGCGGAGCGGTGAAGCGGGTCGCCGGGGCCTCGTCGCCCCACGGCCAGCGCGTGTCGCCCCCGCCGCGCGCGGCCTTCTCCCACTCGGCCTCCGTCGGCAGTCGTGCCCCAGCCCACGCGGCGAAGGCCGTGGCCTCCTCCCACGACAGGCCGACCACGGGCTGGAGCGGACGCGAGAATTCCCGCCGATTCCAGAAGGCCGGCGGGACCACGCCGGTCGCGTCGAGATACGCGGCGTATTCGGCGTTGGTCACGGGCGTGCGCGCGATCAGGAACGCGTCGAGCCAGACCTCGTGCTCCGGCCGCTCGCTCGGATGGCCGCTCGTCCAGCCCATGCGAAACGGCCCCGCCGAAACCCTGGCCCAATCCACGTCCCGTATAATGACACCGCTTTCATCGACGCTGGCCGACCCCACGAAGGGACAGACACGAGGAGACTTATGGACGTCGCCACCCGGATGTCGAGACTCGGGACCGAATCCGCCTTCGAAGTGCTGGCTCGCGCGAAAGCCCTGGAGCGCGCCGGTCGGGACATCATCCACCTCGAGATCGGCGAGCCCGACTTCGACACGCCCGCCCACATCCGCGAGGCGGCCAAGCGCGCGCTCGACGAGGGCGCTACGCACTACGGTCCCGCGGCCGGGCTGCCGGAGCTGCGCGAAGCGATCGCCAAGCACGTCGGCCTGACGCGGGGCGTGCCGGTCTCGCCCGAAGAGGTGGTGGTCACGCCGGGCGGCAAGCCGATCATGTTCTTCACGATCCTGGCCCTGGTCAACGCGGGTGACGAGGTCATCCATCCGAACCCGGGCTTTCCGATCTACGAGTCCGTGGTCAACTTCGTGGGCGGCGTGCCCGTGCCCATTCCCCTGCGCGAGGAGAGCGGGTTCGGGTTCGACATGGACGAGTTCGAGCGGCGGCTCTCGCCGCGGACGCGGCTCATCATCGTCAACTCGCCCCAGAACCCCACCGGGGGCGTGCTCGATCGCCCGCAGCTCGAGCGCATCGCGAGGGTCGCCGTGGAGCGCGGGATCACGATCCTCACCGACGAGATCTACCGCGAGTTCCTCTACGAGGGCGAGTTCGTCTCGCTGCTGGGGTTTCCCGGCGTGCGCGAGCGCGCGGTGCTGCTCGACGGCTTCTCGAAGACCTACGCGATGACCGGCTGGCGTCTCGGCTATGGCGTGATGCCGGTGCCGCTGGCCGAGCACGTCACCCGGTTGATGGTGAACTCCGCGTCGTGCACGGCCTCGTTCGTCCAGCTCGCGGGGATCGCGGCCCTCGAGGGCGACCAGACGCCGGTGACGCAGATGGTGGACGCGTTCCGGCGCCGCCGCGATCTCGTCGTCGACGGATTGAACTCGCTTCCGGGGGTGACCTGCATCCGGCCGCGCGGCGCATTCTACGCGTTCCCGAACGTGACGCGGCTCGGGCGTCCCTCGGGTGAGATCGCGGAGCGGCTGCTCAACGAGGCGGGGGTGGCGTTGCTGCCCGGCACCGCGTTCGGCGCCCATGGCGAAGGCTACCTCCGGCTGTCCTATGCGAACTCGGAGGCGAACCTGCGCGCGGCCCTCGACCGCATGCGGCCCGTCCTCGCCAAGATCTGACTCCGAGGGGGCGCCTCTGAGCGTTCCCACGGCCGCTTCCGAGCGCCCACGGGCGCTTCCGAGCGCTCCCTGAGACGATGACGACGGTCGCTGACGTCGTGGCGGACGGACTCGCGCGGGCGGGGACCGCGCGTGTCTTCGTCGTCGCGGGGGATCGCGACTCGGAGCCCATCGTCGACGCGGTGGAGCGGCGCGGTCTTCCGGTGGCGCGGGTCGATCGGCCGGACGTGGCGTGCGTGATGGCGGCCGTGTCGGGATCGCTCACCGGGACGCCGGGCGCGGCGGTCATCGGGCGTGAGCGTGGCGGGGCCGCGGCGGGCCTCGCGTACGCGTCGTTCGATCGCGCGCCCGCGGTCGTGATCAGCATCGGGGTTCCCCTCTCGGAGACCGAGGCCGTGACGAAGGCCGCGCTGAGCATCACGCCCGGGTCCGCGGCTCACTGGATCGCCCACGCCTGCCAGCTCGCCATGAAGGAACCATGGGGACCGGTTCGTCTCGACCTGCCACCGGCCACGATCACGGCTCCGGCGCTGCCCGTGGCGACGAGCTGCCGTCCGGGACCGCTGGCCGCGCCGGACCCCGGCGCGCTCGATGCCGCCGTCCGTCTGATCGACGCCTCCGAGCACACGCTCGTGGTCGTCGGCGGTCTCTGTCGCTCGGAGACCGATGCCGCCTGGATCCGGCCGTTCGTCGAGGCGCGGCCGGCTCCGGTGCTGGCCACGCCGAAGGCCAGGGGAGTCGTCCCCGATCCGCATCCGCTCGTCATCGGCACGCTCGACGGGGGTGACGCGGAGCGGCGGCTGCTCGCGGATGCCGATCTCGTGGTCGCCATCGGCGTCGATCCCCGCGAGGCCCCGAACGGGTGGCCGGCTGACGTGAACGTGCTCGAGCTGACTCCGGCCGCTCCCGAGTCGCCGTCAGACGATCGCGTGACCGTCGTCGGCGACCTCGGGCTGATTCTCGAGGAGCTCGCTCCGCGCCTGCGCGGCCGGCGATCGGCCGAGTGGGACGTCGCGCGCTTGCACGCGTTGAAGCAGGCCGCCTCCGCGCCGCCGACGATGCCGAGAGATCTCGCCGCCCATCGCGTGGTGGAAGCGGCGCGCCGACTCACCCCGGCGGGCACCGTGGCCGTCTTCGAACACGGTGACGTGTGGCGCCACGCCGCGCGCGCCTGGCACGCCGTCGCTCCCGGCGAGTGCCGGATGTCCGCGGCGGCCACCGAAGGGTTCGCGACGGTGGCCGCCGCGGCGGCGCGGCTCGCCCGTCCCGAGCAGCGTGTCGTGTGCTTCACGGAGTCGAGAGCGCTTCGCCACGCGCCCAACCATCTGGCCGTGGTCGCGGCGTTCGGTGGGCCCGTGCTGATCGTCGTCGTCGCCGATGAGGGCTCGCCGTTCACACCGCCGCCCAACTTCCGCGGCTTCAACGCGACGTCGATCGCGAGCTTCGCGGGCCTCTTCGAGACCGCGCTTGGTGCCGGCGCCCCGGCGGTGGTATCCGTCGCCGGTCCGTAAATAAGGGTTGACAGCTCATACAGATTAGGGTTACTTAACATGCCATGGCTTGTGACCCTGATCTTGAAACAATGGTGGTGAGGCTCCCATGATTCTGTGTCTCTGCCAGGGCATCTCCGATCACAGCGTGCGCGCCACGATCCGCGGCGGGGCGTGCACGCTCGACGAAGTCGTCGCGGCCTGCCGCGCCGGGGCGGATTGCGGCGCCTGCCAGGAGGCGGTGCTGGACCTGCTCGCCGAGGCCAGCCGCCGTCACGGCGCGATGCCGGCTCACGCGGAAGTCGGCCTGTGATCGAGCCCGAGACCGTCCACGCCGAAGGCGGCGGGGCGGGGCCGTCCCACGTCCGGTTGTCGAGCCGCGAGATCTTGCGCGGCCAGCGCGAGATCGTGATCCTCCACGCCGGCCACGAGTACCGGCTGCGCATCACGCGCGCCGACAAGCTGATCCTGACCAAGTAACCCGCTCGAGCCAGCCACCGCGCGGTGGACCGCCTCCCGTCGCGCGCAGCCAGCCAGAAACCAGCGCCTTGGATCGAGGGGCGCCCCGGCTGCGCCGGGGCGCCCCGAGCGTCTGGGGGTTTGGGGGCCATTTCGGCGCCCCCATGGAGTCTGTCCGATGACGGTGTCCGTGGTCGTCGCGATTCTCGCCAAGGGCGGTCCGGTCATGATCCCGCTGCTCGCATGCTCCGTGCTCTCGCTGGCCGTGGTCCTCGAGCGCGCCTGGTTCTGGTGGCGGGCGCGTGCGGCCGGCATCGGGGAGCGCGTGCTCCAGCTCGCCGCCGCCGGCAAGTGGGAAGACGCGATCGAGCACGCGTGCGCGTCGCCGTCGCCCCAGGCCCGCGTCCTGACGGCGGGGCTCGCGTATCGCGAGGCCGGGGCCACCCTCGCCATGGAGGCGGCGGCGCGCCACGAGGTCTCGCGGATGCGGCGCGCGCTGCCGGTGCTCGACACCATCATCACGCTCTCGCCGCTCCTCGGGCTCCTGGGCACGGTCACCGGGATGATCGGCGCGTTCGGGGTGATGGCCACGACCGGCATCAATCAGCCGCACGCCATCACCGGCGGCGTGGCCGAGGCGCTCATCGCCACGGCGGCGGGTCTCGGCATCGCGATCGCGACGCTGCCGGCCTACAACTATTTCCTCGCCCGCGCCGAGCGGGCGCTCGACGAGGTCGAGCGGCACGGCACGCGATTGGAGTTGCTGCTGACCGGTGGCGAGCCGAGGTGAGGATCGCCCGCCGCGAGTCGAAGAGGGCCCGGATCGAGATCATCCCGATGATCGACACCGTGTTCTTCCTGCTCGTGTTCTTCATGATGGCGAGCCTGGCCATGACCATGTATCGCGGCATGTCCGTCAATCTGCCGGCGGCCGCGAGTGGCCAGGCCACCCGCGACGACAAGGCCGCGATCACGCTGGACCGCGACGGCCGCATGTTCCTGAACCGCGAGCCCACCACCCGCGACACGCTCGCCGGCCAGCTGCGCACCCTCGTGTCGGCCAACCCGAACCTCGTGGTGATGATCAACGCCGACGGTGAAGTCCTGCACCGCCGCGTGGTCGATGTCGTCGACGTGGCGCGCACGGCCGGCATCAACCGCCTGGCCATCGCGGTCGTTCCCCCCGAACCGCCGCGCCGGCCATGACCGAGCGCGCGCGATGAGCGCCAGGGCGATCGGTCCGTATCTGTTCGGATGGCCGATCTGGATCTCGGTCGGCGTTCACGGCGCGGCGCTGGCCACGGCCGCGACGGTGGTGACGTTTCATGCCTCGGCGCGTGCGCCCGCTCCGATTCCGATCGAGGTCGTTCGTCTCGAAGCGCCCGCGCTGCCGCCGGAGACGCCCAAGCCACCCAGGCCGGTGCGCCGCGAGCCCATCACTCCGCCGCGTCTGGTCACGGAGCCGACCAGGGTGATCGAGCAGACGCCCGCGACGCCCGCGCTGCTGAACGACGCGCCACGACGCGAGAGCGCGGCGACCGTCGAGGAGCCGGTCGACTCGGGCCGGCGCTTCCTCACCGGCGCGTCCTCGTCGGGCTTCGCGATGCCCGGTCCGTCCGGAGGCAGCGCCAAGGGCTCCGCGAAGCTCTTCTCGACCGGCGATTTGCCCATCGGTCCGCGCGGCGGCTCGGGGAAGGGAAGCGCTGCGGGCGGTGAGGGGACGGGAACGGGCGGCCCGCAGATCGCCTCGACGGGCAATCCCACCGGCCTGACGTCCTTCGCCCGCCCGGTGGGCGGCTATCAGACGCGGCCGCGCTATCCCGATTCGGCGCGCCGGCAGGGGATCGAGGGCGAGACGCTCCTGCGGTTTCAGGTGCTGACGAGCGGGCGCGTCGCGTCGGTGTCGGTGGCGCGGTCCGCGGGACACCCCGATCTCGATCGTTCCGCGATCGAGGCGGTCCGGACGTGGCTGTTCGAGCCCGCGCGACGCGGAAAGGAGGCCGTGCCTGTATGGGTGACGTTGCCGGTGCGCTTTCAGTTGCAGAGCGGAGTGGGCGATTGATTCGCCGGACGTGGCGCCACTCGTACGCCGCGGCCGTCGTGGGATTCCTCCTGTGCCTGGTCGCGTTCCCCGTCGCCAGCTCGGCCCAGTCCATCTGGGACGATCCCGCTTTCTCGCTGCTCCGCCAGGCCATGGACGCGCTGAGCGACAAGAACTACGCGCGGGCCGGCGCGCTGTCGACCGAGGCCATCGCCAAGCTGCCGAGCCATCCGCTGGCGTACTACGTCCGCGGTCAGGCGGCGGCGGCACGATCACGCTGGGACGAGGCCGCCGCGTCGTTTGCCAAGGCGGCCGAGCTGTACCCGGGCTCGTTCGCCGCCCAGCGCGACCTCGCCGCGTCGCTGGACCAGCTCGGCAAGGTCCCGGACGCGCTCGAGGCCTACGAGGCCGCGCTGGTCCTGCGCGATCAGGACGATCTGCGCGCGCGCATGGCGTTCATGCTCGTCGACAATGAGGAGGAGCCGCGCGCGATGGCCGAGCTCGAGAAGCTGGCCGCGAAGGACAGCAAGAACCCGGCGGTGTGGTCCACGCTGGGCCGCCTCTCCTACGAGACCGGCGAGTGGGCCACCGCCGAGAAGTCGTACACCAAGGCCGTGAGCCTGAGGGACGAGGGCCGCAACTGGTTCAACCTCGGCGTCGTTCGCGTCCGGCTCAAGGACCTTCCCGGCGCGCAGGCCGCCTTCGAGCGCGCCGCCCAGCATCCCGACGTGAAGAAGCAAGCGGAGGCGGAGGTCGCGCGGATCCGCGAGGCGACCAGCCGCGAATCCGGAAGCGCCCGCCAGCAGCTCAAGACCCCGGGTCAGTACTCCGTGCCCGCCCCCGGCGGGCGTTGAAGCTCATGATTCTGAAACAGCGCGCCAGCCAGCCTCGAAGTCGACGCACGTCAGCCAGCCCGGCGCATTCATCCATCGCATCGGGAGGATCGACATGCGTTCGCTCCGTCGCTCGGTCGGCAAGTCGGCACGCGTCAGCGATCAGCGCGTCCGTAGCTCGCTCTCACGCGCGCTCGGCATCGGCCTGATCTTCACCTCGGGCACCGCGCTGGCCCAGCAGCCGTCTGAGGAGATTCCGCTGAACCCGGTCGACGTCCGGGCCCAGCGGCGCGAGTACCGGATCATGGAGCCGAGCCTCTTCAAGTTCCCGGACCTCATCAAGGACACCCCGCAGTCGATCACCGTGATCCCGCAGGAGATCTTTCGCGAGCAGGCCGTGTTCAGCATGCGGGAGGCCCTCCGCAACGTGACCGGCCTCAGCCTGAACGCGGGCGAGGGCGGGATCCAGGGCGACAACCTCACCCTGCGCGGCTATTCCGCGCGCAACGACATCTACCTCGACGGGATCCGCGACTGGGGCTCGTACACCCGCGACGTCTTCAACCTGCAATCGGTCGAAGTGCTCAAGGGGCCGTCGTCGGTCATGTTCGGCCGCGGCTCGGCGGGCGGGCTGATCAACCAGGTGAGCAAGACCCCGGAGCGAACGCCGTTCTACGACTTCTCCGCGACCATCGGGGCCCCGTTGCAGGGGCGGGTCACCATGGACCTCAACCAGCCGTTCTCCGAGCAGATGGCCGCGCGCTTCAACGCCATGTACTACCAGGGCGAGGTGGCCGGCCGCGACGAGGTCGAGTTCCAGCGCTACGGCGTCGCGCCCTCGCTGACCATCGGAATGACCGGGCCGACGCGTCTGACCCTCAGCTATTTCCTCCAGAAAGAGGACAACCTCCCCGACAACGGGCTGCCCTATCTCTTCGGGCGGCCGGCGCCGGTGGACCGGAGCACGTTCTACGGCCTGTCGGACAACGACTTTTTCAGGACCACGGTCAACGTCGGGACGATCCGGCTCGACCACACGTTCAACGACAACGTGAAGCTCCGCAACACCCTGCGCCACGCCAACTATCACCTCGAGCAGGAGGCGGTGGCCCCGCGCATCGCGGGCGCCCCGACGGAGACCACGCCGCTCTCGGCCATCAGCGTGAACCGGGGCATCGTGGCCCGCGACCGCACGGACGACACCCTGGCCAACCAGACCGACTTCATCGTCACCTTCAAGACCTGGGGCCTCGAGCACACGCTGGTCACGGGCGTCGAGTTCGACCGCGAGACCACCGACGTGACGAACTTCACGGTGACGGGTGTGCCCACCGCGACCCTGCTCAATCCGAACCCCTTCCCGGACCTCTCGACCATCCGGCGCGCCGTGAACACGGTCAGCGGGACCAAGGCGTTCACGGCCAGCCTGTACGCGGTCGACGAGATCGCGCTGACCAGGCAGTGGAGGCTGCTCGGCGGCTTTCGCTACGATCACTTCGACGCCGACTTCGAGAGCCGCACGGCCGCCCCTGGCGCCGGCGCCCGCAGGCAGTTCAACCGCGTCGACGACGTCGTGAGCCCGCGGGCCGCCCTCGTGTTCCTGCCGACCCGCGAGCAGACGTACTACTTCGCGTGGGGCACCGCGTTCAACCCGTCGGCGGAGGCGCTGACCCTGGCCGCCAACACCGTCAACACGCCCCCCGAGAAGACGCAGTCCTTCGAGCTGGGCGCCAAGTGGCAGCTCCTCAAGGATCGCCTGAGCCTGAACGCGTCGCTGTTCAGGATCGACAAGGCCGACGCGCGCACCGCCGAGCCGGGATCGCCCGAGCAGACGCTCGACGGTCGGCAGCGCTCGCAGGGCTTCGAGATCGAGGCCATCGGTCGGCTCCTGCCGAACTGGAACCTGTTCGCCGGCTATACGTATCTCGACACCAAGGTGCTCGAATCCAAGGACGTCCAGGGTGGGATTCCCGTGCAGGGCAAACGGCTGATCGCCGCGCCGGAGCACAGCGTCTCGCTGTGGACGACGTACGACCTCACCCAGCAATGGCAGGTGGGCGGCGGCATGACGTATGTGGGCGAGCGCGCGGCCAACGGTAACAACACCAACAAGCTGCCCGGATACGGAAAGGGCGACTTCACGGTCGCCTACTTCCCGTGGAAGAACACCGAGTTCAGGATGAACGTGCTCAACGTCACCGACGAGCGCTATTTCGACTCGGTCTACCAGGGCCACACCCCGCCGGCGCCCGGCCGCACCGTGCTCTTCACCGGCAACTTCAGGTTCTGACGTGCTGGTCCACGTCCCGAAGGTCCTGACCGAGGCCCAGGTCGCGCGCTGCCGCGAGCTGATGGAGGGCGCGTCCTGGGTGGACGGACGCGTGACCGCCGGTCACCAGTCGGCCCGCGCCAAGGACAACTTGCAGATTCCCGAGGGCAGCGCCGAGGCCAGGGAGATGGGGGAGATGATCGTCGCGGCGCTGGAGAAGAGCCCGCTGTTCATCACCGCCGCGCTCCCGCTGCGGGTCTTTCCGCCGCTGTTCAACCGCTACGAGCCGGGCATGACGTTCGGGGCCCACGTCGACAACGCCGTCCGCCAGGTCACGGGCACGCCGTTCCGGATCCGCACCGATCTCTCGGTCACGCTGTTCATCAGCCGGCCGGAGGACTACGACGGCGGAGAGCTGATCGTGGAGGACGTGTACGGCGCGCACTCGGTGAAGCTGCCGGCGGGCGATCTCATCCTCTATCCCGCGACCAGCCTGCACCGGGTGACGCCGGTGACGCGCGGCGCCCGCGACGCCTCGTTCTTCTGGGTCCAGAGCATGGTTCGCGACGACGGCGAGCGGTCGCTGCTCTTCGACCTCGACATGGCGATCAACCAGGTCAACCGCGCCGTCCCCGATCACCCCGGGGTGCTCGCGCTGACGAGCTGCTATCACAATCTGCTCCGCCGCTGGGCCGACGCCTCGTGAACGGCGCGCGCTGAAACCCGGAGTAGACTGGCCCTACTGCCGTTCCTCACGCCGCGGGAGGCCACCATGCGGGGTCACGACCAGGTCATCACGCTGCTCAACGACGTGCTCACGGCCGAGCTGACGGCCATCAACCAGTACTTCATCCACGCGCGCATGTGCGAGAACTGGGGCTACGAGCGTCTCTGGAAGAAGCTGCGCGAAGAGTCGATCGGCGAGATGCACGACGCCGACCGGCTCATCGCGCGCATCCTGTACCTGGAGGGCGTCCCCAACGTCCAGCGCCTCAGCAAGGTCAACGTCGGGCAGACCGTGCCCGAGCAGCTGAACCTGGACCTGGGAATCGAGCGTGACGCGATCCGCCGGTTGAACGACGGCATCGAGCTGGCGCGCAGCCTCGGCGACAACGGCAGCCGGGAGCTGCTCGAGGACATCCTGAAGGGCGAAGAGGCCCACGCGAACTGGATCGAGGCCCAGCTCAACCTCATCGCTCAGATGGGCGAGGCCAATTACCTGGCCCAGCAGATCAAGAAAGACGAGTAGGAAGAAAGGGGTTACCTCATGCGATCGAGGGCGTTCACGCTTCGGCTTGGTCTGGCCGTCATCGGCTCCGTTGCTCTCTTCCTCGGTGTCGCGCCGGCGCCGGCGGCTGAAGAGGTCGTCCTCTATACCGCCCGGCACTACGGCCAGGAGAAGGCCTTCGACGCGTTCACCCAGAAGACGGGTATCCAGATCAAGACGCTCAACGGCGAGGCGGGCCCGCTCCTCGAGCGGCTCAAGGCCGAGGGCGAGCGGAGCCCGGCCGACGTGTTCTTCACGGTCGACGCCGGCAACCTGTGGAACGCGGCCCGCGCCGGGGTGTTCGCCCCGGTGACGTCGGCCGAGCTGACCAAGAACGTCCCCGCGCACCTGCGCGACCCCGAGCACCGATGGTTCGGCCTGACCATGCGCGCCCGCACGATCATGTACAACACCAAGAAGGTCAACCCGGCGGACCTGTCGACGTACGAGGCGCTCGGCGAGCCGCGCTGGAAGGGCCGGCTGTGTCTTCGCAGTTCCGGCTACATCTACAACCAGTCCTTGCTGGCCACCATGATCAAGCGCCACGGCGAGCCGCGCGCCGAGCAGATCGTCAAGGGCTGGGTGGCCAACCAGCCGACCATCATCAGCGGTGACACCAAGATCCTCGAGGCCATCGCCGCCGGTCAGTGCGACGTGGGGCTCACCAACACCTACTACCTGGCGCGCCTGCTCGCCAAGGACCCGAACTTCCCGGTCGCGCCCCTCTGGGCCAATCAAGCGACCACGGGCACGCACGTCAACGTCTCGGGCGGCGGGGTGACCGCCCACGCCAAGAACCGCGCGGGGGCGATCAAGCTCCTCGAGTTTCTCTCCACGCTCGAGGCGCAGCAGATGTTCGCGGACACCAGCATGGAATTCCCGGTCAACCCGAAGGCCGAGATCCACGCGATCGTCCGCAGCTGGGGACCGTTCAAGCAGGACGACGTGAACGTCGCGGCGGCCGGTGAGTTCCAGGCGGCGGCGACTCGCCTCGCCGACCGCGCCGGGTACAAATAAGACGAAGGGCGTCCGGCCCTCGCCCCTGATGCTGGCGGCCAGCGCGATCGCGCTGGCCGTCGCCGTTCCGCTCCTGGTCGTCGGCGCCGCCTGGCGACACCCCGCCGGCGACGTGTGGCGCCATCTGTGGGATACCCAGCTCGCCGGACTCCTCGTCAACACCCTCGGACTCGCCGCCGCCGTCGGCGTCGGCACGCTCGTGGTCGGCACCGGGCTGGCCTGGCTCGTGGTCGCCTATCGCTTCCCGGGACGGCGAGTCTTCGAGTGGGCGCTCGTGCTGCCGCTGGCCGTGCCGGCCTACGTGATCGGCTTCGCGTTCCTCGGGATGTTCGACTTCAGCGGCCCCGTGCAGTCGGCGCTCCGCCGCGCGCTCGGGGACGGGCTGCGCGTGCCCGACCTGCGCTCGGGGTGGGGTGTCGCGCTCGTGATGACGCTGGTGTTCTATCCCTACGTGTACCTGCTGGCGCGCTCGGCGTTCCGCGAGCACGGACTCGCCACGCTGGAGACCGCGCGCAGCCTCGGCCACAGTCGCCGGCGCGCGTTCTTCGAGATCGTGCTGCCCATGGCCCGGCCCTCGCTCGTCGCCGGGGTGTCGCTGGCCGTCATGGAGGCCCTCGCCGACTTCGGGACCGTCTCCACGTTCGGCTATCGCACGCTGACCGAGGCGATCTACCGCGTGTGGAACGGGATGTTCGACCGCGTGGCCGCCACGCAGCTCGCGAGCCTCTTGCTCCTGCTGGCCCTCGCCCTGCTCGTGCTCGAGCGCGCGCTGCGCGGACGGCGGCGCTTCACGCAGAGTCAGCGCCGCGGCGGAGGCGTCGAGGGCGCGCGCCTGCGCGGCTGGCGCGCCCGCGTGGCCACCGGCGCATGCCTGGCCGTGCTCGGGCTCGCGTTCGTGCTGCCGGTGGGCCAGCTTCTCTTGTGGGCCGGTGAGCTGGTCGGAGGCGCTCGCGTGCCACGAAATTTGCCCGGGCTTCTCGGGAGCACGTTCGTGCTCGCGGGCGCGGCTGCCCTCTCGATCTGCGCGCTGGGGCTGATCCTGGCGTACGCGGTGCGCCTGCATCCCTCGCCGGGCGCCCGCTTCGTCGCCCAGCTCTCGTCGATGGGCTACGCGCTGCCCGGCGCCGTCATCGCCGTCGGGGTCCTGGCGCCGATCGCCTGGCTCGACGGCGTGCTGCACGACGTCGCGAAGCTCGTGCTCGGCCGTCCGCTCGATTTGCTTCTCACCGGATCGGCCGGGGCGGTACTGTTCGCCTATGCCGTTCGGTTCCTGGCCGTGGGTTATCAGACGATCGACGCGGGCCTGGCGCGGATCCCTCCGAGCTTCGACGAGGCCGCGCGATCGCTCGGCGTGAGGCTCGGAAGCACCCTGCGGCGCGTGCATCTGCCGCTCATGCGCGGTGGCCTGCTGACCGCGGCCATCATGGTGTGGGTCGAGACGATGAAGGAGCTGCCGGCCACGCTGCTCCTGCGCCCGCTCGGGCTCAAGACCCTCGCCATCGAGGTGTGGGAGCTCACGTCCGAATCGCGATGGGCCGAGGCGGCGCTGCCGGCGATCGCGATCGTGCTCGTCGGACTGTTTCCCCTGATGCTCACGACGCACCTGACGGCCGGTCCCCCGCACGGTCCCCGATGACTCCGTGTCCCTCGTCAGCCTGACCGACGTCGGCAAGCGTTACCGGCGCCGCCAGGCCCCCGCGGTGAGCGGCCTGTCGTTCAGCGTCGGCCACGGCGAGATCCTGGCCCTGCTCGGGCCGTCGGGCTGCGGCAAGACCACCACGCTCCGCCTCATCGCCGGGTTCGAAACTCCGGACGAGGGGACGATCACCATCGGCGATCGCGTCGTGGCCGACGCGACGCGCGACGTTCTGGTGCCCCCGGAGGCGCGGGGCGTCGGGGTCGTCTTCCAGGACTACGCGCTGTTCCCGCATCTCACGGTCGAGGAGAACGTCGCGTTCGGCCTGCATCGCCTCGCGCGCCCCGCGCGGCAAGGGCGGGTGAGGGAGGTGTTGCGCCTCGTCGATCTGGAGGCGCTGCTCCGGCGGTATCCACACGAGCTGTCGGGCGGCCAGCAGCAGCGCGTCGCGCTGGCCCGCGCGCTGGCGCCCTCGCCGGCGCTGCTGCTGCTCGACGAGCCGTTCTCCAACCTCGACGCCGACCTGCGCAACCAGATGCGGGAAGAAGTCGAGCACGTGCTGCGCTCGACGGGGACGACCGCGATCTTCGTCACCCACGACCAGGAGGAAGCCTTCACCATCGCCGACCGGGTCGGCGTGCTGGCCGCGGGCCGGCTCGAGCAGATCGCCGCGCCCGAGGTCGTCTATCACCAGCCCGCCACCACGTTCGTGGCGGGCTTCGTCGGGGCCGCGGATTTCCTGCCCGGCGAGGTGACGGCCGCGGGGATCGTCACCGAGGTCGGCGTGTTTCCCAACGCCGAGTGGCCTCTGGGTCAGAAGGTCGACGTGATGATCCGCCCCGACGACGTGACGTTCGTCGTGTGCGCGGACGGCGCCGCCACGATCCTCAAGCGCTCCTTCCGGGGCTCCGAGACGTTGTATGGCCTCGCGCTGCCGTCGGGCCGCCTGCTCTTCTCGTCCCAACCGTCGGCCGCCGAGTTCACGGCGGGCCAGCGGGTTCGGGTCGACGTCCACGCCCTCCACGTGGTGACCTTCTCGGCGTCGTAGCCGACGCGACCATCGAGGACAGGTTCGATGCCTCGGGTCGGCGGCCGAAGGCGGAAGTGAAGTAGACTGTCAGCCATGGCATTTCTCAACGCGCAGGATGAGCAGGCGGTGCGAGAACGGTTCGCCGAGATGGGCGGGCCCGTGAAGCTGGTCGTCTTCTCCCAGTCGCTGGGCGGCGCCGCCGACCTGTGCCGGGAGAACGAGCAGCTCGTGCGCGAGGTGGCTGACCTGAGCGACCAGCTCAGCGTGGAGGTCCTGAACCTGGCCATCGACCGCGAGCGGGCCGAGGCCTACGGCGTCGACCAGGTCCCGGCGATCGTGGTCGAGGGCGCGCGGGACTACGGGCTCCGCTTCTACGGCGTGCCCTCGGGCTACGAATTCGGCAATCTGATCGACGCGATCATCGTGGCCTCGACCGGCGAGCCCGACCTCAGCGACGATACCAAGGCCTCGCTCTCGGCGCTGGCCGGCGACGTCGACATCAAGGTCTTCTCGACCCCCGGCTGACCCTACTGCCCCCGGGCCGTGCGCCTGGCGCAGCACATGTCGGTCGCCTCGGATCGCGTGCGGTCCATCGCCATCGAGGCCACCGAGTTTCCGGAGCTCAGCCGCGCCTACCGGGTGAGCGCGGTGCCGAAGATCGTGATCAACGATCGGGTCCAGTTCGAGGGCGCGCTGCCCGAGCCCCAGTTCCTGGCCGCGGTCCTTCAAGCTGTCGAAGAGAGCGCGTAGCGCTTTACTGTTCGTCTACGGCACGCTCATGCGCGGGTACGCGCTGCACCGGCTGCTCGCCGGCGCGGCGACGTCCCTCGGGGAAGCGAGCGTGTGCGGGTGCCTGCTCGACCTCCGCGATTACCCCGGCCTCGTCGAGGGGACCGGCGCCGTGCGCGGGGAGCTGTACCGGCTCCACGACCGCGAACTTCTCCCCGTCCTCGATCGCGCGGAGGGGTACAATTTCGAGCGTCGCCGCGCTGGTGTTGACCTCGTCGACGGTCGCCGGTCGCGGGCGTGGGTCTACCGGTACCGTGGAGCGCGAGATCGCGCGGTCCCGATTCCCCATGGAGACTATCGCCGGGCTCATCCGGCTCGCTGATCCGAGGAGGATCCGATGGCCCTCACCGCTGCCGAGCTCGTCAAGGCCGATCAAGAGCACCTGATCCATCCGCTGCACCATCCCGTCGACAACGCGGAGCCGATAATCTACGTCCGCGGCCGCGGCGTGATGATCACCGACATCGGCGGCCACGAGTACCTCGACGGGCTCTCCGGCCTCTGGAACGTCAACGTGGGCCACGGCCGCACCGAGCTGGCCGACGCCGCGTCGGCGCAGATCAAGGAGATGGCGTACTTCACGGGATACGTCGGGTCGTCGAACATCCCGGCCATCAGCCTCGCCGACAAGCTGATCGAGCTGTCGTACGGCATGCAGGCGGTGTTCTTCACCTCCGGCGGGGCCGAGTCCAACGAGTCGGCGTTCAAGACCGCGCGCTTCTACTGGAAGGCCAAGGGCCAGCCCGACAAGGTGAAGGTGATCTCGCGCTTCCAGGGCTATCACGGTGTGACGCTTCAAGCGATGAGTGCGACGGGCATGGCCAACTACTGGAAAATGTTCGAGCCCAGGGTGCCGGGCTTCGTGCACATCCAGACCTGCTACCCGTATCGATTCCAGGGCGCCAAGCCGGGGGAGACCGTCGGGCAGGCGGCGGCGCGCGAGCTGGAAGAAGCGATCCTGCGCGAGGGGCCGGGCACGGTCGCCGCCTTCATCGCCGAGCCCATCCACGGGGGCGGCGGCGTGATCTATCCGACCGACGACTATTTCCCGCTCGTGCGCGAGGTGTGTGACCGCCACCAGGTGCTCTTCATCGCCGACGAAGTGATCACCGGCTTCTGCCGCACCGGCAAGTGGTTCGCCATGTCCCACTGGAACGTCAAGCCGGACATCATGTCGTTCGCCAAGGGCGTGACGTCGGGCTACCTGCCGCTCGGCGGCATCATGGTGAACCAGGCGATCAAGGAAGCGATGGACACGGTCAAGCCCGAGGACCGCTGGAACCACGCCTACACCTACTCGGCGCATCCCACGTGCTGCGCGGTGGGCCTGGCCAACGTCCAGATCATGGAGCGCGAGCGGCTGTGGGAGAACGCGGCGAAGATGGGCACGCGGCTTCACGAGAGCCTTCAGAGTGCTTTTGGCGACCATCCGAACACCGGCGACATCCGCGGCGGCAAGGGTCTGCTGGCCGCCGTGGAGCTCGTCGAGGACAAGGCGACCAAGAAGAACTTCGCGGGGGACCGAAAGGTCGCCGCGCGCATCCAGGCCGAGATGATGAAGCGCGGCCTGGTGACCCGCACGCGGCCGAGTCCGGGCCCGCACCCCGCGCCCGGCGATTCGATCTACTTCGCGCCGCCGCTGATCATCACGGCCGCGGAGATCGACCGCACCGTCGGCATCGCTCGCGACTCCGTCAAAGCCGTCCTGGGGGTGTAACGCTTGAGGCTGATCACCGCGCATCGGATCTTGATCGGGGCGGCGATCGCCTTCTTCGTGTTCTTCGCCCTGGTCGAGCT
>DATHGT010000183.1:0-3803 GCA_035317605.1 Candidatus Acidiferrum sp. | reverse complement strand
GACCGCGCTCGCCGAGACCGCCAAGCGCTTCCACGACACCCACGACAAGCGCTTCGGCTACAGCTATCGCGACGTCGGCGGCGCAGTCGGCCGCCACGTGGTCGAATGGGTGAACCTCCGCGTCACCGGGACAGGCCCGATCCGCCGCCCGCGCTTCCCCGAGCTGCCGCCCGGCGACGGCCGCCCCGAGCGCGCGCTGACCGCCCACCGCGACGTCCGCTTCGACGGCCGCTCGACGGCGTGCGCGATCTACGCGCGCGATCGATTGCAGCCGGGCGACGTCGTCAATGGTCCCGCCATCGTCGAGGAATACGGCTCGACCACGGTCGTATTTCCCGGCCTGCGCGCCGAGGTCGATCGCTTCGGCAACCTTCTACTCACGCGGGCGTGAGCGTGGCCACGGGCGGGCTTCGCCCGCGGGCTAGCTGCTCCTCCGAGCATCGAGAGCGCGCCAGATCTTTTCCGACGTGAGCGGCGAGTCGACATGGGTGACGCCGAAGGGTGACAGTGCGTCGATGACCGCGTTGACGATGGCGGGTGGGGCGACGCAGGCGCCGCCTTCGCCGACGCCTTTGACGCCGAGGGGGTTCAGCGGCGACGGCGTGACGGTGCGGTCGAGAACCAGCTCCGGCATGTCGTCGGCGCGGGGCGGCGCGTATTCCATGAACGTGCTGGTCAGCAGCGATCCGGCCTCGTCGTAGATGACGTGCTCGGTCATCGCCTGGCCGATGCCCTGGGCCAGCGCGCCGACGATCTGGCCGTCGACGAGCAGGGGGTTGATGGCGTTGCCGCAGTCGTCGACCGCGACGAAGCGTTCCAGGCGCACGTGGCCGGTGTCGCGGTCGATGCGCACGAGCGCGATGCCCGCGCCGAAGCTCCACGACGGCTGGTCCTGACGGAAGAAGACCGTCGCCTCGAGGCCGGGACTCTCACCGGGCGGTAAGCCGGCAGCGCGATGCGCCGCGTCGGCGATGCGGCTCCAGGCGACGACTTTCTCGGGCGCGCCCTTCACGCCGAAGCCGCCCGCCACGAGCTGAAGATCCTCGGGCGCGGCCTCGAGGAGACGCGCGGCGAGTCGCCGCGCCTTGTCGCGAACCTCGCCCGCCGCGCGAGCGAGCGCGTTGCCACCGAGTCCCGCGCTGCGGCTGCCGAAGGTGCCGATCGATTGCGGGGCGCCCAGCGTGTCGCCGTGGCGGACGATCACGTCGTCGGGCGCGATGCCGAGCTGGTCGGCGATGACCTGGGCGAACGTGGTCTCGTGGCCCTGGCCATGCGGGCTGGCGCCGGTGATCGCGGTGACCCGGCCGCTGCGCTCCACGCGGACGACTCCGCTCTCCCAGCCCTGCACGTTGGTGGACTCGACGTAGGCGGCGACGCCAATGCCCACGATCTCGCCGCGCCCCCGCGCCTCGGCCTGCTCGCGCCGCAGCGCCCCATAGCCGGCCAGCTCGACCGCGCGATCGAGGGCGCGCGCGTAGTCGCCGGAGTCGTAGGTCACGCCGAACGCGGTGCGGTACGGAAACGCGGCGGGCGGGATGAAGTTGCGACGGCGGATCTCGACGGGGTCGAGGCCGGTGGCGCGCGCGGCCTCGTCCATCACGCGCTCGATCAGATACACGCCGACGGGACGGCCGGAGCCGCGATACGGTCCGGTGGGCGCGGTGTTGGTGTAGGCGCCCACGCTGGTCAGCTCGATGTTCTGGATCCGATACGGTCCGAGCACGTGGATCGCGTTCGACAGCGGCGGCACGATCGAGAGCGAGAGCAGGTGAGCGCCGAGGTCGAAGACCGCGCTGGTGCGCAGGCCGATGACCTCGCCGTCGGCGGTGACGGCGGCCTCGGCGGACGTGACGGTCGCGCGCCCGTGGTGCGTGGTCTGGAGATCTTCGAGGCGGCTCGACATCCAGTGCACGGGCCGGCCGAGCCTGATCGCGAGCACGGCCGCCACGACCTCTTCGCGGTACACCGGGCCCTTCACGCCGAAGCCGCCGCCGACGTCGAGCGCGATCACGCGAAGCTTCTCCTCGGGAAAGCCGAGCATGGTCGCGAGGTCGGAGCGGGCGAGGAATGGATTCTGTGTCGTGAGCCAGACGGTCAGCTCACCGGTGCCCCGGTCGTAGCGCGCGGTGACCCCGCGCGGCTCCATCGGCACGCCGGCGATCCGGTTGTGCTCGACGCGGACGCTCACCACGTGGGCGGCGCGCGCGAACGCCGCCTCCACGTCGCCGCCCTTCATCGGTGCGCTGAACGCCTGGTTCGTCCCGAAGTCCGGATGAACGAGGGGGGCGCCGGGAGCGAGGGCGCGCTCGGGGTCGGCCACCGCGGGCAGCGGCTCGTACTCGACGTCGATCAGGTCGATCGCGTCGCGCGCGAGCACGGCGCTCTCGGCGACGACGGCGGCCACCGGCACGCCGGTCGCGTCGACGACCCCCTCCGCCAGCACCTGGTAGGGCCACGCCTTGAGACCGGGCAGGGTGGCCATGAACGGCGTCGGTTTCAACGCGGAGAGATCACCGGCGGTCACGACGGCGATCACCCCCGGCGCTTTCCTCGCGGCGTCGGTCCGGATCGCGATCACCCGCGCGTGGGCGTGAGGGCTGCGGAGAAACGCCAGATGGGTCAGCCCGGGAATCCGGAGATCGTCGACGTACTGTCCCTCGCCGCGGACGAGCCGGGGATCTTCAATTCGCTTGAGCGGCCGACCGACGTAAGGCTGCGATTCAGGCATGAGGATCCTCCGGGACCGTCGTCTGTGTGCGCCGGTATATGATCCGGAGCGCTGTGGATGATATCAACGAACAGGCCCCTCTCCGCGTGGATCCCATCGTCCTGGAGGTGGTCGAAGGCACGCTGGCGTCCGCCGAAGCGGAGGTCGAAGCGGCGGTCGAGCGGACGTCGCGGTCGCCGATGATCCGCGAGGCGCGCGACTTCCGCGCGGGCATCCACGACCGGCGCTGCCGCAAGCTCACCGGGCGCTCGTACTCGGCGCTCGTGAACCCGATCGTGCGCGACTTTCCGCTCGCCACCATGCGGCCCGGCGACGTGTTCTTCCACAACGACGTCTACGACTCCGAGGGCGGCATCGGCCACCTGCCCGATCTCTGCGTGACGCTGCCGGTCTTCGACGGCGACGACGTCGTGGCGTTCGTGCAGGTCTTCGGCCACCACGACGACATCGGCGGCGCGGTGCCGGGATCGATGCCGTCGCACGCCACCAGCGCGTACCAGGAAGGGATCATGGTTCCGCCCGTCAGGCTCTACGACGCGGGACGTCCGAACACGGACCTGATCAAGGTGCTGGTGCGCAACTCGCGGCTGCCCGACTCGCTGCGCGGCGATCTCGACAGCGAGGTGGCCGCCTGCCGGCTCGGGGCCGAGCGCGTGGCCGATCTCTTCCGCCGCTACGGCCGCGCCCAGGTGGAGGCGTGCTTCGACGCCATCCTCGAGCGCACCACCGAGACCTTCCGGCGCGAGCTGCTGTCCAAGATCCCGGACGGGACCTATGTGTGGGAAGACTACGCCGAGCACGACGGGGTCGACCCGCCGCGCCTGCATGCCCAGCGCATGACCCTCACCAAGACCGCCGAGGGGCTGGTCATCGATTTCGCGGGCACGAGCCCGCAGGCCAAGGGCCCGATCAACCACGCCGGCAACTACGCCGACGGCGTGTTCCTCAAGAAGTGGCTGGCCCCCATCCTGAGAAACCTCGCGGACTCGCCGGAGCGCATGGCCGAGCTGGACGTCAACGAGGGCGTGGTCCCGCTGATCGAGCTGCGCTTTCCGCCGCCCGGCACGCTGCTGAC
>DATHGT010000182.1:0-15465 GCA_035317605.1 Candidatus Acidiferrum sp. | reverse complement strand
CACGTACTACCTCTTCCCCGAAGAGGCCACGCCCATCGACACCTTCGGCGGGCGGTCCTTCGTCATCGACTACAAGGGCCGCATCGTCGGGCGCCAGGACTACGGCGCGGGGTCCACCTACGTGGGCGGCGTCATCGACATCGAGGCGCTGCGCGATCACCGGGCCCGGGCCCAGTGGGACAACTGGCTCAAGGACGTGCGCACCGAGCTCTACGGGCTGCTCTACGAGCAGCCGATCTACCCGAAGAACCTCTACCTCAAGCGCGAGCCCATGAAGCACAAGGAATATCGGGACAAGGTCATCCGCCGCCAGATCCGCCTCATGCACGACCGCGGCATCTGGGCCAAGCCCGATTCGCGATGAGGGTCGTCCTACTCGCTTAAGGGCTCCCGATGATCTGGACGTCGGCGGCTTCGATCCGGGTGTCGGCGTGGCCCTGATACGGCAGCGCGCTGCCGACGTAGCGGTCGGCCGTAGCCGGGACTGGCGCCGTGACGACGCTCACCGCGGGCGGCGGCGCGCTGGCCCGCGCGGGGTTCGTGACCTGGACGACGATCTCATCGCCGGGGCGGAGCTGGGAGATGCCGACCCCCGCGTTGCCGGAGCGAAGCGTCGCGCTGGGGGCGATGTGCACGACGGCCCCGTTGGCGAGCACGACCTCCCGATGCGCCGGCTCCACGCGCGAGACCGTGCCCATCACGTACTGGCCCGCCGGAGCCGGCGCCGCGGCGCCCGTGGGCAGGTAGCCGACGGGCATGGCGTCACGCACGAAGACGCGGGCGCCCGGCTGGAGCGTGCTGATCGCGGGAGACTGTTCCCACACCATCGTGTTCGGAGCGACCCGCACGATGCGGCCGTCCTGGAAGGTGATGGTCTGGTTCAGCGGGTCCGCGTCGGCGACGATCCCCGTCACGTTCACCGGCGGCGATCCGATCGTCACGGCGGGCGCCGGCGCGGCGACGGCAGGCGCGACGGCGACGGGCGGAGGCGACGGAACCAATATGTGCGTGGGTGGAGTCGCCGGCGTCACCGTGGCGGTCGAGGTTCCCGGCGGTAACAGCACGGCGGTCGCTCCCGGCCTGACGGCTTCCAGAAGCACCGGCTGGCCGTTGATGGTCAGCGTGGCCCCCGGCGGGATCTGGACGATCCGCCCGTCGGTGAAATGCACGGTGCGCGTCGTCGGATTGACGTAGCTGACCACGCCCCGGATTTCCATCTGCGTCCACGCCACCGTCGCCACCAGCAGCGCCCCGAGGCCCAATGTCACCGCAATTCGTCTGATCATCGAAAGTCCCTCCCGGTGTCCGGGAGTGGGATGCAATCGCGTCGCCAGCGAGATCGGCGTCGGCTATCGGCCGGAGAGTTTCATGATCCCGAAGACGACGGCGATCGTGATCGCGACGATGACCCAGACGGTGAGCTTGGGGAAGTGGAACAGCTCGGCGAGGCCGACGGCCACGCCGGCGGCGATGACGACGCCGCCGGCCAGGACCAGACCGGTTTGCGAGCGCCGGCGTCTCATCGCCGACCTCGAATGCCAACCGCGCGCAGATCTCGCGATCGAAGCAGGCCGCCGGCATCCTCGATCACCGTGTCGACGTCGGGCCGCGCGAGGGCGCCCATGGTCACGACGCGAACGTGCGCGCCGGACGCCCACGGACGCCACGCCAGGTTCGCCGCCGCGAAGAGCGCGAGGGTAGGAGCGCCGACGGCCGCCGCGAGATGCGTCACCCCGGAGTCGTTGCCGAGGAAGAGGGTCGCGTGGTGGAGCGCGCCCGCCAGCGTCTCGAGCGGCGGGTCCACCAGCGCGCACGCCGGGACGCGCAGCCGATCGTGCAGCCGCGCGACCGCATCGCGATCGGCGGGCCCCTCGTGGACGACGATCTGCGCCCCGAACGCGCCGGCGACCGCCCCGGACGCGTTAGCGACCGCCTCGGCCGCGAGGGCGAATCCCTCCACGGCCCAACGCTTGGCGACTCCGCCGGCGCCCGGATGCAGGATCACCAGCGGGCGCCCGCCATCCCAGCCCGCGGCGAGCAGCGCGCGGCGACCGGTCTCGACGACGTCCGCGCGGAGAGCGATCGGCTCGCGCCACGCCGCGTCGCTCGCCCCGCCCGTCGCGAGCGGCGCCACCGACCCGAGGAGATGCTCCCAGACCGTGAGCGGTTCCACGGGCACGCTGGGAGCGATCACGCCCTCGGCCGCGAGCGAACGAAGGCGATGCGTGAAGTGAGCGTCTCGGCTGGCGAACCACGAAACGACCCGCGCGCCCTCCAGGAGCTGGCGCAGATGTCCCGCCGGCTCGTGGGTCGTGAACAGCGCGTCGAGTCCGAGCGTATCGAAATCGAGCGGCCGGTCCACGACCTCGAGCGCGGCCAGCAGCCGGCCGATCCGCGGTTGAGCGGCGAGGACGACCTCATGGTCGGGAGCGCCCGCACGGAGCGCGCGCACGGCGGGAATCGCGAGCAGCACGTCGCCGAGCGCGCCCGGATGCAGGACAACCGTGCGCACTACACGCGTAATAGCGACAGGGCCGCGTCGTGCAGGCGGCCGTTGGTGGCCAGCGCGGTGCCCGTGTAGATCGTGGGGCGGCCGTCGAAGTCGGTGAAGCGTCCGCCCGCTTCCTCGACCACGATCTTGCACGGGGCCAGGTCCCACGGCTTGAGGTCGGCCTCGGCGTAGATCTCCGAGCGGCCGTCGGCGACGAACCCATAGCCGATGTAGTCGCCGAATCCGCGCTGGCGGCCTGACGCGTCGACGAGGCGGAGGAAGCCCTCCCAGTTCGGCCCGCGGCGCAGGATGTCGAGACCGGCGTGGATGAGATAGGCCGCGCCGAGGTCGGCCACGTCCGACACGTGAACGGGGACACCGTTGAGCTGGGCCCCGCCGCCGCGGCGCGCGGTGTACATCTCGCCGGTCGCGGGATTGTGGATGACGCCGGCCACCACCTCGCCGTCGTCCTCCAGCGCGATCAGCGTGGCCCAGATCGGAATGCGGCGGACGAAGTTCTTGGTGCCGTCGATGGGATCGATGATGAAGCGGCGCTCGCGCGGTCCCTGCGCGCCGAACTCCTCGCCGAGCACGCCGACGTCGGGAAAGGCCTCGCGCAGGATGCCCACGATGGCCTGCTCGGCCTCGCGATCGGCCTGGGTCACGGGGGTGAGATCGGGCTTGATCGTGATCTCGAAGCCGCCGTGGTAATAGCCGAGGGCGATCTTGCCGGCGGCCCGCGCCGCGTCCACCGCCGCGGCCAGCGCGCGGTCGAGCGCGGCCGGGGTCAGGGCTCCCACTCGCCCCGCTCCTCCAGCACGCCCTTGAACACATCGAGCGCGTCCACGACCACGGGCATGCCGCCGTACGTCACCTGCTGGAAGATCACCTCGGCGATCTGCTGGCGCGTCGCCCCCACGTTCAGCGCGGCGTGGACGTGGGCGCGCAGCTCGTGGGGCCGGTGCAGCACGGTCAGCGACGCCACCGCGCACAGCTCGCGCTGGGCCTGGGTGATGACCTCGCGACTGTAGAGCTTGCCGGTGAAGAACATCGACAGCTCGCGCGCGAGGTCCTTGTCGAACTTCTTCCACGTCTCGAACCCGGTGCCGCCCTTGAGCGAGTGGAAGAGCTTCTGGGCCGTGCGCTTCGTGCGTTCTCTCAGGTCAGTGTCGTCATTCATCGGAGCGCCTGCCCGGAACGTGCGTGGGTGGCCTGGCCAAGGAGGTGCCCGGCTTCGTTCATCTCGACTCTTCTGCGCATGCCAGGGGTCCTTTCGCGTTCATGCTACGCTCGACGCATCAGGCGTGCTCATGGTTCGCGAGCCGGCCCACGATATCCCAGGAGCGAGGACGAGACAATGCTGAACCCGCACATCTTCCGCGCCTACGACGTCCGCGGACGCGTGGGCGAGGACATCAACGCCGACGTCTTTCGCGCGGTCGGACGGGCGTATGCCACGCTCGTCCGCCGCCGCGGGGGCCGGCGCATCGCGGTGGGCCAGGACAACCGTCTCTCCTCGGCCGAGCTGAAGGCGGGCTTCGTGGAAGGCGTCCGCGCCGCCGGCGTCGACGTGATCGACATCGGCCTGGTGACCACGCCCATCCTCTACTTCGCCACCGCGCACTGGCCGCTCGACGGTGGCGCCAACATCACGGGCAGCCACAACCCGATCGAGTACAACGGCGTCAAGATGGTCCACGCCGGCGCCGCCCCCCTCACCGAGGACGAGATCCAGTCGCTCCGCAAGATGGCCGAGGCCGGCGACTTCGAATCGGGCCAGGGCGGGCTCGAGACGAAGAGTCCGCGCGAGGCCTACTTCGCGACCATCACCGCGATGATCCGGCTGGCGCGCCGGCTCAAGGTCGTGGTCGACGCCGGCAACGGCATCGCCGGCACCTACGCGCCGGAGCTGCTGCGACAGCTCGGGTGCGAGGTGATCGAGCAGCACTGCGAATCCGACGGGAGCTTTCCCAATCACCTGCCCGATCCGGAAGACGAGCACAACGTGGTCGACTTGCAGGCGCGCGTGGTCGAGGAGCGCGCGGATCTCGGGGTCGCCTACGACGGCGACGCGGATCGCGTGGGCATCGTCGACGAGCGCGGACGCCGGCACGAGGCCGATCTGATCCTGGTCCTGCTCGCCCGCGATCTCCTCACCCGCCACCCCGGCGCGCCCATCGTGTTCGACGTGAAGTCGTCCCAGTCGCTGGTGGACGACATCAAGAGTCACGGGGGCGTGCCGGTCATGTGGAAGACCGGCCACTCCCACCTCAAGCGCAAGATGCGGGAGGACGGCATCCTGCTGGGGGGCGAGGTCAGCGGCCACATGTTCTTCGGCGAGAACTATTACGGGGTCGACGACGGCATCCTCGCCTCGGCCAAGGTCATCGAGATCGCCGCGCGCTCGTCCGAGCCGATCTCCCGGCTCTTCGACTCGGTGCCGCATCTGAAGGCCACGCCGGAGCTGAAGGCGATGTGCCCGGACGCCGAGAAGTTCCGGGTGATCGAGGAGCTGTCGCGCGACCTCAAGCAGCGCTACCCGACCATCGACATCGACGGGGCCCGCGTGCTCTTCCCCGACGGGGGCTGGGGCCTCGTGCGCGCCTCGAACACCAATCCGTATCTCACCCTCCGCTTCGAGGCCCACACCGACGACGAGATCGACCAGATGAAGCGCGTGATCTACGACGCGCTCCGCCGCTACCCGTTCGTCACCCTCCCGGCCTGACCCCTCCGTGACGCGCGGTCGCCGCCGCCTTGGCCAGATCGCGCTCGTCGTCGGCTCCGTCCTCTTCGTCCTCGGCGCGCTGGAGGCCACGCTGCGCTGGCGGCCGCTGCTGCTCGGCCACGAGTTCGCCAACGGCGCGCTCAGCCGGTACACGACCAAGGCCGGCGGCATCTACTACTACGACCGCCGCCTGCGTATCCATTTCATGATCCCGAACTACCGCACCACGATGTACTACAACGGCTACGTGTGGGAGCACGAGACCGACGCGCTGGGCTTCCGCAACCGCCCGCTCTACGCGCCGGCCGACGTCGTCCTGGTCGGCGATTCCGTCGTCTACGGCCACGGCGTGAACTTCGAGCACACGGTCGGACATCTCCTCGAGCGACGCTCGGGACTCCGGGTGGCCAACCTCGGCCGCCAGGGCGACTGCGCGTTTCAGGAAGCCTACCTGCTCACCGAACACCTGCCGACGTTCCGGCCGCGCGTCGTGGTACACGTGTTCTCCCCCAACGACATCGAGGACCTGTACGTGCACCTGAACCCCGCGGCCATGCGGGAGTTCCTCGCGCAGCCGGTCGACAAGATCACCTACCCGCCGCGGACCGATCCCGCCCAGCTCCTCGCCGAGCGCGAGCGGGGGCTCCGGAATCGCCGGCTCTGGCGGCGGCTCGAGGACGAGCTGTACGTGATGAAGATGGTCCGGTGGCTCCGTTTCCGCGTCCGCGAATGGCGCGCGTCCCCGTCGCGTGCCGAAGCGGCCCCCTCCGATCCGCGGACCCGACACGACGTTTCGAACGTGAGCACCGATCCCTCGTCGCTCGGGTGGCGCTACACGGCGCACGCGCTCGCCTACATGAAGCGCCTGACCGACGGGGCCGGCGCCCGGCTCGTGATGGCGCCGTTCGTCCAGGGACGCCAGCTCGAGATCCTGCGGGACATCGCCGCCCGCCACGCCATCGAGATGGTCGACACGGCTCCACTCTTCACCGGCCCGACGGTCCTGCCCAACGACGGCCATCTCTCCCCCCACGGGGCTCAGGTGATGGCTGACCTGATCGCCGCGCGCCTCGACCGCCGGCCCTAGACGGGCCCCGAGCGCCGCACGAATTGTCCCCGGCGGCGGCGGCGGCTGCGTATCATATTTTGGACATTGAATCGAAGGAGGAGGTGACCGACCATCGGGAGCGAATCGCCTGACCGACATCGAGGGGGAGGCCGCTCCATGGGCGAGGTTCACGTCAAGGCCAGGCTCACGAACGCGATCGACGAAGCGCTCGTCCGGCGCGGCACGCTGACGCCCGATCGGGTCAGGAGCTGCGAGGTCGACGCGTTCGTCGATACCGGAGCGTCGCGCACGGTGTTGCCGGCGGAGGTCGTCGAGCGCCTCGGTCTGGCCATCCGCGGCCAGGTAGCCGTCGGCTATGCGGACGGCCACGAAGAGGCGGTCGGCATGACGGAACCGCTGGTCGTCGAGATCGACGGTCAAGACACGGCCGACGAGGCGCTGGTGCGGGGCGATCAAGTCCTGATCGGACAGACGGTCCTCGAGAAGCTGAACCTCCTCGTCGATTCTGCCGGCCGGCGACTCATCCCGAATCCCAGGCGTCCGGCCAACAGGGTGTGACAGGCGCGGTGAACATCGGGAACAAGCTCGCCACGTTCGTGAGGCAGCAGCGCGAGGGCATCCGCTTCTGCGCGCTGTTCGCGCTGTTCACCGCGGTGGCGTTCGCGATTCTCTACGCCGGCCAGAACGTGCTGGTGGTGCCGCTCAACCGTCACCTGGCCTGGATGACGGAGAAGTTCATCCGGCTCGTCGGCGTCCACGCTTCGTCGTCGGGCGGCGTGGTGAGCCTGAGCGGCTTCGCGGTCGAGATCAAGAACAACTGCAACGCGATCTACGAAGTCGGGCTCTACACGGCCGCCGTCTGGGCCTATCCGGCGTCGTGGCGCGAGCGGCTGTTCGGCACCCTGGTGGGCGCGGGCGTGCTCTACGTCGTCAACTTCCTGCGCATCCTGACCCTGCTGACCGTCGGCCTCATGTACCGATCGTGGTTCGAGGCCACGCACCTCTATGCCTGGCAACTGGTCTTCCTCGTCGTCGTCGGCGCCTGCTGGATCGCCTGGGTTAGCCGGATTCGCCCGGTCGCTTAAGGCGACCTGGCCCCGCGCGCTGCTCGGGCTGCTCGCGTGCCTGATCGCGACCGCGCTGCTGTGGGCGGTCGTCGCGCCGCTCTACGCCAACGGCCTGGCCGCGATCGGGCGCGCGCTGAGTCCCCTGCTCGAGTCGTCGCCCGAGACGCGATACGTCGTCGACGGCGCCCAGGTGCTCGTCCAGCGTCCCACGTGGCTGCCCAAGCAGCAGCGGACCATGCCGCTGAACTGGCCGGTGTGGCTTCCCGCGGCGAACTTTGGACCGCCGCTCCTCACCGCCCTGATCCTCGCCGCCCCCGGCTGGGGCTGGCGACGGCGCGGGCGCGCGCTCGCGATCGGATTGATCCTGCTCACGCTCACCCAGATTGCGTTCTTCGTGGTGACGATCGTGGCCACGCAACAGAGCCCGGTGATGAGCCCGGACGGGATGATCCAACCCGCGGGATACTCACCGATCAAGCAGCCGATCTTCTACGCGCTCTACTCCTTCTTCGACGCGATGGGCCGCGGCTTCTTCGCGCTCCTGATCTTCCTCGCCCTCATCGCGTTCACCTGGGACCCCACGGCCGCCGCCGCCCCCGCGCCGACCGCCCCTCGTCGCGTCGGTCGCAACGCTCCCTGCCCCTGCGGCAGCGGCCTCAAGTACAAGCGCTGCTGCGGCGCCTGACGCTCATCTCTCGATGTTGCGCTCGCGCTTGACGTGGGGCAGGCAGTCGTCGGCCACGTCCCAGGGGCCGCCTCTGTTGCCGCGGAGATCGTTGTCGACGAAGGTTCCGCGCCCGCCTTCGTGGACGCGAATCCCCTGATATCCGTTGCCCGTGATCCGGTTCTCCCGCACGACCGGGTCGCCACCCTTCCTGACGTCGATCCCGACGTATCGGCTGGCGAGGATCTCGTTGTCCTCGAAGGTGCCCCGGCCGCTGCTGTGCACGAAGACCCCGTTCTGCTTCGTGTCACGGATGCGGTTGCGCCGGACCGTCGGATGGCCGCCGTCCTTGACTTCGATCCCGGAATACCCGCTGGCGAGAATGTCGTTGTCTTCGAACGTGCCCCGCCCGTGACCGTAGATGAAGACGCCGTTCTGCTCGGCGTCACGGATCCGGTTCCGCCGGACCGTCGGATCGCCACCCTCTTTCACCAGGATCCCGGACAGGGCGTTCGCGAAGATGTCGTTGTCTTCGAACGTCCCTCGACCGTGTTCGTGGACGAGGATCCCGGCGTATCGCCCATCGTGGATCCGATTGCGCCGGACGGTCGGATCCGCGTGGCCACGCACGACGAGACAACAAAAGGCTTGGCTCGTGAGGTCGCAGTGATCGAGCTCGATCGAGCCCGCCGTGATGTCTACGCAGGACCACCGTTGACCGCGGCTGGTTTGACGCAGCGTGAAGTTCGTGACGCGCCCGAACGACGCCGTGCACTTCAGCGCGTCCGCCCCTTTGGTCTCGACGACGATGGCGTCACGCGGTCCGTCGCCGATCAACGTCAGCGACTTGTCGAGCACGATGGCTTCTCGGTACGTGCCCGGCTTGACCACGATCACTCCGTCCGTCCGGGCCGCGCGGATGGCGTCACCGATGGTCGTGAAGTCGCCCTTCCCGCGCGCGTCCACGACGAGTTCTCGGCGGGGCCTCGGCTCGGCGGCGTGATCGAGGGTGGGCGCGGGCGGCTTCGCGTCGGCGCGCTCGACGGCGAGCGTGCGTGCGGCCGCGACCGGCGATCCTCCGCCCGCTGGCCGCAGGACGCCCATGATTTTCAGACGCTCCTTGAAGTCGCGCGCCATCTTCGCGACGATGCGATGGGGCGCGGGAGACTCCCACGACTCGAACCGGACCGGGCGCCAATCGAACCACTGAAACGCGTGGATCTCGTTGGCCCACTCGTTGCCCTCGCGCCACGCCGGATCGTTCATCTCGTCGGTCTCGATGTAGTAGACGGGCAGGATCACCCCTGCCAGGGCGGGCCCGAGCTTCGCCTGGCGTTGCTTGAACAGGTTGTATTCCTCGCGACAGGCGTCGCTGAGAAAATAACCGGGCGTGATGATGGGAATGAGAAAGTACGCCTCCGAGAGAGATTCGATCAGCTCGTTGCTCCAACGATCACCCCACTTGATGGCCGCGATGTCCTGGAAGACTTCGACGTTCAAGCGGGTCTGCACTCGAATCTCGCCCTGGAGGCGCTCCCGGAGAAGCGTCAGACGGCCGTTATCGTGCTGATCAACAAGATGAACGTAGCTGAAGAACGCCTTCGGGGGATTCATCCCGACCGGCATCCTGCACCTCGGGCAACGGCGCTGTCAATCACCCGCTGGCACCGCCCACCAGCTCGTCGCAGCCGGTGAGCGTGTCGTCGAGGGAGCCGAACGCCATCGGACGAGCTCAGCACCCGGCTTGAATTGGGGGGCCCCGGCTGGGACACTGTACGCTATGCCCTCCCCCGGCCGACCCGACCCCGCAACGTCCCGCAGCGTGCTCGCCCTCACCGTGTCGCGGCTCCTGCTGGCCGCGGCGCTCGTGGTCCCGACGTTGGCCCTCGCGCAGGGTGCGAGCTCGCGCGCGGTGAACGGCCCGGCCATCTCGATGTACGGCGACCTCAAGTACGGGGCGGGGTTCACGCACTTCGAGTACACGAATCCCGAGGCGCCGAAGGGCGGCGACATCAAGATGGCGGCCTTCGGGACGTACGACACCCTCAACCCCTTCACGCTCAAGGGCGTGGCCGCGGCGGGGCTCGGCGAGATCTTCGACAGCCTCATGGTCGGCTCCGCCGACGAGCCGTTCTCGTATTACTGCCTGGTCGCCGAGACCGTCGAGACGCCGGCGGACCGCTCGTGGGTGGCCTTCACCCTGCGTCCCCAGGCGCGCTTCCACGACGGCACCCCCATGACCGCCGACGACGTCATCTGGACGTTCGAGACCCTCAAGACCAAGGGCCAGCCGTTCTTCCGCAGCTACTACGGCAGCGTGGCCAAGGTGGAGAAGCTCGGCGACCGCAAGGTGAAGTTCTCGTTCTCCCCCGGCGACAACCGTGAGCTGCCGCTGATCCTGGGTCAGCTGCCCGTGCTCTCGAAGGCCTACTGGAGCAAGCGCGACTTCGAGAAGACCACGCTGGAGCCACCCCTGGGCAGCGGGGCCTACAAGATCCAGTCGTTCGAGGCCGGGCGGTCCATCACCTATCGGAGGGTCAAGGACTACTGGGCGGCCAAGCTGCCCATGAAGGTCGGCACCGACAACTTCGAGTCCATCCGCTACGACTACTATCGCGACTTCAACGTGGCCATCGAGGCCTTCAAGGCCGGCCAGTACGACCTGCGCAACGAGAACGTCGCCAAGAACTGGGCCACCGCCTACACCGGTCCCGCCGTCGCCGCCGGCATGATCAAGAAGGAAGCGATCAAGCACGAGATCCCCACGGGCATGCAGGGGTTCGGCTTCAACACCCGGCGGCCGGTGTTCCAGGACGCGCGCGTGCGGCGCGCGCTGGCCTACGCCTTTGACTTCGAGTGGACGAACAAGAACCTCTTCTACGGCTCCTACACCCGCACCAAGAGTTACTTCTCGAACTCCGAGCTGGCCTCGCGGGGGCTGCCCGGTCCGGACGAGCTAGCCGTGCTCGAGCCGTTCAAGGGCAAGGTGCCCGAGGAGGTCTTCACCAAGGAATACCAGCCGCCGACGACCGACGGCAGCGGCAACATCCGCGAGGGCGCCCGCGAGGCCCTGCGCCTGCTCGGCGAGGCGGGTTGGACGGTGAAGAACGGCAAGCTCGTCAACGCCAAGGGCGAGCCGCTGGCCTTCGAGGTCCTCATCGACGAGCCGACGTGGGAGCGCATCGTCCTGCCCTTCACCAAGAACCTCGAGCGCCTCGGCGTGGCCGCGCGCCTGCGCACGGTGGACGCCGCCCAGTACCAGAAGCGCCTCGAGGACTACGACTTCGACATGGTCGTGGTCCTGTGGCGACAGTCGATGTCGCCGGGCAACGAGCAGCGCGATTTCTGGGGCTCGGCCGGAGCGACCACCCCCGGCACCCGCAACCTCGCGGGCATTCGCGATCCCAGCATCGACAAGCTGATCGAGGTCCTCATCCAGGCGCCCGACCGCAAGGCCCTGGTCGCGCGCACCCGCGCGCTCGATCGCGTGCTGCTGTGGGGGCACTACGTGATCCCGCACTTTCACCTGCAGGCCTTCCGGGTGGCCCACTGGGATCGGTTCTCGCGCCCCGCGGTCGCCCCCAAGTACACGTTCGGGTTCGACACGTGGTGGATCGATCCCAAGAAGGACGCCGCACTCCAGAAGTGGAAGGGAGAAAGCTCGAAGTAATTGCTCGCCTATACCTTTCGCCGATTGCTGTTCATGATTCCGACCCTGCTCGGGATCATGGTCGTCAACTTCGTGATCGTGCAGGCCGCCCCCGGCGGCCCCGTGGACGTGATGATCGCGCGCATCAAAGGTCACGGGGCCGAGGCCACCGCGCGGGTCGGCGGCTCCGCCGGCGGCGAGGTCGCCTCGGCCCCGGTGAACGAGCCGCCCCGGACCAGCGGCGAGGCCCGCTACCGCGGCGCCCGCGGAATCGACCCGGACCTGATCCGCCAGCTCGAGAAGCAGTACGGCTTCGACCGCCCGGCCCGCGAGCGCTTCCTCCTGATGCTCGGCAACTACGTCCGCTTCGACTTCGGCCAGAGCTTCTTCCGCGACCGGCGCGTGATCGACCTCATCCTCGAGAAGCTGCCGGTGTCGATCTCGCTCGGGCTGTGGACCACGCTCTTGATCTATCTCGTGTCGATCCCCCTCGGCGTGGCCAAGGCCGTGCGCGACGGCTCCACCTTCGACATCTGGACCAGCGGCGCCGTCATCGTGGGCTACGCGATCCCCGGCTTCCTGTTCGCGATCATGCTGATCGTGCTCTTCGCGGGCGGCAGCTTCCTCGCCTGGTTCCCGCTGCGCGGTCTCACCTCCGATCACTGGGCTGTCCTGTCCTGGCCGGCCCGCGCGGCGGACTATTTCTGGCACATCACGCTGCCGGTCATCGCGCTGCTGGTGGGCGGCTTCGCCGGGCTCACCATGCTGACCAAGAACTCGTTCCTGGAGGAGATCGGCAAGCAATACGTGGTCACCGCGCGGGCCAAGGGACTGGCCAAGGGTCGGGTGCTCTACGGTCACGTGTTCCGCAACGCGATGCTGCTGGTGGTCGCGGGCTTCCCGGCCGCGTTCGTGGGCATCCTGTTCACGGGCGCGCTGCTCATCGAGGTGATCTTCTCGCTGGACGGGCTCGGGCTGCTCGGCTTCGAGGCCGCCATCAACCGCGACTATCCGATCATGTTCGGCACCCTCTACATCTACACGCTGATCGGCCTCGGCCTCGGCCTCATCAGCGACCTCACGTATGCGCTGATCGACCCGCGCATCGACTTCGCCCGGCGCGAGCACTGATCCGATGACGCTCACTCCGCTGATGCGCCGGCGGCTCCACAACTTCCGGGCGAACAAGCGCGGGTACTGGTCGCTGTGGATGTTCCTGGCGATCTTCGGGCTCAGCCTCTGCGCGGAGGTGATCGCCAACGACAAGCCCCTGCTCGTCCGCTACGAGGGCCGCTTCTATTTTCCGGTCGTTCGTCACTATCCCGAGACGACGTTCGGCGGCGTGTTCCCGACGGAAGCCGTGTACCGCGATCCCGCGCTCATCGAGCTGATCCAGGCCAAGGGCTGGATGGTCTGGCCGCCCATTCCGTTCAGCTACGACACCATCAACTACGCGCTGCCGGTGCCGGCGCCGGCGCCGCCGTCGCGCGTGAACTGGCTCGGCACCGACGACCAGGGGCGCGACCTGGTGGCGCGGCTGATCTACGGCTTCCGGATCTCGGTGCTGTTCGGGCTCACGCTGACGCTGGCCAGCTCGCTGATCGGGGTCGTGGCCGGCGCCGTGCAGGGTTACTTCGGCGGCTGGGTCGATCTCCTCTTCCAGCGGGGGATGGAGATCTGGTCGGGTATGCCCGTGCTCTATCTGCTGATCATCCTGGCCAGCATCGTCGAGCCGAACTTCTGGTGGCTGCTGGGGCTGATGCTGCTCTTCAGCTGGATGTCGCTGGTCGGCGTGGTGCGGGCCGAGTTCCTGCGCGGGCGGAACTTCGACTACGTGCGGGCGGCCCGCGCGCTCGGAGTCAGGAACACCGTGATCATGTTCCGGCACGTGCTGCCCAACGCCATGGTGGCGACCATCACGTTCCTGCCGTTCATCTTGAATGGCTCCATCACCACCCTGACCTCGCTGGACTTTCTGGGGTTCGGTTTGCCTCCCGGATCGCCTTCGCTGGGTGAGATGCTGTCGCAGGGTAAGGCCAACCTCCAGGCGCCCTGGATTGGCCTCACGGGCTTCTTCGTTCTCGCCACCATGCTGAGCCTCCTGATCTTCGTGGGCGAAGCGGTGCGCGACGCCTTCGATCCCAGGAAGACGGTGTGACCGGCCCCGCCCTGCTGAGCGTCAAAGACCTTTCGGTATCGTTCGACACGCCCGACGGCGAGATCCGGGCCGTGCGCGGGATCTCGTTCGACGTCGACCGCGGCGAGACGGTGGCGCTGGTCGGCGAGAGCGGCTCCGGCAAGTCGGTCACCGCGCTGTCGATCCTGCAGCTGCTGCCCTACCCCCTGGCCCGCCATCCGAGCGGCAGCATCCGCTTCCGCGGCGAGGAGCTGGTGGGCGCAGACGAGCGCCACATGCGACGCGTGCGGGGCAACCGGATCGCCATGATCTTCCAGGAGCCGATGACCTCGCTCAATCCGCTGCACACGATCGAGAAGCAGGTCAACGAGGTGCTCTTCGTCCACAAGGGCCTCGACCGCCGCGCCGCCCGCGCGCGCACGCTGGAACTGCTGAAGCTGGTGGGGCTGACCGAGGCCGAGCGCCGTCTCGACGCCTACCCGCACCAGCTCTCGGGCGGCCAGCGCCAGCGCGTGATGATCGCGATGGCCCTGGCCAACGAGCCGGATCTCCTGATCGCCGACGAGCCGACGACCGCGCTCGACGTCACCATCCAGGCCCAGATCCTCGCGCTGCTCCGCGATCTCCAGTCGCGCTTCGGGATGGCCCTGCTGCTGATCACCCACGACCTCACGATCGTGCGCAAGATGGCCACCCGCGTCTCCGTGATGACGCAGGGCGAGGCCGTCGAGGCGGGTCCGACCGAGGAGGTGTTCACGCGGCCCCAGCACGCTTACACGCGACGGCTGCTCGCCGCCGAGCCGTCGGGCGATCCCGTCGCCGCCGACGCGCAGGCGCCCGTGATCGTGGCGGCGCGCGACGTGCGCGTGAGGTTCCCGATCAAGGCCGGAGTTCTGCGGCGCACCGTCGGATACGTGAACGCCTGCGAGGGCGTCTCGCTCACGCTGCGCGAAGGCCATACGCTCGGCGTGGTGGGCGAAAGCGGATCGGGCAAGACCACGCTCGGGCTCGCCCTCCTGCGGCTCCAGGCGAGCACGGGCACCATCGAGTTCTCGGGCCGCGAGATCCACGCGCTCGGCCAGCGCGCGCTCCGCCCGCTGCGTCGCGAGATGCAGATCGTCTTCCAGGATCCGTACGGCTCGCTCTCGCCCCGCCTGTCGATACAGCAGATCATCGACGAGGGACTCAAGGTCCACCACATGGGCGGCGACGCGGCCGGCCGCGCCAAGCTCGTGGAAGAAGCGCTGGTCGAAGTCGGCCTCGACCCCGACACCCGCCACCGCTACCCCCACGAGTTCTCCGGCGGCCAACGCCAGCGCATCGCCATCGCCCGCGCGATGGTCCTCAAACCCCGCTTCGTGGTCCTCGACGAGCCGACGTCCGCCCTGGACATGTCCGTCCAGGCCCAAATCGTCGACCTCCTCCGCGACCTCCAACGCCGCCACCGCCTGACCTATCTGTTCATCAGCCACGACCTCCGCGTCGTCCGCGCCCTCGCCGACGAGATTTTGGTCATGCGCGACGGCGTGGTCGTCGAGCACGGCCCCGCCGGCCGCATCTTCGACCAACCGAAAGATCCGTACACCCGCGCCCTGATGGCCGCCGCGTTCGATCTCTTGGCAGTAGACGGGACCGCCGATGGCCCGCCGCGCGATCAATC
>DATHGT010000181.1:0-2441 GCA_035317605.1 Candidatus Acidiferrum sp. | reverse complement strand
TCCGGCGCGGGGGCCAGCCCGCGCTTCTTCAGTTCTTCCTCAACGTGCCCGAAGCGGCGCAGGAATTTCCGGTTGCATTCCTGCAGCGCCAGCTCCGGGTCGATCCCGGCCTGGCGGGCCACGTTGACGACGGTGAACAGGAGATCGCCGATCTCCTCCTGCACGGCCGCCTTCGCGCCGCCCCGGAGGGCGTCGAGCAGCTCGCGCTTCTCCTCCTCGAGCTTCTCCAGCAGGCTTCTCCGATCGGGCCAATCGAACCCGACGCGCGCCGCCTTCGACGAGATGCGCATCGCCTTCAGGAGGGCCGGGAGCTGCGCGGGGACGCCGGAGAACATCGATCCGTCCCCCTTGGACCGACGCTCCTCGACCTTGATCTGTTCCCACTGCTTCAGCACCTGCTCCGAAGTCTCGAGGCTGGCGTCGCCGAAGACGTGCGGATGTCGCCTCACGATCTTGTCGCCGATGTCCCGCATGACGCCGTCGAGATCGAACGAGCCCTCCTCCTCCGCCACGCGCGCCTGAAAGACGATCTGAAAGAGGAGATCGCCGAGCTCCTCGCGGTGGGCCGCCGGCGTTCCGGAGCCCATGGCGTCCAGCACTTCGTGCGTCTCCTCGAGCAGGAATGTGGCGAGGCTTCCGAGCGTCTGCTCCCGATCCCACGGACAGCCGTCGGGACCGCGCAGGCGAGCCATGATCTGCTTGAGCCGATCCATCTCCGACACGCCACCCTCCGGGGAATCGCGGCGCATCTTAGTCCAGCCCATCCCGCGGGGCAACGGGGCAACGGCTGTTGTTAGCAAGTGAAATGTCCGGTCTGGTTTGACAAGTGATCTGTCCGGTTTTGGGTTGTCCCCCTTTCCTTGAAGTTAGAGAGTGGTGATAGCAGTGGCCTTGGGGGAGCTGTGGACGCCTGCGCTGTTGAGCAGGCGTCCAAGGTTCCTGTGGGCGCGTTTTCCAGCGTCCACAGGACCGGCAGCTTCCACAGGCCGAACTCTGCGCTCTTGGCCGTGGGCGTTGAAGCTGCCGAGCCGGCGCGGCCCGTGCCACACCGAATGGGTGCCATCCAGGTGCCGGCGGAGCACGACATGGAGCCCGGCACAGGTCCGCCGTCCCGGCTGCTTGTCGAGCTGCATGCGGACGCCGTCGAGGCAGACGGTATTGTCCCGGCCGACCATGCGCGGCTCTTCATGGCAGAAGATCTGCTCGAGGTCGACACGCCCCAGAGGGACGAAGGCCGACTGAGGGTCCCGAGGCGGCCGACTGAAGGTCGTGTTGTGAGTCGGGATAAAGCGCTCCCGGAGATACCGGTTGGCCTCGGGGATGGTGTCGATGCCTGCGAGCCGCAGCTCGTTCACCAACCGGCCCTGGAAGGTGCGGTTGAGGCGCTCGCTTCTGCCCCGTGCCTGCGGCGAGTAGGCCAGGATGTGCTCGATGCCCAGTCGCCTGAAGGCCCGCCCCACCTGGGTCAGGCGCTCCGGGTCGTACGGACCGCCGGCCTTGGGCGTGTAGACCGCCCAGCCGGCGCGGTCGCTGTAGACCGACGCCGGCACGCCATGCCCCCGGATCACCGCGTCAAACCCCAGCATCACGACCCGGGCGCTCTCGGTCTCGAACAGCTGCCCGAACAGGACTTGCGAAGTAGCGTCGTCCACCACGCCTATGAACACCTGGCGCTGCTCGGGCACAAGGGCCAGCCAGGCGTGCGGACTGCCGTCAATGTGCAACATCTCGCCGAAGCAGGCGCGGGGCTCCCGGCGCCGGCGATGCCGTCCTCGGGGCCGGTACTTACGCATCAATCCCGCCGTCTGCAACGCCTTCTTCACGAAGCTGTACGACAGCGTCACCCCATGTTCCCGGCGGGCGATCTCGTGAAAGTGCCGGCCGTTGAACCCCTGGTACGTCTCCCGATACAGCCGCAGCACCCGCTTCACTTCAGCCAGCGGCGCACGCCGCCGCGACGGCACACATCGGCGCCGGTCCAGAAGCCCGTCGTACCCCTTCAGCTCATAGCGACCCCGCCAGCGCAGCAGCGACCGCGGGCTCATCCCCAGTATCTCGGCCGCCTGCAGCCAGGTGTACTCCCCGCTCATCGCTCGCATCATCACGTCCTGTATCGTCATCGCCCGCTCCACGGCCGAGCGTGAAAACCACATGGTCACCTCCACAGTGACCGTGTGTATCACCCCCCGCGAAAGCGGACACTTCACTTGCTACGAAAAGCGGACACATCATGAACTCCCTACAGACCGTCGCGGCCGCGTTGACAGTGCGTCTGCGGGCGGCATACCCTCTGCGCGTGATGGCGCCACAGGCCGCACTGGAGATGGACGCCCCGACCGCCGCCGCCCTGCTCGTCGACTTCCTCAGGCGCGAGACTAGGAAGGCCGGCTTCAAGCGGGCGGTCCTCGGCCTTTCGGGCGGAGTGGATTCGGCCGTCGCGG
>DATHGT010000180.1:0-3466 GCA_035317605.1 Candidatus Acidiferrum sp. | reverse complement strand
CTGCCCCTCGTCCTCCCTGGAGTCCTCGGCGCCGCCGTCTTCGTCTTCGCCGAGATGCTCGGCTCCTTCTCGGCCGCGCTGGTCCTCGGGCTGCCCGCCCGCTTCTACGTGGTGACCACGGCCATGTACCAGCTCGTGTCGCAGTATCCGCCGCGCTTTCCCACGGCGGCGGCCATGGGCGTGTCGCTCTTCGCGCTCATGTTCGCGATGGTGTGGATCTATCGCCGGATCATCCGCTCGGGTACCTACGTCACCATCACGGGCAAGGCCTTCCGGCCCCGCGTCATGGACGTCGGCCCTCTGCGCTGGCCGCTGCTCGCGCTGTGCGTGGTCTATCTCGGCGTGGCCGTGGTCCTGCCCGTGCTGACCATCGCCTACGCGTCGTTCCAGCGCCTGACCACGGTGTTTCCCCGCGCGGACAACTTCACGTGGGCCAACTATCAGACGGCGCTGTCGCTGGACGCGGTGCGCTCCGCGCTCGCCAACAGCCTGATCCTCGGCTTCGCCACCGCGAGCATCGGCGTCGTCCTGATGGGATTCCTCTCGTGGCTGATCTACCGCTCGCGTCTGCCGGGAGCGGGCGCCATCGAATATCTCTTGATGTTTCCCCAGGCCGTCCCGCGGCTCGTCTTCGCCTTCGGCATGCTGTGGGCGTGGCTGGTCTTTCCGATCCCCATCTACGGCACGCTGTGGCTGCTCCTGATCGCGTACCTCACGGTGTTCCTGCCGCTCGGCATCCGGACGATCTCGGGGGTGATCCTCCAGATCGACCGCTCGCTCGAGGAGTCGGCGCAGATGTGCGGCGCGACGTGGGGCTACCGGCTGCGTACCGTGACCATGCCGCTGCTCAAGCCCGGCCTCGTGGCGGCGTGGCTCCTCCTGTTCATCGCGAGCGTCCGCGAGCTGGGCGCCTCGATCCTGCTGATGGGGCCCAAGGCCAAGGTCATCACGCCGGCCATCGTCGAGTCGTGGTTCTCCACCAGCTCCGAGCTCACCGCGGCCCTGGCGCTCCTGCAGACGCTGGCCGTGGCCGTCGCGCTGGCCGTGCTGTTCGCGGTCGCGCGCCGCGCCGTCCAGGCCAGCGGGGAGTAGCGTGGCTCGCGCGGCGAGCGTGGCTCGCGTGTCGATCGAAGTGCGCGACCTGGTCGTCCGCTACGGCAGCGTGCTCGCGGTCCGCGGCGTGACGTTCACCGTCGGCGCCGGCGAGCACCTGACGTTGCTCGGCCCGTCCGGCTGCGGCAAGACGACCACGCTCAGGGCGATCGCCGGGCTCGAGCGCCCGACCTCGGGCGAGATCCGCATCGGCGGCAGCCCGGTGTTCTCGTCGTCGCCCAGCGTGAACGTCCCCGCCGAGCGCCGCGGGCTCTCGATGGTCTTCCAGTCCTACGCCATCTGGCCGCACATGACCGTGTTCGACAACGTGGCCTACGGCCTGCGGGTGCGCCGGCGGCCGGAGGCCGAAGTGAAGGCGCGGGTGAGCGAGGCGCTCGACCTGGTCCAGCTCGGCGACCTCGGCGCCCGCAGCGCGTCCAGGCTCTCCGGCGGCCAGCAGCAGCGCGTGGCCCTGGCCCGCGCCTTCGTGTTCTCGCCCTCGGTGCTGCTCTTCGACGAGCCGCTGTCGAACCTCGACGCCAAGCTGCGCGCCGAGATGCGCGTGGAGCTGAAGGAGCTCCAGCGCCGGCTCGACATCACCTCCGTGTACGTGACCCACGACCTCGAGGAGGCGCTGGCGATCTCCGATCGGATCGTGGTGATGCGGGACGGCGCCATCGAGCAGGTGGGCACGCCGCTCGAGATCTACGATCGCCCGCGCAACACGTTCGTGGCCGACTTCGTGGGATCGGCCAACCTGATCCGGGGCCGGCGCCGCCCCGACCTCGAGCGTGACGGCCTCGTGGTCATCGAGACGTCAGGCGGCGCGCTGGTCCACGGCGCCGCGTCGGACCTCCCGGCCGGGCCCGAAGCGCTCATGGCCGTACGCACCGTGCGCCTGCGTCTCGAGCGCACGCGTCCGGCGACGGCGGTCAACGCCTGGCCCGCGCGCATCCGCCAACGGGTGTTCCAGGGCGACTTCACGCAGTATCACGTGGACTGGGAGGGGCGCCAGCTCATCGTGCGCTCGGCCGCGCCGGAACCGATGGCCGAGGGCGACGAGGTCTTCGTCAGCGCCGAGCCCCGCCACTGCGTGCTGCTGGAGGAGTGAGTCCAGACCGCCTGCCCCGCGTTCCACCCCTTTGGCCGGCCGCGGCGTATACCGGGTTGCCCGGATGAGCGAGCCTTCGCAGGAGGACACCCACATGCGCCCACGAATCGGTCTGGCCGTTGCCCCCATGGAGACACGCCGGGAGGCGATCATCGCCCTCGCCACCGAGGGTGATCGCCTCGGGTACGACGGCTTCTTCCTGCCGGAGGCGTGGGCGTACGACATCACCGTGCTGCTCGCCGAGGCGGCGGCGCGCACCACGCGGATCACGCTGGGGACCGGTATCGTCGGCATCTGGAACCGCAGCGCGGCGACCATCGCGATGGCCGCGGCGACCCTGCACCAGGCGTCGGGCGGGCGCTTCGTGCTCGGCCTGGGCGCCAGCACCCCGCAGCTCGCCGAAGGCTTGCACGACACCCCGTTCGAGCCGCCCCTGCCGCGCACGCGCCGGATGATCACGCAGATCCGCGCGCTGCTCCGGGGCGAGCGCATCCCGCTCGCGGTGACCACGAGCGCCCGCGCGCTCAAGCTCGCGGTGCCGCCGACGGGCGAGGTGCCGATCCACCTCGCCGCGCTCGGCGACGGCATGACCCGGCTCGCCGGCGAGCTGGCCGACGCGTGGGCGCCGTTCCTCTATCCCTGGTCGCAGCTCGACACCGGCGTCGACCGGCTCCGCGAGGGCGCGGTACGTGGCGGTCATCCCGACCGCCTGCCCGAGATTCATCCCTGCGTGCCGACCGTAGTGGCCGAGTCGGACGCCATGGCGCGCGAGGGCGCGGCCTGGTTCGTGTCGTTCTACGTGACCACCATGGGCACGATCTACCGCGACTCGCTGACCCGACAGGGCTACGGCAAGGCCGTGGAGGCGGTGCTCGCCGCCAACGCGCCGAAGTTCGCGGCGGCCGTCCCGCCCGACGCGGAAGAGCTGCTCGAGCAGCTGATCGTCTACGGCACCCCGCCCGAGGCCCGCCGGCGACTGGCGCGCTGGCACGAGGCCGGCGCCGCCTTCCCGACCCTGCTCCTCCGCCCGAACCTCACCCCGGACGAGCGCGCGCTGACCCTCGACGCCTTCCGTCCGATGCTCTCGCTTATATAGAAGATATATGTTATATAAATAGGTACGGTGTTCGAAGAAGAGACGCGGATCCTGATCATCCTGCGCAGCGACCTGGTCGACCGCGCCCGCGGACTGGCCGGCCGGGCCACGATCTCCATGAAGCTGCCCGTGAGCCTGCAGATCGTGCTCCGTGCCCTCATCGAGGA
>DATHGT010000179.1:0-4225 GCA_035317605.1 Candidatus Acidiferrum sp. | reverse complement strand
CCCTTCGTCCCGTCCGCAGTGCGAAGCACTGCGATTCGGGCGAACGGGTGACGGAGCCTCACCGGGTGGGCCACCCCGGTGACAGGACCCCGCCGACTCACGCTGATATCGTTCATGAATAATCCGCGCTAGCGCGACGCTCACGACGGGCCCCGCGCGTTCAACAACCGGTCCAGCTGGTTGGCGAAGGCGTGGCGGTCGGTCGCGTTGAACGTCGCGGGGCCGCCGACGTTCTCCCCGCCCCCGCGCAGCGCCTGCATGAGGTTGCGGACCGCGAGGTGCTCCTGGACGTTGTCTTCCGTGTAGAGCTCGCCCCGCGGATTCAACGCGCGGCCGCCGCGGCGAACCACGTCCGCGGCCAGTGGAATATCGGCGGTGATCACCAGGTCACCTGGCTGCATGAGCTCGGCGATCCGCTTGTCGGCTCCGTCGAAGCCCCGCGGCACCCGGATGGTCTTGATGAACGTCGAGGACGGGACACGCAGCGCCATGTTGGACACCAGCGTGAGGGGAACGCGGGCGCGCTCGACGGCGCGATACAGGATGTCCTTGATGACGATGGGACAGGCGTCGGCGTCGACCCAGATGTGCACGATCCGTCAATGGTATCCTTGGCCCGTTCAAATGCCTACCGCGAGGTGATCAGATGCTCTATGAACTGCGCCGCTACGATGTCGCCGCCGGCAAGCTGCCCGCTCTCGTCGACCGCTTCGGAAGCTTCACCGTGAACAAGTGGAAAGAATACGGGTTTCGCCTGATCGGCTTCTGGACGCCGCTCATGGGCGAGAAGAGCAACCAGGTCACGTACATCTGGGGCTGGGAGAGCTACGAGGAGCGCACCAAGAAGAACGCGGCGTGGCGGGCCGATCCCACGCGCGCCGCGAAGTGGGCGGAGACCGAGAAGGATGGGCCGCTGGTCAAGCGCGTGTACAACCAGCTCATGGAGCCGACGTCGTACTCGCAGCTCGACAAGGGCGAGGCCTACGGGCCGGACGCCTCCACCCGCAAGCCGTACTTCTTCGAGCTGCGCGAGTACCAGGCCATGCCCGGCAAGATCCAGAACATCACGGATCGGTTCGGCAACTTCACCTGCGACGCGTTCAAGAAGCACGGCTTCCGGCAGGTCGGCTACTGGCACAACCGCATGGGTGGCAACGACCACGTGCTGACCTATCTGCTGGCGTGGGAGAGCCTCGACGAGCGGGTGTCCAAGTTCGACACGTTCGCCAAGGATCCGGAGCGGGCCCGCGTGTTCGGCGAGAGCGAGAAGAACGGCCCGATCGTCGAGCAGGTGACGGTCACGATGCTGCGCCCGACCGCGTTCTCACCGATGAAGTAACGGGAGGACACCATGGCGCGACGCTTCGAGGAACTGCTGCCCGCGGAAACGTCGTCGTTCCCCGCGCCGATCCCGACGCAGTTCGTGTCGAGCGACGAGTTCACGCCGCCGCCCCAGACCGCACAGCAGAAGCGGGTCGAAGCGCGGATCAAGGAGCTCGGCGACCGGCTCGCCAAGCATCAAGGGGTGAGCCGCCGCAAGTTCTTCCAGACCGCGGCCGGCATGGCCGCGGCGTTCGTGGCCATGAACGACGTCTACGGCCCGATCTTCGGCGTGAGCCAAGCCGAAGCGCAGAACCCCGACATGGCCAAGGAGCGGGCGGACGCGCTCAAGGGCCAGTTCATCATGGACATGCACACCCACTTTCTGCGCGACGACACGCGTCTCGAGAACTTCGTCCGCTCGCGCGAGGCCGTGGGCAAGTCGGGCTGGAACCCGGCCCTGGCCGGCAAGCCGCAGACCCTCGAGGATCTGAAGTTCGCGAACTACATGAAGGAGATCTACTTCGACAGCGACACGAAAGTGGCGCTGATCTCCGGCTCCGGCTCGGAGGAGCCGCGCGACTGGTTCCTCACCAACGAGATGAAGGCCGAGGCCCGCGCCAAGGTGAACCAGATGACGGGCTCGCGGCGCATGATGTCGCACGCGATCTTCATGCCGGGCATGCCCGGCTGGATGGAGTCGGCCGACAAGGCCATCGCCGAGCTCAAGCCCGAGTCGTTCAAAGGTTATACGGTCGGCGACAACACCAACAAGCAGCTCTCCAAGCATCCCTGGCGGATGGACGACGAGAAGCTACTCTACCCATTCTACGAGAAGATCAGCAAGGCCGGGCTCGTGAACGTCTGCGTGCACAAGGGGCTCTATCCGTTCTCTACGAGCAAGAACTTCCCGCAGCTGCTCGAGTACGCCGACGTGCGCGACGTGGGCAAGGCCGCCAAGGATTGGCCGCAGCTCAACTTCGTGATCTATCACTCGGCCTTCCGCTTCACCGGGGGCGAGTGGAACAACGGCTGGGAGCAGTTCGAGAAGACGGGACGGGTGGACTGGGTGACCGACCTCGCCGAGATCCCAGCGAAGTACGGGGTGAAGAACGTCTATGGCGACCTCGGGCAGATCTTCGCCCAGAGCACGGTGGCCGAGCCGCGTCTCTGCGCGGCGATGATGGGCATGCTGGTCAAGGGGCTCGGCGCCGACCACGTGGTGTGGGGCACCGACGCCATCTGGACCGGCGCCCCGCAGTGGCAGATCGAGGCCCTGCGTCGTCTGGAAATTCCCGAGGACATGCAGAAGAAGCACGGCTTCGCCGCGCTGGGCCCGGCCGACGGTCCAGTCAAGCGCATGATCTTCGGCGAAAACTCCGCGCGGATCTACAAGTACGACGTCAAGCGCCGCGCCGAGCTGACCACCGACCGCATCGCGCTGGCGCGGAGCGAGTACGAGCGCGAAGGGCCGGGGCGGACCAATCGCCGCTACGGCTTCGTGCCGAATCCCCTCGCGTAAACTCCACGAAAGGTATGCGGCATGGGCGGCGCGAGCCGCCCGTGCTCGCGGGGCCTGCGCGCTCGAGTGCTCCCGGCGATTCACGACACCCGGCGCGGTGGGCGGGCGAGCCAGAAGCAGGCGGCGCCGGTGACGCAGAAGCTGACGGCGATCAGGAAGGCGATGCGGTAGCTGCCGGTGAGGTCGTGGACGAAGCCGCCGAACCACGGGGCGATCCCGCCGCCGATGCCGTTGCCCACGCTGAGCAGGCCGTAGATCACGCCGAAGCGGCGGCCGGGGAAGAGCTGGGCGGCGATGGCGGTGATGATGGGGCCGCGGGCGCCGAAGCCGAGGCCGAAGAAGAGCGCGTAGGCGTAGAGCGCGGCCACGTGCGGCGACAGCTCCAGGGTGAGCAGGCAGAGCGTGCCGAGCGCGGTGCAGCCGTAGGAGATCGTGGCCGACGTCGCGCGGCCGATCCGGTCCGCCGCGATGCCGAACACGATCCGTCCCACCACCGACAGCAGACCGGTGAGACCGAAGATCCCGGCCACGAACAGGCGTTGAAATCCGTGGTCCACGGCAAACGCGACTTGATGAGTGACGACCGAGAAGACCGCGAGCGGCGTGGACATGTACGCGAAGAAGAGCGCCCAGAACGCGCGCGAGTGTAGCGCGTCGCCGATGTCCTGGGCCGCGCTCACCGGCGGGGCGAGGGCTTCTTCCGGGTTGCGTGCGCGCGCCAGCGCGACCGGCGCGTCGTGGATGCCGAGCCAGATCAGCGGGACCAGCACCGCGAGCGTGCCCGCGCCGAGCACGAGATAGGCCGCGCGCCAGCCGTGGCCGGCGATCAACCACTGGGCGAGCGGACCGATCACGAGCACGCCCGCGCCCATGCCCGAGAACGCGAGGCCCATCATGCTGCTGCGCCGCTCGGCGAACCAGCGCGCGATCAGCGCCCCGGTGGGCACCCAGCTCACCGCGCACGCTCCCGCCGCGGCGAGCACGCCGACCACCAGGTAGAGGGTCCACAGCGAGCCGATCAGACTCGACAGCATGCAGGCGATGCCGAGCACCCACGCGCCATAGAGCATGACCCGGCGCGGACCCAGCCGATCGACGAGCATCCCGATCGGCGGCGACAGCACGCCCTGCACCACCGACGAGATCGAGAACGCCGCCGCGGTCGCGCCCCGCGACCAGCCGAACTCTTCAATCAGCGCCACGAAGAACACCGGGAACGAGAAGTAGAGACCGGAGGCGATCGCCAGCGTGACCCACACCGCGCCGACGACGACGGAGCTTCGCGCGACGGTGCGGGGCATGGTCGGTATAGGATACCCGCCGTGACGCGCATCGAGACCACTCATACCGGCAGTCTTCCCCGTCCCAAGGATTTGCTCGGCT
>DATHGT010000178.1:0-17410 GCA_035317605.1 Candidatus Acidiferrum sp. | reverse complement strand
TCGCGGAATTGGTTGACGGGCTCGCGTCGGGGGTCGGCTGGCCTAGGTCCTCGAAAAGAGGAGCTGCGCTCCTCTTTTCTGCGAAATCGGCGCTCGACCCCCGACGCGAGCCCGTCAACCAATTCCGCGAGAATCATTAGTCGGATGGTACGATCTGCGCGATGACGAGCCCGATCATCACCGAAGCCGTGCGCACGCTGGTCGAGCGGCGCGATCTCACGCGGATCGAGGCGTCGGCCGCGATGGACGCGATCATGTCCGGGGTGGCCACCAACGCCCAGATTGCCGCGTTTCTCACCGCGCTGCGCATGAAGGGTGAGACGGTCGAAGAGCTGATCGGCTTCGCCCAGGTCATGCGCGGCAAGGTCGCGCGCGTGCGCACGCGGACCGACGAGGTGGCGGGACTCACCGGCACCGAGCGCGAGATGCTGATCGACACCTGCGGCACCGGCGGCGATGCCTCGGGCACGTTCAACATCTCGACGGCGACCGCGTTCGTGGTGGCCGGCGCCGGTCTCAAGGTCGCCAAGCACGGCAACCGCTCGATGTCCGGCCTGACCGCGGCGTCGCTGTGCGGCTCCGCCGACGTGGTCGAGACGCTCGGCGTGAACCTCGAGCTGTCGGCGGCCCAGGTCGGCCGCTGCGTGGACGAGGTCGGCATCGGGTTTCTCTACGCGCCGCTGCTGCACACCGCGATGAAGCACGTGATGGCCGCCCGTCGCGAGGTCGGCTTCCGCACGGTCTTCAACCTGCTCGGCCCGCTCACGAATCCCGCCGGCGCCAACGCCCAGATCATCGGCGTGGCCGCGGCCTCGCTCACCGAGCCGCTGGCCCGCGTGCTGGCCGAGCTGGGCACGCTGCGCGCGTTCGTCGTTCACGGCGCCGACGGCCTCGACGAGATCTCCAGCACCGGCGAGAGCCGGATCTCCGAGGTGCGCGAGGGCATGGTGCGCACGTTCACAGTGCGCCCGGAGGATTTCGATCTCCCGCGCTCGTCTCTCGCCGACCTCCGCGGCGGCGACCGCGAGCAGAACGCCGAGATCATCCGCGCCCTCCTCGGCGGCGCGCGCGGCCCCCGCCGCGACATCGTGCTCATGAACGCCGCCGCCGCCCTCGTCGTCGGGGCCCACGCCCACGACCTCAAGGAAGGCGCCGCCACCGCCGCCCGCGCCATCGACACCGGCGCCGCCCGCCAGAAACTCGAATCCCTCGTCGCCCTCAGCCGCAAGCTCGCCGACGAGAAGTAACCGAGCGTCCGCCGCGGGTTCGATCTCCGGAGACTCGCCCGCGCGAAGTCCATTGCGCCCAGCCGATGCTTGCAGAAACGTCGGCGTGGAGAATACACTACGCCGCCATGGTTCCTTCGGCGCGCGCCGGTCTATTCCGCCTTAGTCAAACTCGGGGGCCGCATGTCGACACCACTTTCGGAACGGCGATTGCTGCAAAACATTCTCGACGATCAGCGGGTCACCAATCGCGATGACGTGATCTATGAGATCCACTACCGGGTGCCGCGATGGATGTCGGCGCCGTTCATGGCCACGCACTTCGTGCAGATCCATCAATCGGCGGAGGACCGCTACTTCGACCGGGCGGTGGAGGAAGTGCGCAGGGTGTTCTCGTCCAAAACGCAACCGGCGGCCAGCCTCTTTCCCGCACGGGACTATTGGCTGGCGCTTCCGGACAACAAACGTCCCGCGGGCGATCGGGAACTCTTCGCCGACGCCGCGGTCGCTCGGGTCGATCGAGTCCGCAACTGGTACACGAAAGTCCTCGAGCGGAGCCCGGCGCTGTTTGTGTTCGGCTCGCAGGATCACATCCTCGACTGGATCGCCCGTCGCGTCACCGACGAGTTTGGCAGCGACGCGACCCTGAATCTCGTGTTGAAGAATTTTTGCGCATCGTTCCCCAACGCCCACACCCAGCTCATGAGGGGGATCTTTCCCGGATTCCGCCCCGAGACGTATGACGCCGGGTACGACAGCGGCGATTTCGGCAGCGTGCGGTGGTGGTTGGAGGATAGAGGGTATCTCAAGCGCGACCAGGGAAGCCCACCCAATGAGCCGCAGACCGCGGGTGAGTCCGGCCCGAGCTTCGACGATTTCGTTCACTACGAAGTGATTCCTCCGGACGAGGTCGTCCGGCAGAGCTACCGCAGTAGCCGCGGTGCGCGCGCGATCGTGCACGATCAACCACCCCTGATGCAACCGCCGACGCAGCTCGAATTGCGGTGGGGGCGCTACCCACAATCGTGGAGCTATACGTTCATCGAGTCGATCCCGGTCCAGTCGGATCCGAACAACCTCCGAGCGCCGCGATGGCCCAGCCGTGACCAGTGGCAGAGCAGTGACGAGCGAAAATCGCTGATCACCGGCTTTCTGCTGACCGCGGTGCTCGATCCGAGCGTGGTCAACTCGACGGGTCTCCCCCCCGTCGACCCCAACCGTGTCTTTCCGGGCAAGACCTTGGCCGGGGCCCATTACGTGCTCGTACGGGTCGACGATCTGCTGGCCTTTTCGCTCGCGACACCCAAGGTGCTCGGCCTCGGGACTAGTGGGTTCGACCACAGGGAAATCTCCAGAGCCGTGCTTAGGTTCCGTCATCCGCGGCCACCGGAGAAGCGTGAACAGTCGGGACTATCCCTTTCAAAAGCCGAACTCATGGCCAACTTGATGGGCGACTTTCAGGAGGCCCGTCAAGAATCGATCCGCCTGCTGCTCACGGCGTGCTTTAAGCTGCTGTCGCGCTTGCCCGGAGCCCTGACGTCGCTCCTAGACGAACGGCAATCGCTCGATGCTGCCCCGATGGGCAGTTGGACATCGGTCCGCGCGACCCTGCAGAACCTGGCGTCGCCGGACGATGCCGCGAGGGTCGCCCGGGATTTGGTCGACGTGCTGAAGTCCGACGTCGCGCTGCTCTTTCCGGGAACGGTGCCGCTACCCAAGGGAACCGCGCCGCTCCCGGACGTGCCCGGGCGGTCCCTGCTCGGGGACGTCGTGCGTGCCGTGGTGACCTCGACCTCGATTTCCGGCGACGACAAGGGAGTCGTGTTCCGGCGGCTCGCCGACGTGACGAAGGCATTCTGGAACTCCACGATCAGGGTGGCACTTCCTCCCGAGCGCCTGGCCGAGGTCGTGCGCGACGACTTCGTGAGCAGCGCGATGAGCGAGGGCCGGTGTATCTACTTCTCGAACTTCCTGCCGTTCGGGGAGGAGAAATATACGCGAACGATCTTCGTCGATGTCGACATGGAAATGCACCAGCGCGCTCGCATGCTCCAGCGGCTCACGGACATCCTGTCGTACCGGTCGATTCCCCTTCGCGACCTGGGTCGCGTGAGGGCGGCGACCGAAGCGCTGAACGACTTGAACCGCGATCTCAACAATATTCAGATGCGGATTACGGGCCTGCACGGCCCCCGGGATGGGAGCGACGATGACCACGGATCGGAGCTCGAGAAGCAGCAGAGGCGCGCCGAACACATGAAGAAGGTCCAGGATCAGCTGGGCGACACGCTCGAGGTGTCCGCAAAGCTGGGGCGGTTGAACGCGTTCTTCACATACGGCATCGCCGGCAAGTCGTCTTCGACGAGCGCCTACTACGACCAGATCCACGAGCGGTGTGACGACGTGCGAGAGCAACGGATCCTCGGCTATCCACGGCTCACCGATTTCGTCCGGCGCCGCCTAAAGCATTCCGTGCGCTACATCGAACGCATGCACGTCCATTATTCGACCGTCGGCGGGCGCATCACGGAAGTACTCGACCGCGTGCGGACCCAGTTCGATTCGCTCCAGACGGAGCACGCGGCCGAGCTGACGAGGCAGACGGCCAAGCAGACCGAGCAGATGGCCACGTTGATGGACCAGCAGCTGTCGCTGACGCAGGCGGCGGAGATCGTCGTGCTGGCCGCGGGTCTCTACTACGTCTTCAGCCTGGGCAAGGCGGCGACGGAGATCACGGCCCTCTTGCTCGTCGGCGGGGCCTTCGTGTTGCTTGTCCTTCATCCGAACTATCGCGAGATCTTCAAGCGGAGCGTGCTGGATAAGTTGAAGCGCCTGCTTCGCGTCGGCGGTCCAGGGAGTTCGAAGACGAAGGAGTAGGAGGTCGAGACGCTTCCGCAAGCTGGACCTGTGCCGAGATACGCTGTACCTCCGTTTGACCGGGAAGCGGGCGGAGGAGGGACTTCCGCGATTTCAGGGCTCTTTGATCAGTGCCGGGTGCCGGTATACGACTTCGCGCTAGGGTGGGAGTACACATCTGTTGTTCGTGGCGTCTGGGATCGCACTGGTTTGTCGATGCGTACGATCGATCGTCTCTTTGGCAATACTCGAAGGAGCGGCAACCTCGATCGATGAAGGCGGCCCACCAGCAGCGTCACATCAATGGTGGCATGCTGGGAAGAAGGGGCGTTGATGATGCGAATCTTCAGCATGGTTGTCGAGCGGGACCCGCGGCACGCGCTTATACGTTGATAATGTGCCTGGGTGGTCGGGATCGCACAGTCAGGTCGAGACCATCGATAGGCTTCGGCGAAATCTTCAAGAAGTCGTCGAGATGCTGCTGGAGGATGGTGAGCCAACGCTCGAGTCAGAATTCGTAGGCGTGCCGACGATCCGGGGCGGAGTGTGAGGAGGGACGTACGATGGTTCGGCCCATCGAAGTGCGACCGGCTGGACGCTATCGCATCTGGCTGCGGTACCAGGACGGCACGGAGGGCGAGGTTGATCTCTCCCACCTTGCTGGTCGAGGAGTGTTTGCTGCCTGGGACGATGAAGCCGTCTTCGCTCAGGTGAAACTCGGTGCGCACGGCTCGATCGAGTGGCCGGGCAACCTGGACCTCTGCCCCGATGCCCTGTATCTTCGCTTGACCGGGAAGCGCCCAGAAGATGTCTTCGCCGGGCCTGATGGCCCAGATGCCTGAGATCAGCCGTTTTTACGGGCTCGTGATCAAGATCTTCTACGACGACCACAACCCGCCACATTTTCACGCGGAGTATGGCGAATACGAAGTGCTGATCAATGTCACCACGTTGGCGATCATGAGCGGCAGGCTGCCGGCGCGTGCGCTCGGGATGGTGACAGAGTGGGCCGCGCTGCACCAAGGAGAACTCCGCATCGCTTGGGAGAGGGCAAAACAGCTCTTGCCGCCAGGCCAGATCGAACCACTTCCGTGAAACATGGCCGCCGGTCGGCAAGAACACGGTCGTTGCCGGTAAGCCCGAGTACGGACTTCTGAGCCATGAAACACGAGGAGTTCCGAGTCGGGACGGAGTTCTGGTGTGGCGGTCGTCGGTGGCGCTGCACCGATGTCGGCGCTCGAGTGGTCGTCGGCATTTGTCTCGAGCCTCACGAGGTGGTCACGAGCTCGGCCGGCACGGTGACATCGCGGGACATAACGAGCGATGCTTCATGGTTGACCGGCCCACCCTATGCGGTGCCCGAGCTGGTTTTCGATGAGTATGACATCGACGGTTGCGGTCTCTCGCCCGAAGTGAACGGCGACTGATTCGGTCAAGTGACCAGGGGAATCCAGGAGACCATGAGGCTGGAGACGCGGGCGGTGCATGCGGGGAGTGGGATCGATCCGGGGACGGGGGCGGTGACGCCGGGGATTCAGCTGTCGGTCACGTTCGAGCGGGACGCGGACGGCGGGTATCCGCGCGGGTTTCTGTACGGACGGAATAGCAATCCCAACCGCGAGGAGCTGGAGCGCTGTCTGGCGGATCTCGAGGGCGGGGAGGCGGCGGCGGCGTTTGCGTCGGGGACGGCGGCGGTCATGGGGGTCGTCCAGGCGCTGTCCCCGGGCGATCACCTGATCGCGCCGACCGACGTCTATCAGGGCACGGCCCGGCTCCTGCGCGAGATCATGATGCCCTGGGGCGTCGAGGTCAGCTTCGTCGACATGACCGACGCCGGGGCGATCGCGCGCGCGGTGACGCCGCGCACCCGGCTCGTCTGGGTGGAGACGCCGTCGAATCCGCTGCTCGCGGTCGCGGACATCGCGGCGGCGGCGCGAATCGCCCATGACGCCGGCGCGCTGTGCGCCTGCGACAACACGTTCGCCACGCCCGTGCTCCAGAATCCACTCGCGTTGGGTGCGGATCTGGTGATGCACTCGACGACCAAGTATCTGAGCGGCCACAGCGACGTCACCGGGGGCGCGATCGTGGCCAAGCGGCGCGAGGGCTTCTTCGAGGACGTGCGCCGGACGCAGGTGTACGGGGGCGGGGTGCCGTCGCCCTTCGACTGCTGGCTGCTCCGGCGGAGCATCCGGACGCTGCCCTACCGCGTGCGCGCGCACTCCGAGCACGCGCTGGCCGTCGCCACGTTCCTGGCCGGCCACCCGCGCGTGGAGGCCGTGCACTATCCGGGGCTGCGTCAGCATCCCGGACACGACGTGGCCCGGCGGCAGATGACGATGTTCGGCGGCATGCTATCGTTCCAGGTCCGCGGCGGGCGCGACGAGGCGCTGGCCGTGGCCGCGAAGGTGCGGATCATCACGCGGGCCACCAGCCTCGGCGGTGTCGAGAGCCTGATCGAGCACCGCGCGTCGATCGAGCAGCCGGGGACGAAGACGCCGCAGAACCTGCTCCGATTGTCGGTCGGTCTCGAGCACCCCGACGACCTCGTGGAGGATCTGGCCCAGGCCCTGGCGTAGAATCCCTCCGATGCGCTCCGAACATCCGTTCCACATGCACGACGCGATCTACGCCCAGCCGGGCGCGCTGCGCCTGGTCGGGCGCGGCAACGCGCAGGCGATCACGCAAGCGGCCGAGCGCCTGCGCGCCATGGATCACGTCGTGGTCTCGGGCGTGGGCACCTCGTGGCACGCCGCCCTCGTGGGCGAGCTGTTGCTCGCGCAGGTCGGTGGCCTCGGCTATCGTGCCCGCGCGATCCACGCGTTCGAGCTGACCGGCTACTGGCCGGCGGCTCCCGCGCGGACCGGTGGCATCGTGGTCAGCCATCGCGGCGAAGCCCCCCCGGCCCGTGCGGCGATGGAGCGGTTGGCGACGGCGGACGGCGTGGGCGTGGCCGTCACCGGCAAGAGCGCCCCTGACCTGCCCGGCGCGGCCTTCACGCTGCGCACGGTCGAGGCGGAAGCGTCGCGCGCGCACACCGTCAGCTACACGAGCGCGCTCGCGTTGCTGGCGATGCTGGCCGCCGAGGTCGGCCACGACGACGCGTTCCGCCGCGCCGTGGACGGTCTGCCCGATCAGCTGGCGCTGCTGCTCGGTCAGGAATCGTGGGAGGAGCTGGCCAAGCGCTTCGCGGGCCGCCGTCGCTACTGGCTCGTGGGGAGCGGGCCGAACGCGGCGACCGCGCTCGAGGGCGCGCTCAAGCTGAGCGAGACGAGCGGCGCCAGCGCGTCGGGCTTCGACTGCGAGCAGTTCCTCCACGGCCCCGGCGCGGCGTTGACGTCCGACGACCTCGTGGTCTTGGTGGCGCCGCCCGGACCGTCGCACGCACGCGGGCTCGACGTCGCTCGCGTGGCGCGCGAGGCGGGGACGCCCGTGCTGGCCATCGTCGGAGAAGGCGACCGCGAGCTGGGCGCGCTCGCCGCCGAGACCATCGAGATCGCGGAGGTGCCGGAGCTCGCGTCGCCGATTCTCGCCGTGGTTCCGCTCCAGCTGTTCGCCTATCACCTGGCCGTCGAAGCCGGCACGAATCCGGACACGGTGCGGCCGCACGAACTTCGAGGAGGATGACGATGGACGTCCCGCTCAGCCGTCGTGAACTGTTGAAGCTCGGTGGCGCCGCGGCGGGCGCTGCCCTGGCGCTCGATCACGGCCCGGCGACCGCTCAGGCCCCCAAGCGGGGCGGCGTGTTCCGCCTGCGCGGCGAGGATCCGATCGGGTTCGATCCGCACCTCACGCTGTCGTTCAAGACCATGGGCGCGCTGTCGTTCACGCACAGCCGCCTGGTGAAGATCAAGGCCGGCCCGTCGGTCGCCCCCAACACCCTGCCCGTCGAGGGCGATCTGGCCGAGTCCTGGAGCCAGCCCAACGACACCACCTACGTGTTCCACCTGCGCAAGAACATCCGCTGGCATCCCAAGGCCCCGCTCAACGGGCGCGAGCTGACCGCGGAAGACGTCAAGTACAGCTACGAGCGGTTCCTCGCCACGCGCGCCAATCCCAACCGCGGCACGCTGGAGTCCATCGACCGGATCGACGCCGTCGACCGCCACACCGTGCGCTTCACGCTCAAGGAGCCCTACGCGTGGTTCGTCGACGCGCTGGCCTCGACCTCGACGTGGGTCATCGCGCGCGACGCCGTGGAGAAGTTCGGCGACCTCAAGCGGCCGGAGGCCTGCATCGGAACGGGCCCGTGGATGCTGGAGCGTTACGAGCCGGCGGTGAAGCTCACGTTCGTGCGCAATCCGAACTACTTCATGCCCGGGCTGCCCTACGCCGACGGCGTCGAGCTGACCGTCGACGAGGACCCGTCCTCGCGGCTGGCCGGCTGGCTCTCCGGTAAGTACGACTTCGCACCCGAGGCGGGATTCGTCGTGCGCCGCATCGACCTCGACCTCGCCCGCCAGCGCAAGCCCAATCTCCAGACCGGCGACGTCCTCACCGTGTTCGGCGGCATCACCTGGATGAAGCTCGACCAGGAGCCGTTCAAGGACGTGCGCGTCCGGCGCGCGCTGGCCCAGGCCTCGAACTGGAAGGAGATCCTCGAGACCAACGCGTGGTCGCAGGGCCACGGCGTGCCCAATCCCGCCGTCCCCGCCGCCTTCAAGGAGTGGTCGCTGCCGATCAGCGAGCTGCCGCCGGAGTCGCGGCGGCTGTACGAGACCAACGCGGCTGAGGCCAAGCGGCTGCTGCGCGAGGCCGGATTGCCCAACGGGTTCAAGACCACGCTGGAGACCACGCCGGGCTACGGCCCCGACTACGTCGACGCCGTGCAGGTCGGCCTCAGGAACTGGAAGAACGCGGGCATCGAGGCCGAGCTGAAGCTCAAGGAATATGGGGCCTACATCTCCAGCACGATCTTCGGCAAGTTCGAGCGGATGGCGGGCGGGCTCTTCGGCGCGTGGACGGTGCCCGATCTGTACCTGTACAACTACCACATGCCCGGGCAGATCCTGAACGCGTCGGGCGTCAACGATCCCAAGCTCACCGAGATGATCCGCCAGCAGCGCCGCGTGTTCGACGTCCGCAAGCGGCGCGACCTGCTCTACGACATCCAGCGCTACTGCGCGCAACAGGTCTATCACCTGTACGCGCCCTCGGTGAACTCGGTGGCCGCGTGGGAGCCGTACGTGAAGAACTTCGGGCCCAACGTCGGCTCCGACCACGGCGGCCGCCTGGTCGCCGCCTGGCTCGATCGCTGACGGTCGTGACGCCGGTCGCGAGCGTGCTCGAGGTGCGGGGAACGCCCGTCCGCCTTCAGCGAGCGGGCGAGGGAGCGCCGCTGCTGTTTCTCCACGGCGCCGGCGCGGGCGGCAGGTGGCTGTCGTTCCAGGAGGCGCTGGCCCAACGCTTCGACGTGCTCGCGCCCACGCATCCTGGCCACGGCGGCTCGCCCGCGGCGGAGTGGATCGAGGACATTTCCGACCTCGCGTTTCACTACCTCGACCTGCTCGACACCCTGGGTCTCGATCGCGTGCACCTCGTGGGCGCCTCGCTCGGCGGCTGGATGGCGGCCGAGATCGCGGTCATGGCCTCGCACCGGCTCGCCTCGCTGGTGCTCATCGATCCCGTCGGCATCAAGGTCGAGGGCTGGATCTACCCGTTCATCTTCGGCATGGACCTGCCGCAGCTCGTGGCCACGGTCTTCCACCGGCCCGAGGCGGCGATGGCGCTGGCGCCGAAGGACCAGTCGGTCGACACGCTGGTGGAGCTGTATCGCCAGAACGCGGCGATGGCGCGGGTGGCCTGGAACCCGTATCTCTACGATCCGCGACTGCGACGCCGGCTCGCCCGCATCGGCGCCCCCACGCTGCTGGCGTGGGGCGAGCACGACCGGCTGGCTCCGCTCGTGTGCGCGGAGGCGTGGCGCAAGGAGATCCCGGACGCGCGGCTTCAGACGTTCGCGCACTCCGGCCACGTGCCCCACCTCGAGGAGCCGGCGGCGGTGGCGGCGGCCGTGATCGAGTTCTGCGGGGCGGCGGAGTGAAGTTCTACTACTTCCACCTCATGCCATACGTGATCGACCACGGCGAGCCGTCGTCGTGGGTGACGCTTTCCAACCGTCACTACGATCCGGCCGTCGGCCACACGCTCTATCACCAGTACCTCGACCAGCTCGAATACGCCGAGACGCTCGGCTGGGACGGCGTGTGCGTCAACGAGCACCATCAGAACTGCTACGGCACCATGCCGAGCCCCAACGTGATGGCGGCCATGCTGGTGCGCCGGACGAGCCGCGCCAAGATCGCCATTCTCGGCAACGGCCTTCCGCTCCGCGAGAACCCGCTGCGCATCGCCGAGGAGATCGCCATGCTCGACGTGGTGTCGGGCGGGCGGGTGATCTCGGGCTTCGTGCGGGGGATCGGGCCCGAGTACTTCTCGCTGGCCGTCAATCCCACGCACTCGCGCGAGCGCTTCTACGAGGCCGCCGAGCTGATCCTGCGCGCGTGGACCGAGGAGGGACCGTTCCCGTTCGACGGCCGCTTCTATCGCTATCCCTACGTGAACCCGTGGCCGCGCCCGCTCCAGAAGCCGCACCCGCCGGTCTGGTGTCCGTCGCAGGGCAGCAGCGAGACGGTGGAGTGGGCGGCCCAGCGTCGCTTTCCGTACCTGATGGTGTTCACGCCGATCAAGCGCATCGCCCAGATCTACGGCGAGTACCGGGAGGCGTGCCAGCGCTTCGGCTACACCGCGAGCCCGTACCAGCTCACCGTCAACCTGCCGATCGTGGTCGCCGAGAACGACGCCAAGGCGCGCGCGATCGCGCAGGCCAACGCGCTGTGGGTCTACCACGTGGGGCTGCGCATGCTCCCGCCGTTCTACCAGCCGCCGGGCTACACCACCGAGCCGAGCCTGCGCCGCGTGCTCACGAACCGTCCAAAATTGCCCACCGAGCTGACGTTCGAGGATCTGGAGGACGGCGGCTACATCATCTGCGGCAGCCCGGCCACCGTTCGAGACAAGCTGCGCGTGTTCGCCGACGAGCTGCGCGCGGGCATCGTCTGCTCGGGCATGAACGGGGGCAGCCACGAGGCCACGCTCGAGATGATGGAGCTGTTCGCGCGCGAGGTCATGCCGCACTTCCGCGAGGACGCGGGCGTGGACGAGACGGCAGTGGCAGTGTGAGGTGAGCCGCGCTCGGGCGGCGAGCCGAGCCCTTCAATGATCGAAGTCGGGAGATGACGATGAAGCTCGAGGGGCGGATCGCGCTGGTGACGGGCGGGGGATCGGGGATCGGCCGGGCGATCGCGCGGCGGTTCGCCGAGGAGGGCGCGCGGGTCGTCGTCAACGACGTGAAGAAGGACGCCGCCGAGCGCGTGCTCGGCGAGCTGGGGGCGAGCGGCGCGCTCGCCATCCAGGCCGACGTCGCCGACAGCGCCCAGGTGCGCGCGATGTTCGGCGAGGTCGAGCGCGCGCTGGGCGGGCTCGACGTGCTGGTCAACAACGCGGGGATCGGGAGCACCTCGTCGGGCGAGGGCCAGCGCATCCGCGAGCAGACCGACGCGCGCATCATGGAGATCGTCAGCGGCCAGGGCATCCAGACGCATTACGACGTGACCGAGCGCCTGAGCGACGAGGCCTGGCACCGGATGATCGGCGTGCACCTCAACGGCACGTTCTTCTGCACGCGCGAGGCGCTCAAGCTGATGAGCCCGCGCAACCGCGGCGCGATCATCAACATTTCGAGCGTGGCGGCGTGGGGTCTCGAGACCGTCCCGCACTACAGCGCGGCCAAGGGCGGCATCCTCGCCTTCACGCGGGCGGTGGCTCGCGAGGTGGGCTCGCGCGGCATCCGCGTGAACGCGATCTGCCCGGGCTACATCGACACCCCGATGACCGCGCCGATGAGCGACCTGGTCCGCCGGGCCGTGCTGTCGCGCACGCCGCTCGGGCGCTGGGGCGAGCCCGAGGAGATCGCCGCCACCGTGGCCTTCCTCGCCTCCGACGACGCGTCCTTCATCACCGGCCAGTGGATCTCACCGAACGGTGGTCTCTTCATCGGATAATTAAGCCGGACAGCCTGGAGCAGGGGCGTCGGGGGCGCGGCGAGGGATCAAGGTGCAGCCGAAGGTGGCGGGCTGAGCGTGGTGCTTGTCCAAGGTCGCTCGGAGACGGACGAGGGTGCGGTCTCGGCGGGCCAGGCCGATGCCGTAGATGGCGAGGTCGTTGATCAGGCGCGTGTAGAAGACGTGCGGGGCGTCGCCGCCCTCGCCCATGCACGGTGTGGGCTTCTGGGCCATTCGTAGCAGGGAACCGAAACAGCCGACGTATTCGGCGAGGATGGGCTCGTCGCGTAGGTCCGATGGAATCTCGGGAAAGCGCGCGAGCAGCTCCTCGACCGTCATTGGGCCCGAGGTCGTACAGCGGTCGTCTCGGATACCTGGCGAGAGATTGATCTGCATCGACGTACCCTCCACGGGCATTATACGGTCCTCATGCGTGAGACCGGTGCACGGGCGTGGATCGGGTGAAGCTCGACGAGCGGTTGCGCGGGTTGTTTCCCGGTGTCTCCGGGCGCACGGTCAAACACTGGCTCGAGGGCGGGCGGATTCGCGTGGGCGGCGTGATCGTGCGGCGTGGCGACGTCGACATCGCGCGCGGCGATCGGGTGGAGCTGGGGACGCCGCAGGCGAGCTTTCCCCCGCTGCTTCGCCTGGTCTTCGAGGATGACGAGATTCTCGTCATCGACAAGCCGCCCGGATTGCTCACGATCGGCACCGAGCGGGAGCGTGAGCGCACCGCCTACCGGTTGCTGGCCGAGTACGTGGGCGCGCATGGGAGCTCGACGACCGCGGCGCGCCGCGGAGGACCGCGGCTCTTCATCGTCCACCGCCTCGATCGCGAAACCTCGGGGCTGCTGGTCTTCGCCAAGTCTGTCGCAGCCAAACGGCGACTCCAGAGTCAGTTCGAGGCGCGAGCGATCGAGCGGCGCTACGTCGCGGTGGTCGAGGGCGCGGTGCGCGAGAACGAGGGCACGCTCCGGAGCCGGTTACGCGAAGACCGCAGCCTCCGGGTTCGCCGCGCGCGGGGGCGCTCGGAGGGACGAGAGGCGATCACCCACTACCGGGTGCTCCAGAGTGGCCCGGCGACGACGTTGCTGGAGCTGTCACTCGTGACGGGCCGTCGTGGCCAGATTCGCGCCCAGCTTGCAGAGCTGGGCCACCCCATCGTGGGAGACCGCGCTTCCGGGGCGCGTCACGACTCTCTGCGCCGCGTCTGCCTGCACGCGACCCGACTCGGCTTCATCCATCCGCGCGGGAGCACCGTCGTGTTCGAGAGTCCCGCACCGCCGGGGTTCGCGAGGCTGGTTGCCCGCAGTGGCAGCGCCGACGCTAGAATGACGAGGTGACCCGCCGCCTTCTCGTGCTCGGCTTCCTCGTCGTCGCGCTCGTCGCGGCGGCGCCGGGAGCCGCGCCTCCGCTTCCCCCCGCGGAGTGGATGCTCGAGCAGGTCAAGACCCTGGCCGACCCGGCCATGGAGGGGCGGGCCCCCGGCACGCCGGGATCGGATCGGGCCATCGCTCACCTCGTCGCGGCGTTCAAGGCGGCCGGTCTCACGCCCGGCGGTGAGACCGGCACCTTTCTACAGTCGTTTTCCGTCTCGACGGAGCTGCGCCTGGGGACGCCGAACGCGCTCGACGTGGTGGCGCCGGCGCCCCGATCGTTCGCCCTCGCCCGCGACTTCACGCCGCTCTCGGTCTCCGCCGACGGCTCGGTCACGGCCCCTCTCGTCTTCGTGGGATACGGCATCACCGCGCCCGACCTGGGCTACGACGACTACGCCGGCCTCGACGTGCGCGACAAGGTCGTGCTCATGATGACCCGCGAGCCCCGCGGGCACGATCCCGCCAGCCCGTTCCGCCGCGACGAGGCGCAACACTTCGCCGGGCGCGAGCACAAGATCATCAACGCGCGCCAGCACGGCGCGGCCGCGGTCCTCATCGTGGCCCACCCACGGGCCGAGCCGGCGCGGCTGCCGGTGCTGGGCCGCGAGGGACGGTCGCTGGGGATCGTCGCCGCCGCGGTGTCGAGCGCGACCGCGGAGACGCTGCTGGCGCCGAACGCCGTCAAGCTCGCCGAGGTCGCCGAGGCCATCGACAACGGGCTGGCCCCGCGCTCGGCGCCGGTGGCGGGCGTGAGGGTTCGCGTCGAGGTGCGCGTGATGCGCGACCGGGGCACCGCGCGCAACGTGATCGGTCTCCTGCCCGGGACCGATCCCGCGCTGCGCGAGCAGGCGATCGTGATCGGCGCCCACTACGATCACCTCGGCCGCGGCGGCGAGACCTCGATGGCGCCCGACGAGCACGGCCAGATCCACCCGGGCGCCGACGACAATGCGTCCGGCACCGCCGTGGTGCTGGCCCTGGCCCGCGCGTTTGCCGCCGCGGGCGGCGTCCCGCGCACGCTGGTCTTCGCGGCGTTCAGCGCCGAGGAGCTGGGGCTGTTCGGCTCGGCCGAGTACGTGCGGCGTCCCCCCGTGCCCATCGACAAGACCGTCTTGATGGTGAACCTCGACATGATCGGCCGGCTGCGCGACGGGCGGCTCTACGTGGGCGGCGTCGACAGCGGCACCGGGCTCAGGCCGATCGTGATGGACGCCACCCGCGACCTCTCGCTGTCGCTCCAGCTGCCGCCGAGCCCGTTCGGGCCGTCGGATCACGCGTCGTTCTACGCCGCGGGCTGCCCGGTGCTCTTCTTCTTCACCGGCCTGCACGACGACTATCACCGGCCCACCGATACGTGGGACCGCATCAACGCCTCCGGACTGGCCACCGTGGGGACCATCGTGGCCCGCGTGGTGACCGCGGTGGCGGCGGCGCCCGCCGCGCCCGCCTACGTGAAGGTCGACCCGCCGGCCTCGGGCGGCGGCCGTGGCGGGACGTTCTTCGGCATCGTGCCCGCGTTCGGTGACGGAGCCTCCGGGGTGAGGATCACCAGCGTGCGTCCCGACAGCCCGGCCGAGCGGGCCGGCGTGCGCGCCGGCGACGTGATCGTCAAGTTTGCGGGCCTCGAGGTCAGGACGCTCGAAGACCTGACGTTCCAGCTGCGGGCCCGGCGGCCGGGCGACGAGGTGCACGTCGTCGTGGTGCGCGACGGCCGCGAGCAGACCGTGCGCGCGGTGCTGTCCGAGCGCCGCTAGCGCGGGTCAGAGCTGAAGCACGACGATCCCGGCCACCGTGACGACCAGGCCGAGCAGCGCGAGGGCGGGGAGCCGCTCGCCGAGTCCGACGTATCCGAGTGGGACCGCCCACATCGGCGCCGTCGAGGACAGCACGGTGCCCATGGCCACGCCGGCGTACTTCAGGCCGGCGGTGAAGAGGGTGGCGCTGAAGACGGTGAGCAGGCAGAGGGCGGCCAGGCGCCACCGTACCGACGAGCCGCCGCTGGCCGCCGCGGCGAAGGCGCCGCGCGCCCACGGCGTGGCGAACAGCAGGAGGCCGGCGATCGGCATCCGGAGCGCTTGCGCGGTGATCGCGTCCATCTCGCGGAGCGGTGCCTTGAGCACGATCGCGGAGAGCGCCCACGCCAGCGACGCGACCACGGCGCAGCCGAAGCCGAGCCACCAGCCCCGACCGCCGCGCGTGGCGCCGCCATGCGAGGTGACGATCATGGCCAGGCCGCTCAGCGTGAGCACCGAGCCCACCAGCATGCGGACGGTCACCGGCTCGCCGAGCGCCGCGGTGGCGAAGAACGTCGCCATCAGGGGATAGGTCATCGAGATCGTGAGGGCCGGGGCCAGACCGATCCGCGGCGTGCTCTCGAAGAACACGGTGTCGCCCAGCGAGCTGGCCAGCACGATCGAGAACGCCAGCAGGAAGAAGTCGCCGGCCGACACCGAGGTGAGAGAGGCGGCCCCGCCCGACGCGATCACCCAGGCCACGAGCAGGCCGCCGGCCACGGTCGTGCGCAGGGCGTTGATGCTGACCGAGTTGAACGGCGGGATGAGCGTGCGCACCATGAGGTTGATCACCGCCCACGTCATGCCCGAGGCGAGCGCACAGAGCGCGCCGAGGCCCGGGCCGATCGTGTCCACGCGGCGATTGTACGGGGTCAGCCCCTGATGGGAGGACCGATGGATTACGGCGACTACGAGCATCTCCAGTTCGAGCTGCGGCCGAACGGCGTGCGGCTCATCACCATCAACCGGCCCCAGGTCCTGAACGCGACCAACGACCGATTGCACTGGGAGCTGACCCAGGTCTGGCTCACCGTCGACGCCGACCCGGCGACGCGGGTGGCGCTGGTGACCGGGGCCGGCCGGGCGTTCTCGGCGGGCGGCGACCTCGAGATGGTCGAGGCCAACTCGCGCGATCCCAAGCGGCTGGCCCGGACGATCCGCGAAGCGTCGGACATCGTCTACAACATGATCAACCTCGACAAGCCGATCGTGTCCGCCATCAACGGCGTGGCGGTGGGAGCGGGGCTGGTCGTCGCGCTGCTCGCCGACATCAGCATCATGTCGGAGAGCGCGCGCATCACCGACGGCCACACCAAGCTCGGGGTCGTCGCCGGCGACCACGCCGCGATCCTGTGGCCGCTGCTGTGCGGCATGGCCAAGGCGAAGTATTACCTGCTCACGTCGGACTTCATCGACGGTCGCGAGGCCGAGCGCATCGGGCTCGTGAGTCTCTGCGCTCCGGCCGACCAGCTGATGGCGAAAGCGTGGGAGGTCGCCGACAAGCTCGCCGCCGGCAGTCAGCAGGCCATTCGCTGGACCAAGCGCTCGCTGAACAACTGGCTCCGCCAGGCCGGGCCGATCTTCGACCAATCGCTCGCGCTGGAGATGCTCACGTTCATGGACGAGGACGTGCGCGAAGGGCTCCAGGCCATTCGCGAGAAGCGTCCACCGCGGTTCCCGTCGGCCCAGTGAGCAAGCGCGGCGCGCTGGCCCTGGTCACGCTGGCCCACGGGCTGGGCTCGCTGTCGATCCTCGCGGTCGCGCCGCTCTCGCCGTTTCTCCTCGAAGGGCTCGGGCTCTCGCGCGTGCAGGTCGGGCTCTTCCTGCCCGCGGCGTATTTCGGCGGCATGCTCTTCGCGCTGCCCGCCGGGTGGCTCACCGAGCGCCGTGGCGTGCGCTGGCCGCTCGTGCTGGGTCAGGCGCTGACCGGGGCCATGGTCGTGCTGGCCTCGCTCGCGCCCGATCTCACGTCCGCGCTCGCGTGTCTGTTCGTCGGCGGGCTCGGCTTCGGCGTGCTCAACCCCGGCACCGGCAAGGCCATCATCGACTGGTTCCCGCCGCGCGAGCGCGGTCGCGCGATGGGCGTCAAGCAG
>DATHGT010000177.1:0-3779 GCA_035317605.1 Candidatus Acidiferrum sp. | reverse complement strand
GCTCCAACGCGTCGGCCAGGCGCTGTTCCAGCTCGGGCTCGCGGGACGCGGCGGACTTCTTGCGCGGCGCGCGGGCCGCCGGGCGCTTGGCCCTGGCCTTGGGCTTGGTGGGCTTCCGTGCTGCACTCATCCGCTTTTCCTTACCACACCCACGGGCTCCGCTGTCACACCAGGTGAACGCGAGCACAACGCGGAGGTCTGCAAGGACTGGCTGGCCGACGGGGTGATCTGACGCACGGAGGCCCGGCCTCGCCGGAATACGGCGAGCGCCGGGCCTACGAGTCGCGCGGGCAGCCGGCGATCAGGGCCGCCGGGCGACGCGGATTACCGGCAGTGGCAACGCGAGCAGGTGCAGGGGCGGCTGGTGCTGCAGATGGGCCCCCGACTGTCGCCTGACCGATCGAGCTCTTCGTCGGCCAGTTCCCACTCCCGTTCGTCCTGCGCGCTGCTTGTGTCCTGAGCCGTCGCCTGAAGTTCCATGGATCCCCCTGTCGCGAACGATTGATGAGTTCCCGCGCCGCAGTTCTCGCCCAATGGACCGGCCATGTCAAGTGGATTTTCCCGGTCCGTTGTAAGAGTAGGGGCTCGGCGTCTCGGCGTGCTCAGGCCCGGGAGCCGAGGGCGAACTCGCCGATGGAGGTTTCGCCCAGGGGATCGAGCCCGGTGATCTCGGCGAACAGCCGGCTGTCGCCGCTTCCGTTGGCGCAGCCGGCGAGGCCCATGTCGGTGGCGACCAGATACATCGTCTGGATGACGACGCCGGCGTTCATGACGATGAGCCGGTACGCCATGCTCTGGTACTTCCACGCGAAGCGCGGCAGGCGGCACGCGAGCACGACCAGAACGTGTGGTAGCTCTTCGGAGCCCATCGCCTTCGCGGAGTCGGCGAGCAAGCGGCGCACGCCGTCTGCCGCGCTCGGCAGCCGCTCCAGCGCGTGCTCGAGGCCGCGATAGCCATAGAGCCCGGGATCGAGGCCGCGGCACGCGCCGATCGCCACGTAGAGCTCGATCTCGTGGATGGATCCGCCGGACGGGAACGGGCGCGACATCAGCTCCTGGTCGCCGATCGAGAAGACTTGCGTGATCCGGGCCACTCGGAACAGGAACTCGGAAAGGTCCTCGAGGCCGATCGGCTCCGCGGCGTACGAGCGCAGGGACTGCCGGCGGTCCATGATCGCGGCGAGCCGATCGCTGCGGGCGGCGATCGATGCCAGGTCGGGCCGCGGCAGCGCGATCGACTCGGCCGACATCGGCGGCTTCACCGCCGGCGGCGCCGGAAAGCGGTCCGTGAAGCGGTAGGTCCCGCCGAGCGGGATCGCGTCGCGCCCTCCACGGCTGGCGACGTGGAACAGCCGGTCGTGAAACTCCCACGTCGCCCGCTCGTCGCGCTCGGGCTCATCGGCGGACTCGAGAAAGCCGGCGCGCCAGAAGAGTGCCTGCAGCGGATCGGCGGCCGGCGTCGCGGCCGCCTGCTTCTCCGCGACGCGTCGCAGGAATTCGATCCCGGTGCCGGCGAGGATCGCGCGACACGGCGTCTCTGGCGATTCCAGCACGAGGTCCGCGCCGTCGCGACGCGCGTACGCGAACCGGGACAGCGTCATCGCGCGGGCGGGCGGATCACCCTCGGCCAGACCGAAGCCACTGGCGAGCGGGCGGAAAGTAACCACGGTCACGCCGTCGCACCGGGCCACCCATTCCAGGAGGCGCGCGCGACGGAAGCGCTCCAGATAGTAGGCGATCCATCGGGTGGCCTCGGCGCCGTCGCTGCCCGTGGAAGCCATCGTCACCAGCCTCTCGAAGCTGGCGCCGTCGCCGCCGATCGCCTCGATCGCGTCGGCGACCGTCTCCGTGGGCGCGCTGAAAGAGAGCGCCTTCCATCCGGGGACGTCGAGGGTGATCCGGGTGCCGGCGCGGCGGATCTCGCTCACGTCAGCGCCGAACCGATGGTGAAGCACGAGGTCCACGAGCCTGCCGCCTACAAGAAGAACGGGATCGGGTTCAACTCGCTCTCGTCGAGGGGCCGGTCGAGCCAGCCCAGCGCCGCCGGCACGTCGTAGAGTCGGCCCGGCGCGAAGCGCGCCCAGAAGTGTCGCATTCCCGGAACGGTCACGCGAACGGTGGGGAACCCCACCTCCGCCCTCGTGGTGTCGAGCACGAGCATCTCCAGGCCGCATCGCTGGACGGCCGCCACGCACTGCTCGAGGTCGCCGAGCAGGTCGTCGGTCTCGAGCCCGGGATAGTCGGCGCCGGTCACCGTTCGCCCGGGCGCCGGCATCACGTACGGCTGGTTCTCGATCGTCGCCTCGCGCATCCACCACGCGAGCGCCTGCTCGTCGCCGTCTGACGTCGCCTCCGGCCGATCGTCCCGCTCGAGGCCCATCATCTGGTTCAGCTCGGCCACGGCCCGCGAGGCCGCCACGTGCACGTTCAGATGCGCCCCCAGGCCGCAGATGATCTTTCCGCCCGCGGCGTCGTGGGTCAGCGCGACGACGACGGGGACGCCGAGGTCTGACGTGAGATCGAGAGCGTAGAGGGTGCGGCCCTTGCCGCGCAGGAACGCTTCGGTCCGCCGGAAGAACGGGTCGTCGAAGCTCGCGAGATCGACGGCGGGCCGTCGCACCCGGTTGTACCACCAGAGTGCGCACGAATCGCGCTCGACCAGCTCCATGAAGCCCTGGAGGATCGCCTCCTCCAGCGCGCTGCCCGACGCGCACCCGTTGGAGTCGGCGCGGTAGAACTCGTGGTCCGGCTCGCCGCCGTAGTTGTAGTAGCAGAGCTGCGTGGGCACCCAGCGGGCGCGCTCGTGACTGAGCGACCACATCGGAGTCCAGTCGACCGCGCGCTCGGGAGCAAACGGCTGGGCGACCCAGTTGAATCCGTCGTTGCCCCGGTTCCACGTCTGGCGCGACGCGTACTGCCGCTCGCTGTACCGCATGACGTCGTTGGGATGGATGGCCGCGGAGCCCAGCTCGGCCAGGGTGGCGCGGCGCCGCGGCTCCCAGCCCTGCCATCCCGTGCTGTACCGTTCCACCGCCTCGGCCAGACAGCTGACCTTGGCCTGGATCTCGGTCGTGCCCTTGCCCGCGGCGTTCTCCGCGCGGCCGATGCGACGGTTCTCGCGCGGGCCGACGGTGAACGGAAGGATCTGGCGCGTCCCGTAGACGGGCAACCCCGCGGCCGGTGAGTGATCGACGAGGCCGCCGATCAGACCGGTGAGCGGGCTGACGTGGGGCTCGAGGCGCGCCAGCACTTCCTCCGGTGGGCACGTCCGCGATCCGCCGTCGGCGCTGGGGTGTTTGCGACGCGACTCCAGCCGCAGCGGTCGGCCCTCGGCCGGCGTTTCGACGAGCGCGCCGCATGCCGCGCAGCCGGTCTGGCGATGCACGACGTGGCGTGCGAGGGCGAGCCCCTTGAGGTCGAAGGTGAGAATGTTCGGTGCCGCCAGCGCCGCATCGGGGACACCCGCGACCGCTCGCGCCAGCTCGAGCGCGGCCAGGTTCAGCGCGATGCCGCGGGCCGCGGAGAGCTCGCCCCGTGCGCCGCGGGGAACCGGCTCGCCGCCGGCCGCGTGCGCCTCTGCCGGACGATGCTCGCCGATGCGCTTGGCCAGACACGCCCAGCACGGCCCGTCCGCGGGGTGAAAGATCGGCCCTAGCCAGGCGACGCGGCCCGTGGCTTTCACCGGCAGCCACCGCCGTTCCGCGCGGCGCATTTCCCGGTTGATCGCGTCGAGCTGGGGATCGAGGTAGTCCTCGACGAGGACGACCGTGATGTCCGCG
>DATHGT010000176.1:0-7104 GCA_035317605.1 Candidatus Acidiferrum sp. | reverse complement strand
TCCACGCGCCGGCTGACCGCGGGCTGTGACAGGTGCAGGAGCGAGCCCGCGCGCGTGAATCCGCCGCCGCGGACGATCGCGACGAACGCCGCGACCTGGTCGATCTCCACGGCGATCAGCATAGCCGATGACCCTCCCTCGTTCTATGCATTGGACACATCGTCGATCGCCCGCTACGTTGCCGGATGAGGAGGAAGCCCAATGCTCGACAACTCGGTCCTCGCGGGAGAAATCATCCGGCACGGTGCGTACGTCTGTCTGAAGTCGGCCGGTGCCGACACCAGGGCTCTCGCCTCGGTCGCCATCCCGGCGCTCGCGGAGAAGCTCGGCCTGGAGAACGAGTTCACGCGACCGGCCGCGCCCGCATCGATCGCCTACGTCCGCCGGGTCGGGGCCTCGCCCGCCGACATCACCGACGACGGCGTGCTCCACGCCGACGCGGTCGTGCACGTCGCCTCACCCAAGGCGGAGCCGGTGAGCGACTTCTGCGCCGAAGCGGCGCGCCTGCTCGGCCCGCTGGCCCGCGTCCGCATTGTCGGCGGAGTCGTCCGACCGCGGGTGTATACCGGCGCGGCCATGAACAACTTCGCCTACGCGCACGCCGTCGTCCAGCAGCCGGGCGCCGTCATGCCGAACGCCTTCCTCGTGCCGATGAGCAAGACGGCCGCGTGGTGGGCGAAGGACTGGATGGAGCGTCATACGTACTTCCTGTCGCGCTACGACGACGCCGGACGCATGACGAGCGCGGGGCACGCCGTGGCGGCGGCGGCCGGGATCCCGTGCCTGCTCCGACGCACCTACAAGTATCCGACGGAGCCCGCCCCCGAGGGCAGCTACGACTTCGTCACGTACTTCGAGTGCGCCGACGCCGACGTGCCGACCTTCCACGCCGTCTGCGCAGCTCTGCGCGACGTCGTCCAGAACCCGGAGTGGAGATTCGTCCGGGAAGGCCCGACGTGGCAGGGCCGCCGAGTGGAGACCTGGCCGGCGCTGTTCACCGCGTGAGCGAGCGGTAGCCCGCGCGGTCCCGCCGCGACCTGATAGCATGTGCGCGCGTTGCGCCATGCCGATGACGGCTTCTGATTCGTTCGCGACGCGGCGGGCGATGCTCGCCGCGCGGTGCGGCGCCCTGCTCATGGGATGTGCGGCGGTGTGCTGGAGCAGCGGCGGACTCATCGCGCGGCTCGTCACCACGAACCCCTGGACGACCAGCCTGTGGCGCAGCCTGTTCGCGTCGTTGTTTCTCAGTGCGGTGTTGTGGAGCGTGGGGCGCCGCAGCATCTTCGCGCAGTGGCGCGACGGGGGACGCCCGGTCCTGGCGGTGGCCGCGTGCATGGCGCTGGCCTCCACGTGCTTCATCTTCTCGCTCGCGCACACCTCGGTGGCCAACACGTTGATCCTCATGTCCACGGGACCCTACGTGACCGCGCTGGTGGGGTTCCTGGTCCTCGGCGAGCGCGTGGCGCGGCGCACGTGGGTGACCATGGGCGTCGCGCTGGCGGGGGCGGTGATCATGGTGTCCGATTCGTACAGTCGGGGGACGGTCGTCGGCGACCTGCTCGCGATCGTCATGTCGGCGAGCTTCGCCGTCGCCACCGTGCTCGTGCGGCGGCACCCGGAGATCCGGATGGCTCCGGCGGCGGCGCTCTCCACCACGCTCACCGCTCTGGTCGCGCTGCCGCTGGCCGATCCGCTCGCGGTCACGCCGCGCGACCTGGGCCTCCTCGCGTTGTTCGGCATCGGGCAGTTCGGCGCGGGCTTCCTGCTCTTCATGGCCGGCGCGCGGTTGATTCCCGCGGCCGAGAGCTCGCTCATCGGCATGCTGGAGATCGTGCTGGGACCGCTCTGGGTGTGGCTCGTGCTCAGCGAGAGGCCCGCGACGGCGTCGCTCGCGGGCGGCGCCATCATTTTCGCGGCGGTCCTGGCGCCTTCCGTGGTGCGCCTCGTCACGCCCCGCCGGACGGTCTCCGCGTGAACGATCCGGCCGCGTTCCTGGCCGACCTCGTGCTCAAGATCCCGGCGTTGCTGATCGCGGTCACCATTCACGAGGTCGCCCACGCTCTCGTCGCCGACCGGCTGGGCGATCCCACACCGCGCGCGCTGGGGCGGATCACCCTGAACCCGTTCCCGCACCTCGACCTCTTCGGCGCCCTCGCCTTCGTCGTCGCCGGCTTCGGATGGGCCAAGCCCGTGCCGGTGAACGCCGCCAACCTGCGGCACCCCCGGCGCGACATGGCGCTGGTGGCGGCCGCGGGCCCCGTGTCGAACTTCCTGGTGGCGTTCGTCGGGCTCGTGGTCTTCGTGCTGGCGCGCCAGAGCGGCCTGGTCGGCGCGCCGGTCGCGCAAGCGTTGCTGTGGATCTTCGAGTTCAACCTGGCCCTGGGTATCTTCAACCTGATTCCGCTCCCACCGCTCGACGGCGGACACTTCCTGCCGTACTTTCTCCCGCCGGGAGCGGCCGCCTTGCTCCATTCGCTCGAGCAGTTCGGGCCGATGATCCTGCTCGTGCTCGTGGTGTCGGGCGCGACCCGGTACATCGTGGGGCCGGCGTTCCAGGCCATGGCCAACTTCTACGTCGCGGTGGTCAGGCTCTTTCTGTGACGGAGGTGTGACGTGAAGGTCTACGACATCTCGCTGAATCTCTCGACCGACACCGTGCGGTGGGTGGTCGCGCCGCCGCTCGAAGTTCACGAGCGCCGGCGAATGAGTCGCGGTGACGACGCCAACGCGACCGCCCTCACCGTGAGCGTGCACGCCGGCACCCACGTGGACGCGCCGTTTCACTTCCTGCCCGACGGCGCCGGCATCGACACGCTGCCCCTCGAACGCTTCATCGGTCCCGCGCTGGTCCACCAGGTCGACGACGCCGACCGTCACATCACCGAGGCCCACGTCAACGCGATCCCGCTCGACGGCGCCACCCGCGTCCTGTTCAAGACCCGCAACTCGGAGTTACTGAAGCGGCGCGACTACGATCCGAGCTTCGTCGCGTTCTCCGTGGAGGCGGCGCGCGCGCTGGTGGCGCGCGGCGTCCAGCTCGTCGGCCTCGACTATCTGTCCGTCGCCCACGCCGACGAGCAGGTCCCGGTGCACCGCGCCTTCCTCGACCACGGCGTGATCCTCCTCGAAGGCGTCGACCTCTCGGAGGTCACCCCCGGCCGCTACGAGCTGATCTGCTTCCCCCTCCGCCTCCGCGGGCTGGACGGCGCGCCCTGCCGCGCGGTGCTGCGGGAGCTCGCGGGGTGAAGGCGGTTCGGCTCCTCGTCGCCCTCGCCGTCTTCGTGCTGGCCGCACCGCTCGTCGCGGAGGCCCAGCGTACTGGCCAGCCGGCGCGGCTCGGCGTCTTGACGTTCGGTCCCGCCTTGAATCAGGAGGAGCTGTCGAGGCTCGGATCGACCAACACGTTCTGGCTGGCGTTGAAGGAGCACGGCTGGATCGAAGGCCAGAACCTCATCGTGGAGAGACGCTTCGGGGAATCGGGCAATCAGCTGCGGGCCGGCGCCGCTGAGCTGGTTCGGCTCCGGCCCGACGTGCTGTATGCGTCGAGCGCGGGGTTGGCGCGGATCCTCCAGAACGAAACGAAGACCATTCCCATCGTGGTCGGGACGGCCGGCTACGACCTCGTGGCGAGCGGAGTCGTCGCGAGCCTCGCGCGACCCGGAGGCAACCTCACTGGGGTCCAGATTCGCCAGGACGAACTCATCCCCAAGAAGGTCGAGTTTCTCAAGGCCCTCGTGCCCAATCTTTCGCGTTTCGCGTTCCTCCGGGAGGACGTGTCAGGCTCGACGAGCACGCTGCCCGGTGAACAGGCGACGCTCGCGGCTCGGGGCCTCGGCCTGAAGTTTCGGACGGTCACTGTGCACCGACCGGACGACTTCACCGCCGCGTTCCTCGACATGACGAAGAGCCGCGATCAGGCGCTACTCGTCATCTCGACGCCCTTCTCGTTCCTGCATCGTCGGACGATCGTCGACCTCGCAGCGAAGCATCGGATGGTCGCGATCTACGACAACGATGGGTTCGTCGAGGCCGGCGGGCTCGTCTCGTACGGTGTCAATCGTCGTGACACGTCCGGGCGTGGCGCCATCTTCGTCGACAAGATCCTCAAGGGAGCGAAGCCCGGCGATCTTCCCCTCGAGCAGCCGACGAAGTTCGAGCTCGTCATCAACCTCAAGGCAGCCAGGACACTCGGGCTCACGGTGCCTCCATCGCTGCTGGGCAGGGCCGACCGCGTGATCGAATAGCCGTCGTGTTCGGCGGGGCGGTTGGAGATTCACCGAGACGCTCAAGAGTTTCGTTGGTCGTCCGCAACGCTCCCACGGGGTCAGCCAGAACCGCTGACGGAGGCGGGCGGCGGGCAGCGGTCTTCCATCGGCCTCGTGAATCGTAACCGGCGGCCGCTTCAGCGCTCCCCGGCGACGACGTACGCCCAGAGCGCGTCGATGTCGTCGGGCTTGAGGATGTCGCCCCACGGCGGCATGTTGTTCTTGCCCTTCGTGACCATGACCACGAAGCGCGACTTCTGATCGCGCGGGAACGTGCGCAGGTTCGCGGCACCCTGCGGATCGGCCATGCGCGGGCCGTGACAGGGCGCGCAGGTGCGCTCGTAGATGCGGGCGCCCTTCTGGATTTGCGCTGGAGAGAACGACTCATCCTGGGCTCGTGCGACGGCCGGGGCGCGGGCAAGCACACCCGCGAGTGCCGTGGCGCAGACAAGCGCACACGCAAGGCCGGCGAGCCGGGCCGTCGTCATCGCCGACAGCTGCACGCGGCCTCAGTCAGGCAGCAGCGCGAACGTCCACACTGAGCCGCCTCGCGGCACGTTCTTCAACGCTTCGCCCATGCGGGCCACGTTCACCCCGCCCAGGCCCGACTGCACGGTGACGTACTGTCGTCCCTTGTGGGTGTAGGTGATGGGCTGGGCGTTGATGCCCGAGCCCGTCTGGAACTGCCACAGCACCGAGCCGGCGTCGATGTCGATGGCGATGAACTCGCCGGTCTGCTTGCCGGTGAAGAGCAGGCCGCCCGCGGTGGCCAGCATCGCCGAGTAGTGCGGGATGTCGAAGATCGGCAGGCGCCACTTCTGAGTCGCCGACATGGGATCGATGGCGTCGACGTGGCCGATGGGCAGACCCGGCGCCCGCGGCGCCGGCAAGTTCTCGAAGCCCTGGTAGCGCTGGCCCACCGTGTACTCCGCGGGCCGATGCCGCACGAGCCGGGAGACGTGCATGGTGTTCGCGTACAGGAGCCCCGTGTGGGGATTGAACGCGGCGTGCGGCCAGTTCTTGGCGCCCCACTGGCTCGGCCACAGCTCGATCTGCTCGCCGGCACGATAGCGCTTGGTCACCTCGGACTCGACGGGCCGGCCCGTGGCCATGTCGACGTGGGTCGCCCAGTTCACCTTCTCGAACGGCTTGGCCGAGAGCAGCTTGCCGGTGGCGCGGTCCAGCACGTAGAGAAAGCCGCCGCGCGTGAGCTGCATCGCGACCTTGCGCTTGGCGCCCTCGACGTCGAGGGCGGCCAGGATCATCTCCCAGTTGGCGTCGAGGTCGTACGCTTCGTTGGGGAAGAACTGGAAGTGCCAGACGATCTCGCCCGTCTTGGGGCGGATCGCCAGCACCGAGGCCGTGTAGAGATTGTCACCCGGGCGCAGCGTGGGATTCCACGGACCGCCGTTGCCGGTGCCCCAGTACGCGAGGTCGAGATCGGGATCGTACGAGCCGGTGATCCACGTCGAGCCGCCGCCGCGCAGGTAGGCGTCTCCCGGCGGCCACGTGTCGTGGCCCTTCTCGCCCGGCCCGGGAATCGTGAACGTGCGCCAGAGGTGCTTGCCGGTGTCGGGGTCCCAGCCGTCCAGGAAGCCGCGGGTGCCGAACTCGGCCCCGGAGATGCCGGTGATCAGCACGCCGTTGGCGACCTGCGGCGCGCCGGTCATGGAGTAGCCGTTCTTCCACTCCTGGACCTTTTCCTTCCACACCTGCTTGCCGCTCTTCTGATCGTAGGCGACCACGTGCGCGTCGAGGGTGCCGCGGAATACCTTGCCGTTGTAGAGGGCGGGGCCCTTGTTGGAGACGCCGCAGCACACCACGCGCGGCGTGGCCGGGTCCCAGTCGACCGGGGTGCGCCAGCGCTGCCGGCCGGTGTCGAGGTCGATGGCCACCGTGTACTCGGCGTTGGTCACGTACATGACGCCGTCGTAGACGAGGGGCTGCCCTTGCTCGCCGTAGTTGCTTCCCAGCGACACGTTCCAGACCGGCACCAGGCGCTTGACCGTCCGCTTGTCGATCTGCGTGAGCGGGCTGTAGCGATGCTGGTGATAGCCCATGCCGTAGGTGAGCACCTGATCGGTGCTGCCGCCGTTGCCGTCGGCGACCAGATCGCGCAGCGTCTGGGCGCGGGCGGGCGAGACCAGCGAGGCGGCGAGGAGGAACAGCATCAGGCAGACCGGGATGCGTTTCATGGCCGTCATGATAGCCTGCGCGGCGGGAGAGGTGGGATGTCCGACGCGAGCGAGTCTCCGAAGATTGCCTTCGCTCCGCACTTCGAGGTGCGGACGCTCGACGAGCGGCGTCTGCTCCTGCTCTCCGAGGACCGCAGCGTGCTGTTGACCGGCAAGCTCTACGTGCTGATCGCGCCCTACCTCGACGGCTCGCGCACCCGCGACGACGTGGTGGCGGCGCTGCGTGCCACCACCAACGCGCCGCTCAATCGCGTCGAGCTGGCGCTGGCGACGCTGCTCGACAAGCAGTACGCCGCGCCCGTCGCGCCCGGCGTGCCGGTGTCGCGCGCCGCGTTCTGGACCGAGCTGGGCGTCGATCCGGCCCGCGCCGAGCAGCGCCTGCGAGGGACTCGCGTGACCGTGCGCGCGCTGGGACAGGCGCCGGGGGCCGACGGCGTCGCCGCGGATCACCTCGTCGCCGTGCTCAGAGACGCGGGTTTCTCCGTGTCGGTGGCCACCGGCGGCGCGGACATCACGGTCGTCCTCGTCGAGGACTACCTCGATCCCCAGCTCGACGCGATCAACCGGGAAATGCGCCGCGCGGAACGGCGGTGGCTGCCGGTGAAAGCCACGGGCCGCGTCGCCTGGCTAGGGCCGATCTTTCA
>DATHGT010000175.1:0-8040 GCA_035317605.1 Candidatus Acidiferrum sp. | reverse complement strand
CGCGGGCGCTCATCTGGCCGGACTCATCGGCGCCCTGGTCTCGGTACCGTTGCTCGCCGCGATCTGGGAGATCGTGCGCCGGGTCTGGATCGAGCCTGATGACTAAGCCCGTCAATATCGTGTTGATCGGGTTCATGGGCGCCGGCAAGTCGATGTGCGGCCGCGTGCTCGCCCGCCGCTCGGGCCGCTGCTTCGTGGAGACCGACGACATGATCGTGGCGCGCGACGGGCGCTCCATCCCCGACATCTTTCGCCAGGACGGCGAGGAGCGGTTCCGGCAGCTCGAGGGCGAGGCCCTGGAGGATCTCCGCATGAAGCGGGGCAACGTGATCGCGACCGGAGGCGGCTTGCCCTGTCGTGAGGAACGGATGGAGCTGTTGAAATCACTCGGCACCGTGGTCTGGCTCGACGGCGACTTCCGTGAGCTGCACGAACGAGCCAGCCGCACCGGCGATCGGCCGATGCTGCAGGGCCGATCGCTCGCCGAGATCGAGGCGCTCTACCGGCAGCGGACCGCGTTCTACCGGCAGGCCCATCTCACCCTCGACACGACCGGTCTCGGGATCGACGAAGTGGTCAGCCGGGTGCTCCGCGGGCTCCGCGATCTGGACCCTCGGGGGGCCGCGAGATGATCGCGCTGGGCGCGCGCGAGGCGGCCGCGCGGATTCGGGAACGCAAGCTCTCGCCCCTGGACCTGGTGGACGCATGCCTCGAGCGCATCCGCGCGCTCGACGCGAGCCTTCGCGCGTGGGCGCACGTGGACGAGGCGGGGGCGCGGGCGGCGGCCCGCGAGCGTGAAGCCGAGGCCGCGCGCGGTCGCGTTCGCGGCCCGTTGCACGGCGTGCCCGTCGGCATCAAGGACATCATCCACGTGGCCGGGATGCCGACCACGGGCGGGGCCAAGGCGTGGGCGCACACGCGGCCCGCGAACGACGCGCCCATCGTCACCCGGCTGCGCGAGGCCGGCGCCGTCATCCTCGGCAAGACCCACACGACCGAATTCGCGTATCGCGATCCCGCGCCCACGCGCAACCCGTGGAACGTCGAGCACACGCCGGGCGGCTCGTCCGCCGGCTCCGGCGCCGCGGTGGCCGCCCGCATGGTGCCGGTGGCCCTCGGCACGCAGACCGTCGGCTCGGTCCTCCGGCCTGCCGCCTATTGTGGTGTGGTGGGGTTCAAGGCGACGCACGGGTTCACGCCGGCCGAGGACGTGATCCCGCTGGCGTGGTCGCTCGATCACGTGGGCGTGCTCACCCGGTCCGTGGAGGATGCGGCCCTCGCCCTCGGTGTGCTGGCCGGCCAGGAGTTGTCTGCCCCACCCGCGAGCGCGCCCACGATCGCGGTGGCGCCCGAGCTCCTCGAGCGCGCCGAGCCGGAGACCGCCGCGCATCTCCGCGCCACCGCGCAGGCGTTCATGCGCGCGGGCGCGCGGATCGTCGAGGTGGCGTTGCCCCCGTCGTTCGCCAGGGTTCACGAAGTCGGCCTCACTGTCTTGCAGGTGGAGGCGGCGGCGTATCACGCGGCCGAGTTCGCCGTCCACGCCGGCGAGTTCGGCCCGGGCATTCGTCAGGCCATCGAGGCGGGGCTCGCGCGCCCGGCCGTGGAATACGTCCACGCCAACCGCGCGCGCCTGTCGTTCCGGAACGCCGTGATGCCGCTCCTCGAGCGTCACGACGCGCTGCTGACCCCCACCGCGCCGGGGCCCGCCCCCGCCGGCCTGGCGTCCACCGGCGACGCCTGGTTCTGCGCGCCGTGGAGCTCGGCGGGGGTGCCCGCGATCACGCTGCCGAGCGGGGTCGCCCCGTCGGGACTGCCCTTCGCCGTGCAGCTCGTCGCCGCCGCCGGCCGCGAGGCCGCGCTGCTCGGCGTGGCCGCGTGGTGCGAGGGCGTGCTGCGGTTCTCGTCCGCGCCGTCTCTCTAGTACAGGCCGCCGCCATGCTGGACGTCAAGATCGCGGGCGGCACCGTCGTCGACGGGACCGGCACCGTGGGCGGACGGACCGACGTGGGCATCGTCGACGACACCATCGTCGCCATCGGCGACCTGAGCCGCGAGCCGGCCGGGCGCACCCTCAACGCGTCTGGCAAGGTCGTCACCCCCGGATTCATCGACATGCACTCGCATTCGGACTGGGCGTTGTGGGCCAACCGCCGCGCCGAATCCAAGATCCGCCAGGGCGTGACCACGGAGGTGGTGGGCAACTGCGGCTTCTCGCCCGCGCCGGTCTCCGCCGAGCACCTCGACGACCTTCGCGGATTCGCGCTGGCCCGCCCGAAGGGCCTGGACTTCCACTGGCGCTCGATGGAGGAATACCTCGACGCCTTCGACGCCCGCGGCACCGCGCTCAACGTCGTCCAGCTCGTGGGCCACGGCGCCCTGCGCATCGCGGCCATGGGCTTCGCCGACCGCGAGCCGACCGCCCGCGAGCTGCGCCTCATGCAGGACCTGCTGGCCGCCGCGATGGAGGCGGGCGCGTGGGGACTCTCGACGGGACTCATCTACCCGCCCGGCTCGTACGCGACCACCGAGGAGATCGTGGCCCTGGCCCGCGTCGTCGCGCGCCATCGAGGGTTCTACGCCAGCCACATTCGCGGCGAGGCCGCGACGCTGCTCGACGCGGTGGCCGAGGCGATCCGGATCGGACGCGAGGCGGACCTCGCCGTTCAGCTCAGCCACATCAAGGCCGCCGGGCGTCCGAACTGGGGCAACGTGCCGAGGGCGCTCGCGCTGCTCGACGCCGCCGTCGCCGAGGGCGTCGACGTGATGGCCGACGCCTATCCGTACACCGCGTCCAGCACCCTGCTGCGCGCGGTGCTGCCGGCCTGGACGCTGGCCGGCGGGCTCGACGCCATGAAGGCGCGGTTGGCCGACGCCGAGACGCGGGCGCGCATCCGCGACGAGGTGACCGCGTCGCCCGACGGCCAGAGCCTCGTGGACCGGGTCGGCTGGGACAACGTGAAGATGTCCTCCTGTCCGCGGCGGCCCGACGCCGAGGGCCGAAGCCTGGCGGAACTGTCGGCGGCGTGGGGCCAGGATCCGTTCGACGTCGCCGCCGATCTGCTGGCCGGGGACGACGGTCAGGCCCACGTGGTGATGTTCCAGCTGGACGAGCGCGACCTCCGGCACGCGCTCGTCCATCCGCGCGTGATGATCGGCTCGGACGGCTCGGCCCTCGCCCCCTACGGCGAGCTGGGCGCGGGCCGACCTCATCCCCGGAGTTACGGGACGTTTCCCCGCGTGCTCGGTCTCTACGCGCGCGACCAGCGGCTGCTCTCGCTGCCCCAGGCCGTGCACAAGATGACCGGCCTGCCCGCCCGCCGGGTGGGCTTGCGGGATCGCGGGGTGATCCGGGAGGGCGCCAAGGCCGACCTCGTGGTGCTCGATCCGCGCACGGTGGCCGACGTCGCCACCTATGAGCAGCCGCATCGCTATCCCCTCGGCATCGAGCACGTGCTGGTCAACGGCCGCTTCGTCATCCGCGACGGCGAGCACACCGGCTCGCTGCCCGGTACACTCATACGAAACCTATGAAGATCGGCAGTGTTTTTCCGGATCTGCTCACGCCGCTCGACCCCACCGCGTCGATCGACGCCACGCTCGCCCGCACGCTGCGGCGGGTGGTGAAGCTGACCGGGGCCACGGCGGGCGCGCTCGTCTTCCGTCCGCCCCGCCAGCAGCCGCTCGGCGTCAGCGTGGGCGCGCCCCGCCGGCTCGCCGACTGGCTCGCCCGCGCCACGGCGGCGCCGCCGCGAAGCCTGCGGGTGCGTGCCCTGAACGGCGACGGCGCCGGGCGCGGCACCGTGCTCCTGGAGACACCGCTCGGACCACCGCGCTCGCCCGTGGGAGCGCTCGCGTTGATGGGGCCTTCGTCGTGGCGGCGGCGGGTGGTGCTGCCGCGGGCCTTCCCGCGCGAGCTGGGGACGGCGATCGAGCGCGTGTGGGCGCTCTACGACGCCGGCCGCCGTCACACGGAGGAGCTGGCGGCGCTCTACAGCACGAGCCGGATGATCACCGCGCGCCTGGAGCTCGGCGCCGTGCTCGAAGCGATCAGTCGCTCGGTGACCGCGCTGATCGGGAGCACCGGGTGCGGCATCGGCCTGCTCGACGAGGAGCGCCGCCACCTCGTGCACGCGGCCGCCCACGGCTTTCGGACCGACGCCTGGGGCGCGCTCTCGATGCCGCTCGGCGAGGGACTCATCGGGCGGTGCGCGGAGAGTGGCCTGCCCATTCGCGTCGACGACATCCGCCTCGATCCCCGTTCGGCGCGGCGGGACGTCGACGAGCAGGAAGGCATCCGCTCGATGCTGTGCGTGCCGCTCAAGGTCGGTGACACCCTGATCGGCGTGCTCTCGGCGTTTTCCACCCAGCCTTCCGTGTTCACCGCGCACCACCAGGAGCTGCTCGAGGCCTTCGCCGATCAGGCCGGCATCGCCATCCACAACGCCCAGCTCTTCGCCGAGAGCGAGCGGCGGGCGCGAGAGACCCGCGCGCTCGTGGAGGCGGGACGGGCCGTCACCGCGAGCCTCGACGTCGACCGCACGATTCGCGTGATTCTCGAAGAAGCGCGGACGGTGCTCGGCGTCGAGTCCTGCGGGCTCATGACCGTCGATGCGGCCACGGGCGAGCTGGTGTCGGCGGCGAGCCTCGATTTGCCCCCCGAGATGCTCACGCAGATTCGCCTGCGGATGGGAGAGGGCGTCGCCGGCCGCGCGGTGGCCGAGCGGCGACCCATCCAGCGCGCGGACCTCTTCGACGACGACCAGGGACGCTATGCCCACCTGCGGCGGGCGAGCGGCTTTCGTTCCATGCTCTCGGTGCCCCTGGTAGTGGGGTCACGGGCCGTCGGCGCGCTCAGCGTCTTTCGGCGCGACGTCCACCGGTTCTCGGACGGAGAGCAGGCGCTGCTGGTCGCGCTGTCCGACCAGGCCGCCATCGCGCTCGAGCACGCGCGGCTGTACGCGCAGCTCGAAGCGAGGGTCGCCGAGCGGACGCGCGAGCTGGACGAGCAGAAGCGCTTCGTGGAGGTCGTGCTGGAGACGCTCCCGCTCGGCGTGTTCGTCCTCGACCCGTCGCTGACGGTGATCCGGGCCAACCGTGAAGGCACCCGGGTGCTGGGGTGCGAGAGCGCCGCCGGCTCCTGCTTCTCCGCGCTGGTGACCGAGGAGCGGGCGGAGACGGTGAGGCAGTTCCTCGGCGAGGTCTTCGCGTCGCGCGGGGTGCGGACGCTCGAGACGACGTTGATCATCGCGGCCGAGACCAAGACCCTGCGGCTCACCGCGGCGCCCGTGGAATCGGCGGGCGAGGCCGTCCAGCACGTCGTGCTGCTCGTGGAGGACATCACCCGCGCCAAGCGGCTCGAGCAACAGATGCTGCTGACCGAGCGGCTCACCACGGCCGGCCGGCTGGCCGCCGGCGTCGCCCACGAGCTGAACAATCCGCTGGCCACCATCGCCGGATGCGCGGAGTCGCTGCTCGCGCGCACCCGCGAGGGCACGCCTGCCGAGGCGATCGAGGACTTCCGCCACTACCTCGGTCTCATCGAGGAGGAGGCGTATCGCTGCAAGGAGATCACGGGCAGCCTGCTCCAGTTCGTCCGCGAGCCCGGGGGGCGCCGCGCGCCGACCGACCTCAACGCGCTGGTGGTCAAGACGCTCGAGCTGCTCTCCCGGCAGTCGCGATTCACCGACCGTCCCATCGTGACCGAGCTGGACCCCGCGCTGCCGCCGGTGATCGTCAACGAGGGACAGATGCGGCAGGTCTTCCTCGGCATCGCGGCCAACGCGCTGGAGGCCATGGACCCCGACGGCACCCTGACCGTGCGGTCCCGACAGACCCGCGACGAGATCGAGATCGAGTTCGAGGACGAAGGGCCGGGAATGGTCGACGAGACGCTGGCCCGGATCTTCGATCCGTTCTTCACCACCAAGCCGCCGGGGCAGGGCACGGGGCTCGGCCTCGCCATCGCCCAGGGCATCGTCACCGATCACGGTGGGCGCATTCAGGTGGCGTCGTGGCCGGGCAAGGGCAGCACGTTCCGGGTGGTGCTTCCGGCATGACGCGCGGCATCCGGGTGCTGGTGGCCGACGACGAGAAGAACCTGCGCGACGTGCTGGTGCGCGAGCTCGGCCGCAAGGGGCACGAGGTCGACGGCGTGGCCGACGGCGAGGCCGCGCTCGAGCGGCTGGGCGCGGGCGGCTACGACGTGGTCGTCCTCGACATGAAGATGCCGCGGCGCGAGGGCCTCGACGTGCTCCGCGAGCTGGCGGGCGCACCGGAGTCGCCGCAGGTGATCGTGATGACCGGCTTTCAGGAAGTCGGCCCCGCGGTGGAGGCCATGAAGCTCGGCGCCTACGACTACCTGACGAAACCAGCGAAGCTCGAAGAGCTGGACATCCTCATCCGCAAGGCGGCCGAGAAGGCGCAGCTGCTCCGCGACAACGTGGCCCTGCGGGCCCACGCGCCGGGGGCCGCGCCGTTCGGCGGCATCCTCACGCGCAGTCCGCGGATGCAGGAGATCCTCAGGATCATCGAGCGGGTGGCCCCGACCGATTCGTCCGTGCTCGTCCTCGGCGAGAGCGGCACCGGCAAGGAGCTGGTGGCGCGGGCGATCCACGAGCACTCGCCGCGGGCCGAGCGGCCGTTCGTGCCCATCCACTGCGGCGCGCTGCCCCGCGAGGTGCTGGAGTCGGAGCTGTTCGGCCACGAGAAGGGCGCGTTCACGGGCGCGGTGGGGGCCAAGCCCGGACTCGTGGAGCTGGCCGACGGCGGCACGCTGCTGCTCGACGAGATCGGTGAGATGGAGCCGGACAGCCAGGTCAAGCTGCTGCGCGCGCTCGAGAGCGGGACGTTCTTCCGGGTGGGGGGCACGCGCCCGCGCCGCGTCGACGTGCGCGTCGTGGCCGCGACGAACCGGGATCTGGCCGAGGCCATGCGCCAGGGCGAGTTCCGTCAGGACCTCTACTACCGGATCAACACCATCGCCATCCAGCTGCCGCCGCTGCGCGAGCGTCGCGAGGACATCGCGCTCCTTGCCCGGCACTTCGTCGAGGGCAACACGACGTACGGGGTGAGGCGGCTGGGCGAGGCGGCGCTGGCCGCGCTCGAGGCCCACAGCTGGCCCGGCAACGTGCGCGAGCTGCAGCACGCGATCGAGCGCGCGGTGATCCTCGGCAAGAGCGACGAGATCCAGCCCGAGGATTTGCCGGGCGAGGTGGCCAGCGGTGCGCCGGCGGTGTCGGCGATGGCGGCGACCGGGAGCCTCGAGGGCATGGAGCGGCAGCACATCGTCGCGACCCTGCGGCAGGTCGGCGGACATCGCGGCAAGGCCGCCGCGCTGCTCGAGATCGACCCGAAGACGCTCTATCGCAAGATCCTCACGTACCGCATCCCGCCCGAGGAATATCGATAGACTCGGGCGTTGCGCCCGACGCCTCGACCACCTGGATCGGAAATCGCTCGTGTTTCGTCGGGTCGGGCCTGGCATCGGGGTTGCTCGGTTCGAATCGCGCCCACCGTGCGGAAATCGTGGCGATCAAGGAGAACGAGAAGAGGATGATTCGAATACTGCTCATCGGTCAGGATCACACGACGGCGGAGCGGCTCGGGCTTCAGTGCCTGGAGCGCGGTATCGGTGTCGTCATTGCCGAGAATGTCTGCGAGGGCGTCCGCGTGCTCGCCACCACGCCGGTCTCGCTGATCGTGGCGGACCTGAGCCGGTTGCGGCTCGGTGCTCACGACCAAGCCGCGATCTTCGATCGCGCGGCCCCCGGCGTGCGCGTGGCCGTCACCATTCCAACCCAGTCCCCGATCGAAGCTCGTGTGGCCCTCGAACTCGCCGGATTTCAAGTCGTTTCCTCGCCGGTCACGCCCGACGAGCTGCTGAAGCCTCTAGCGTAGTCACTGAGCATTTGGGCGCCTCGTCTGCGGGTGCGATCGAGCCCCCAGCTCGATCGCGTACGCGAACCAGGGGGGTTTGGGGGGGGGCGTCTCGCACCCCCCATTTTCTTCACTCGTCTCGCCCCCCCCATTTTCTTCACTCGT
>DATHGT010000174.1:0-52646 GCA_035317605.1 Candidatus Acidiferrum sp. | reverse complement strand
TGGGCGCAGAGCGAACGCTACGCGGGAGGACTCGCTCAGGCCGGGGTCCGGGCGGGTGACCGCGTCGCGCTGATCTATCCCACGTGCGCCGAGTTCTTCTACACCTTCTTCGGCGCCCTGCGCCTCGGCGCGATTCCCGTGCCGCTCTATCCGACGCTCGGCGTGGACGCGACCGCGAACGTCTTCAACAACTCCGGCTCGATCGCCGTGGCCACCATCGGGTGGTTCCGCGCCGGCGTAGAGGCGAGCGTCGCCAAGGCTCCGGGCGTTCGCTCGATCCTGGAGCCCGTCGACCTCGACGTGGCCGCCTCGCTCCCGCGCGTGGAGCCCGCCGGCCCCGACGATCTCGCGTTCCTCCAGTACACCTCGGGCAGCACCGCCGATCCACGCGGGGTCATGCTCACGCACAGCAACGTCGTTCAGACGATTCGCTTCATGGCCGAGGCGGCGGGACTGGACGGCAGCGAGCGCGTGGTCTCGTGGCTGCCGCTCTATCACGACATGGGCCTCATCGGCTGCGCCTTCACGCCGCCGCTCACCGGCACCCCGCTCTGGCTCCTGCCGCCCGATCTGCGCAACCCGCGTCAGTGGCTCGAGCTGATCACCGAGATCCGCGCCACGTTCACGGTCTCGCCCGACTTCGGCTATCGCAACTGCGTCCGCAACGTCCGCGACACCTCGGGCCTCGACCTCTCGAGCCTGCGGGCCGCGCTCTCTGGAGCCGAGCCCGTGCGCATGTCCACGATCGCGGCGTTCGAGGGGCACTTCGGGCTCGAGAACGTGATCGCGCCCTGCTACGGCCTGGCCGAGGCCACCCTCGCGGTGGCGATTTGGCCCCTCGGCAAACCGCTCCGGACCGACCCGTCGGGACGCTTCGTCGGCGTGGGCTGGCCGTGCCGCGGTGTATCTCTTCGCATCCTGCCGCCGAGCGAAGACGACGCCGCGGCGCTCGACGTTCCGCTCCCGGCCATGGAGATCGGCGAGATCTGCGTGAAGAGCCCGGGCGTCATGCGCGGGTACTACGACAACCCCGAGGCGACCGCGCGCGTGCTGTCGGCCGACGGATGGCTGCGCACGGGCGACCTCGGCTTCCTCGACGACGAGGGCTGCCTCTACGTGACCGGCCGTCTCAAGGACCTCATGATCCTCGGCGGAGAGAACGTGGTGCCGCACGACATCGAGGAGATCGTCGACCACGTGGCCGGCGTTCGCTATTCGGCGGCCGTCGGCATCGACAGCGAGCGCACCGGCACCCAGCGCCTGCACGTGATCGCCGAGGTCCGCGACGAGAGCGCGGCGCCGGAGACGTACCGTCGCCTGATCACCGACATCGTCAAGCGCGTCCACGACGAGCGCGGGCATCGCCCGGCCCGCGTGCACCTCGTGCGCGGCGGCACGATCCCGAAGACGTCGAGCGGCAAGATCCAGCGCGCGCGCCTCGGGCAGATGCTGGGCGAAGGCGGGCTGCGCGATCGGTTGGTCTACGAGCCATGAGCGCGGGGATCGAGTTCGGCTATCACCTGCCCATCTGGGGCCCCGCGGCCACGCGCGAGACCCTGATCGCCGCCGCGCGCCACGTCGAGTCGCTCGGCTTCGACTCGGTCTGGGCCAGCGACCACATCGCGATCCCGTTCGAGATCCGCTCGCGCTATCCCTACAACGCGACCGGCGACTTCCCGCTCCCGCCCACCGCAAACTTCCTGGAGCCGCTCACCGCCCTCGCGCTCGTCGCCGGCGTGACCGAGCGCGTACGGCTCGGCACGACCGTGCTCGTGCTCCCCCACCGCCATCCCGTGCTCGCGGCCAAGATCCTGGCCACTCTCGATCATCTGGCGCCCGGCCGCGTGATCCTCGGCGCCGGCGTCGGCTGGATGCGCGAGGAGATCGAGCTGCTCGGCGCCCCGTACGATCAGCGTGGCGCGTGGACGGACGAGGCGATCCGAATCATGCGCACCTGCTGGCGCGACGAGCGCGCCAGCTTCCAGGGCCGCTTCTTCAGCTTCCCGGAAGTCGGCCTCGCCCCCAAGCCCGCTCGCGGCAACATCCCGATCTGGATCGGCGGCCATTCACCACGCGCGCTGCGCCGAGTGGCCGAGCTCGGCGATGGCTGGCACGCCGCCTTCGCGTCCCCCGACGTGATGCGCAAGGGCCTCGCCGATCTGAAAGCCGCGTGCGCGAAGACCGGCCGCGACCCCGCCGAGATCACGCTCAGCGTCCGCATGGGCATCTCCGCCCGCCGCCCCGCCCAGGAAGTCATCGACGAGCTGAAGACCCTCCGCGACATCGGCGTCACCCACGTCATCGTCGAAACCCGCGTCACCGCCCTCGACGACATGACCGCGCTCCTCGACCGCTTCACCACCGACGTCCGCTCGAAGCTGTAAGAACTCCGGCCGAGCAAGCCTTGCCGTCGCGCTCGACTGTATCGGTTTGTCCACTCTTGACTCGGACAGCAGCCCGATCAACGATCAGATCGAGCAATCCATTCTGGAGGCTTGACTGATGTCGCGAACGAACCGCGCGAATCTCGCCATGCGAGTGATCCGGGAGGTGGAGCGCCGGCTGCTGGAGATCGAGGAATCCATTCGGCAAGCCGCCGCCACGGTCCCGATGGCCGTCAGGGTGCTGGTGATTCTCGGTTCCATCTTCCTGGCCTTCGCCCAGCTGATCCGTCCACGTTGACGAACTCGCCGCTCTGGCTCTTCGTCGTATGGATGGTCACGACGGTGACGGCGCTGAGCATCATCTACGAGGCCACGGCCGTGCTCACGGGAACGACGACCATTTCGAGCGCGCTCCGCACGTTGGCGGAGAACTATCATCCCGTCTATACATTCGCTGGCATCCTCTGCGGATTCCTGTTCATGGCCTCACTCACGGGCGGCCATCTCCCCTTGTTCGTCCGCACTGCGGTCCTCGGCTGGATCTTCGCATTCGGCCACATCTTCTGGGGATTCTGCTGATCGAGTCCCCGACAGATCGGCCGCCGCGAGGGCGACCGAGACGACGTCGTCAAGCGTGAGGTCCTGGCCCGTGGCGATGTGTCCGAGGCGCAGTCGGAAACGCCGCGCGTCGAACGCGGGGTGGGGTGGCGGTCCGTTGAAACCCCCGAGGCAAGGGGTTTCACGGACCGCCACCGCCACCCCGCTTGCCGTCCCAAATTAGGGTAAGAATATACTTGCGTAACCGTGGTTGTTCTGCTACCTTAGGGACATGGACAACACGGTGGCCGCTCCCGAGACCCTGGTCGATGCCGTCCGTTTCTTCGCTGACCCCGACGTATGCCTGAGCTTCCTCGCCGGTCTCCGCTGGCCGGACGGCAACGTGACGTGCCCGACGTGCGGCAGCCAGTCGGTCAAGTTCCTCGCGGACTACCGCCGCTGGAAGTGCTACGGCAAGCATCCCCGGCCCCAGTTCTCCATCAAGGTCGGGACGATCTTTGAAGACTCGCCGATCCCGCTGGAGAAGTGGCTCCCCGCCGTCTGGATGATCGTGAACGACAAGAACGGGATTTCGTCCTACGAAGTCGGCCGCGCCCTCGGCGTCACGCAGAAGAGCGCGTGGTTCATGATGCATCGTGTCCGGCTCGCCATGCAGCGCGGGAGCCTCGACAAGATGGCCGGCGAGGTTGAGGTAGACGAAACCTTCATCGGCGGCAAAGCGCGTTTCATGCACAAGGACAAGCGCGCGGCGAAGATCCACGGCACGGGCGGCATGGACAAGAGCGCGGTCATGGGCCTGTTGGAGCGCCACGGGCCGGACGGACACAGCCGGGTGCGCGTGAAGCCGATTACCAACCGGAAGAAGAAGACGCTCACTGCCGAAGTGCGGCAGCATGTCGAACCCGGCGCGAATCTCTACACCGACGCGCTCGCGTCCTACGAGGGACTGAGCGAATTCGAGCATGAAGTCATCGACCATGCGGAGTCCTACGTGCGCGGCAAAGTCCACACGAACGGCCTGGAAAACTTCTGGTCCCTGCTGAAGCGTGGCATCAAGGGGACCTACGTGTCCGTCGAGCCGTTCCACCTGTTCCGCTACCTCGACGAGCAGGCGTTTCGATTCAATCAACGGCGCGACCCTGACGGCGACGGCGGGCGCTTCGTCAAGGTGCTGCGCACGATTGTAGGACGGCGAGTGACCTACAAGGAGCTTACCGGCGCCCTCGGTACGACATGACAGTAGCGTCCGGCAGGTCCGGCAGGGAAGGGGGAAACGGCGCAATGGGCGAACCTGAGCCCGCAAGATCACCGACACCGTATGAGCGGTTTGTTGAGGCGACGAAACGTATTCTCTCGGTGTCCAAAAAGGAGCTGGAAAAGAGGGACACGGCGTGGAGGAAACAACGCGCGGCCAAGCGAAGACGCGCCAAGTAATCACGTGCGTCCGCCTGCGAAAGTCACGGAGAGTTTCTTGAAATATCTCTCGAGCCCGGACGCGTGAAGGACCCTGCCCTCGTATCGCTCAGGATGCGGCCTCACCAAAGATATGAGTGATTCTCGTGGCTGACTAATTTTCCTGATGACCGTCTCATCTAGGAACTTCGTCAGTTCCCACGCGAAGAGATCCGCCGCTTGTAGCGGCGCCGAGCTGGTCTTGGGGGCAAAACCGTGAGACTGGTAGCGGCACATCTCTTTCAGGACGGGGTGATAGGTAGCCAACTCCATAAGATAGTCGGCCTGCCTCTGGAATCTATTACCGGACTCGAAGAGGTAGGCGACCCGATCAGGCAGCCCCCTCTTCCGAAGCCAACCACTCATCAGCATCATGCACTGATAGCAGCAAAGAGAATACGCCTGCTCTAGCGGGCTCCCAACCATCTCCAGGCCGCGAACGATCGGCGACAATCGGCGAACATCGTTCGTATTGCAGGCTACGGAGATGGACAGCATGATGCGCTGATTGATGATCTGGACCGCTCTCTTGAGAAGAGCATCGTGCTCTTTGTCCGTGAGGCTCTCGAACTTCGTGGGCCGATCAGTCTTATCCCTGTGCCTGTCGAACTCCGTCATATGAAAAGGCCAATACGGCCCCATCACTTTGTGCCACGCCTTGCTGAATCTCTCGACCTGGAGAGAAGAGAAAATATAGCCCGCGACACAGAATGTCCCATTATCGCGTTCGCTCTCATCGAAGAACGCTTCGAGAACAATCATGAGGCCCCCCTTGGGCAGCAGGAGCCTGGGTAGTCGGTGCGCCTGCCACCAGTACTCATCGTGGCTTTGGTGGGGGAGCCGCCCCGGATTCATGACGATCCCCCGTCGTCATCGCCCTCGTCGCCCTCTCCATCAGGGCTATCCTCTCCTGGGGGCTCTTGGTTAGCCAGATATATTCTTACCCAAATTAGTCCCGCTTGGTATACTGGCTCACCTCGTCCCGATGGGGGCTGTGGGCAGTGGCTGCTTCTGCTTCTTCACGTCTACGAAGTCGTAGACTCGATCATGCAAGACCCCAACTGGAGGTGGTGGCTCATGGAGAAATTCAGAGCGGTGGCCCGGTGGTTCGAGCCCAGTCCTATCTGGTTCTTCTGGGCGGCCCTCCTCCCGCCGGTGGTTGAAGGGATCGCTGTTCCCTTCCGCCCCCATCCGGGCGAGGTCCGTTGACGACGCCCCGCCCCACTGCCCGCGCATGATCTCGGGCCAATGACCTTCGATCTCCCCCTTTCCCGCGTCGACGCTGCGCGTCTGGACATGCTTCAGACCAATGGAGTTCGCGAGGGCCGCCAACTTGAGTACAAGGAAGTGCTTCCCGGAGACTCGCCGGACGACAAACGCGAGTTTCTCGCCGATATCAGCTCCTTCGCGAACGCTGCTGGTGGAGACTTGATTTTCGGAGTTCGGGAACGACGTGATGTGGCCAGTGTGCCCACTGGAGAAATCGACGCGATTATCGGGATTGATCTCCTCAATCTCGATGCCGAGCGCCTTCGCCTTGAGAGCCTGATCCGCGACGGCATCGCGCCGAGAATGCCGGCTGTCGAATTCCACGCGATTGACAGGGGCCTTGAAAGACCATGCCTTCTGATCCGAGTCCCGAGGAGCTGGGCTGGGCTTCACATGGTCACGTTCAGAAACTACAGTCGATTCTTTTCTCGGGCATCGGGCGGCAAGTATCAGCTCGACGTCGAGGAGATTCGTGCTGGATTTGTCGCCGCGGCGACGGCACAAGAACGACTGAGGCTACTGCGCACGGAGCGTATCAGCCGCATTCTCGCCCTCGAGGCGCCCGCGCCACTCGGCGACGGGCCGAAGCTGATTCTTCATGCGTTTCCAATCGGTTTCTCGGGTGATGTCTGGACGCGCTTCACGGAAATGGTCCGTGAAAATGAAACACAGGTCGCATTTGCGCTTCAGCCAATCGCCGCGTCACCGGCTACATGGCGATTCAACCTTGATGGCTTCGTCGTACACACGCTGAGCGACGACCGGCCGAGGCAGTGCTACACCCAATGGTTTCGTGATGGTGCCCTTGAAATCGTAAGTGGCCGAGCCATCGTGAAAGATGAACGCAACGGCGGCTTCTATCCGTGGGGCATGGAAGAGGCTGTCATCGGCCGCTTCGCGAAGTTGCAAGAGTTTTGGTCGCAGGTTGGTGTGGCGCCACCAATATTCGTCGGCCTGACGTTGACCGGCGTAAAGGACTGGAAGGTGCTCTACAACCCCTACGGTTTTGGCACCGACTACGGGGCGTTCGATCGGGATGTCGTGATGTCTCAAGAGGTCATTGTATCGGACCTCCATGCAGCCTCTGATGTCGTTCTCCGTCCGCTGTTTGATTTCGTGTGGAACGGAGGGGGTTGGCCGCAATCGCCAAGCTACGTCTCCGGGCGATGGGCGAAGCCACGCTTTTGAACCGTGCAAACCCCAATTAGGGTCATGCGACCCTCACCGCTCTCCGCCACCCACCCCGAGCTGCGCCTCCGCGACCTCGTTGCACTCGTCCCGGTAGTGGTAGCTCTCGATGATCCCTTCAGGCGCGGCCCGCCGGGAGGAGCGGAACGGCAATGGGCAAGTTTCACAGTCTTCTGTTTGCTCGCATGGCGACGCCTTCGCCCGCGGTCTTCGAGGAGAGATTGCTCCTGGCGACGCGATGAGGTCATGTCCACGAGCTTGACCTACCGCATCCGCGCCGCTTCCACAGCGGCCGGATTCACATCGTATGTCAACTTCGAATGGGCTCCCGAGGCACCGGGACCATCTCGGTCTGAGTCAAGCCGGCGCGCTCTGAAAACTCTATTTCCAGAACGTGTCAGCGGCGATAGCAAAGTTAAGGTTTTGACTATCTCGAAGCAAAAACGTGGTGATCCCGATCAAGTTGCCTGCCCTATCAAATAGGCCTCCACCCGAGGAACCGGGGGACATCGGAGCAGTAGTTTGCACCAGATCGATTTCGCCGCGTCGTCGTAGACCTGAGATTATCCCCTCGCCCAATGTGTTTTCTAGGCCGCTTGGAGATCCAACTGTATACACCCTCTCGCCAACAGCGAGGGTTGCGTACGCGCGGACGCCTCCAACAGGTACCAGCTGGGCTGGCTCCGCGACAACAGCGCAGCGGTCCGATTTTTTATCACCGTACGCAACAGTGACAGGGATCATGGTTTCATCCCGAGTCAGCCAGTGGGCGGTATGGCCCTCTAGCACGTGACAGTTCGTCAGCGCAATTCGGGAAGTGACCGCGACCGCTGACCCTTGGGTAACCGCGGACTTGGAACGTACCCGAGCCGCAGATGTCGATGAAACGAGGACGTAGACCGATTTTTCGACCGCGTTGAAAACAGCTTCTGGGGAGAGACCTCCGGTCCGCAGTTGCGCTGGCATGCTCGGCTTCTTAGCGCTCGCCCAAGCGAGCAGAGGCGAAGGGGGCCGCTGGGGCGACTTCTGAACAGGAGGAGCCTGTCGCGGCCGTGCTGGCGGGGCTTCGGTGGAGGGGCGCGGCTCTGCCGTGGCCTCGGCAAGCGCCTGATCGGCCACCACCATCTCGCGACGCGTGGCCGAGAGCTTGCCCTCGGCGACCTCGAGCTCGCGCTCGCTCTCTTCCAGCTCGCGACGCGTGGCGATGCCGCGGGCGAGGCGATCGCGGCGCCTTTCGACCTCGGCCGTAGCACGTTTCACCGCCACCACATGATATTCCCACAGCCGATCCAGCGACGATCGATAAGCCAGGATCGATGCGATCAGGTCGCTCCGAGCAGCGTCAGTGGCGTAACTCGCAGCCGACACGAGCAGAATTAGGACAACCGTGGCAGGCAAACCTACGGCGGCCAACCGGCCGCGGTTCGTACATTCAGGTCGCATCGGAACCGCACAGTACGCCGTCGCGTGAACACGGTCAACATGCGGTGACCCCGAAAGACGTCAGTGGCGAGCAGCAGACCGTAACGCTTCTATCCGCTCTTCCACATCCGGCAACGTGGCTCTTCGATCAGGTATAGCACGCGAAAGGTGCTCGCCGTGGCCGTTGGGCCGCGCGGCGGCTTCCGCGATGACGGCTACCGTGGCCGCGATCTGATGGACGCGGAAGGCGATGGCTTTGGGGTCGTGGCGGGAGTGCGGGGCACGGGTCGAGCAACCGCGCCCGCCCGCGCCGGGCAAGGCCGCAAATGGCGCGCTGGAGGCGTGAGAAGTAGGCTTTCTGTGCGATCGGCTCTCGTGACCCTGCCCACGAGGAACCCTGGCAAGCAGAAACGCACACGTGCTGGAGGACCACGCCGGGTCCCATGCGACGGGGTGGAGGGGTCCCCATCCACCGGCTGCGTCGGCTCCATCGAACAAGCTGCCAGCCTGCTCCGCCACCAAGGCACCGGGCAAGTTTCGGGCTAGTTCCCCGTCCCCGGTGGGACGCGCGGGTATCGGTCAGTCGCATTCGCGGGCGGGACTTCCGTTTGGCAAACCCTGGCGAATGCGCGACTCACCGTGATGGACTGCGCCTCAGCGGGACATCGCACCGAACCCGTGACCGATTAGAAGTCCGAAGCGCCGACCAAGGGCCAGGTGGTGCGTGGTCGTGTGAAACCCGTTGCCTCGCGGGGTTCACATGCCCCGCGCCACCCGGCCCGGCGTCACCGCCGCGAACCGGCGAGACGGGAAGGCGTTAGATCTTCGCGCCCGACTTGGCCCAGTCGTCGAGGAACTTCTTGAGGCCGATGTCCGTCAGCGGGTGCTTCATGAGCTGTTCGAGGACGGCGAAGGGCATGGTGGCGACGTGGGCGCCGGCCTTGGCGGCGTCGATGACGTGGATCGGGTTGCGGATCGACGCGGCCAGGACCTGGGTCTTGAAGCCGTAGTTGCGGTAGATCTCGCAGATGTCGCGGACCAGGTCCATGCCGACGGCCCCGATGTCGTCGAGGCGGCCGAGGAAGGGGCTGATATAGGTCGCGCCGGCCTTGGCGGAGAGCAGCGCCTGCGTCGCCGAGAAGCAGAGCGTCTGGTTCACGCGGATGCCCTTACCGCTCAAGTATTTCACGGCCTTCAGACCGTCCTTGGTGAGCGGGCACTTCACCACCGCGTTGGGGGCGATTTGCGACAGCTCCTCGCCTTCCTTGACCATCCCCTCGAAATCGACGGCCACCACTTCCAGGCTGACGTCCCCCGGCACGATCGAGCAGATCTCCTCGACCAGCGGACGGAATGGGCGCTTCTCCTTGGCGATCAGCGACGGGTTGGTGGTGACGCCGTCGACGACGCCGATGGCCACGCCTTCCTTGATCTCTGCCACGTTCGCGGTGTCGAGAAAGATCTTCATGCGGCTTTCCCCTCTCTGTTCACGCCCGTTCGATGACCACTCGCGCGCCCGACCGGACGCGCTTGAACTCTCGCGCGTCGCCGGTGACGCGGCCGACCACGTTGACGGGGCTGGCGGGACGGATCTCGTCGCCGTGGCTCGCCGGGGTCAGACCGAAGAAGATGCAGAACGCGTGGCCCGGCGGCCAGTAACCCAAGTCGCCCAGGTCGACCACGGCCTTCGCCGAATCCTCGGCCTCGGCGACGCCGATCGCGAAGTAGATCTCGTCGCCCCAGGTCTGGGCCTTCGCCTCGATCGGGAGCGCGTCCCAGATTGCCCGCGCGGTCTTGGAATCGTTCAGCGTCGCCTCGGCGGCGATCGTTCCCGCGGTGATCCGGATCGCGCGCTCGGCCATCACTTCAGCCTAGGCTCCGCGCTTCCGCGGTGTCAAGGCGAGGGTCAACTATCGCGCAGGTGCTCGCGAAGGGCGGCGTCGAGGCGCGCGCGGTCGGGCACGGCGGCGATGCCGGCGGCCTCGACCGACAGCGAGCCCGCGCACGAGGCGGCGGCCGCCGCGTCCCAGGCGTCGCCGCCGTGCTGGTAGTGGATGAGAAAGTGCGCGGCGAACACGTCGCCGGCACCGGTGGCGTCGACTTCCTGGGTCGGACGCGGCGCGATTTCGTAGCGCTCGCCGTTGACGAAGAGCAGGGCGCCGAGCCGGCCGGCGGTCAGCACGCCGATCGGGACGCGCTCGAACAACGCGATGGCCGCCTCCTCCTGCCCCGCCACGTCCTCCGTGCTCAGGAAGATCGCCTGGAGCCGGCCGAGCAGAAATTCCGGCGGCGTCCATTCGGCCGGAGTCACGGCGCCGGCGGGCTCGATCGCGCGGAGCCATCCCTGGGCGGCGGCGGCGAGCGTGGGACCCGTGAACGCCGTGGCCAGCAGCGGGTCGATCTCGCCGGCCACCGGCGCCAGCAGCACCAGCGACGCGTCCACCCAGTCCTCGGGGACGTCGGCGGGGCCGAGCGCGCTCGCCACCGATGACACGGTCATGGTTCGCGGGACCGCGCCCGGCTCGTACACGAACGTCGTGGTCGCCTCGGCGGGCACGCTGACCACTTCGATCTGCGGGGGGATCAGCTCCAGCGGGAAATCGTCACCGTGGCTGGTGAGAATCCCAACGGACAGCCCCAACCGATGCGCCGCCACCGCCGCATAGAACGCGGCGCCGCCCGGCTGAATCGTGTCCCCGATGCGATCGAGGGTGACGTGCCCGACCACGACGAAGTCGGGAGCCGCCACTGTCTAACGCGTGACGACCGTCGAAAGGGGGGAGCCGATCGGCCCCCCTCCGAGCTTCAATCCCATTTCCGCTCGTCGCTGATCTTCTTGGCGCCCTCGGGGATGGTGCCGGCGGCGACGATCTCGACGCCGCCGCGGAGCTTCATGACGTCGCGGATCGCGACCTCCATGGCCGGCGTCACCGCGCCACCATCGGCCCCGCCGGTCAGCTCGACGCGAAACGTGAGCGAGTCCTGATGACCCTCGCGGCCGACCACGACCTGGAAGCGCGCGACCCCGCCGACGCGCGCCACGATCTCGTCGGCCTGGCGCGGATGGACGAACATGCCGCGCACCTTGGTGACTTCGTCGGCACGGCCGCGCCAGCCGAGCATGCGCGACGATGTGCGTCCGCACGGACACGGCTCCTCGGTGATCACGCTGAGGTCGCCGGTGCCGAAGCGGATCATCGGATACGTGCGGTTGTTGACGGTGGCCACGATCTCGCCGATCTGGCCCGCCGGCAGCGGCGCGCCGGACGTGGGGTCGCAGATCTGCACGATCGTGTCCTCCAGCAGGTGCATGCCCGACGCCTCGACGCACTCGTAGGCGATCATGCCGAGATCGGCGGTGCCGAAGCCCTGGTGGGCCATGATGCCGTACTCGTCCTGGAACACCTTGCGCAACGACTCCGGGAACGGCTCGGCGCCGACCTGGGCGACTTCCAGCCCCAGGCGCCCGCCCAGCTCGTCGGCCTTCTTGAGCAGCGTCATCAGGAACGATGGGGTGCCGACGTAGCCGGTGGCGGCGACCGCGCGCGCGGCCGCCACCTGCTGCTCGCTGTTGCCCACGCCCGTCGGCACCACCGTGCATCCCACCAGGTTGAGCGCCTCGTCCATCTCGTGGGCCGCGGGCACGAGCTGGTAGGAAAACGTGTTGAGCACGACGTCGCCGCGGCGGAAGCCTCCGGCGTACATGCCCGTCTCCAGGTGCCACCCGCCGACCTCCGGCCCCATGGGCTCGAGGATCGGCCCCGGCGAGAAGAAGATCTTGCGGACCTGGGCCAGCGGCACCGTGCAGAATCCCCCGAACGGAGGATCGGCCTTCTGGAGATCCGGCATCGCGCTCTTCTTGATCACCGGGAGCCGGGACAGCTGCTCCTCGTCACGAAGATCCGCCGCGGTGAGACCGGCGGCCTGGAGGCGCCGCCGCACGCCTGACGCGTGCTGCTCGGCGTGCTCGATCAAGCCGGAGAGCCAGCGGCTCTGGTACCGCCGCCGGTCGGACGCGGGCAGCGTCTCCTTGGCCTGGTCCCAGAATCCGCGGCGGCGGTCGCCGGCGTTCACCGGATCACTGGCCGACGATGTCGGACTTCATGGGCCCCAGCGCGCCCAGCAGCGCGGTCTTGGCCCCGGCGGGGACGTTGTTCTTGTCGAGGGCCTTGACCAGCGCCTCCACCGTCGCGCCCCACTCCGCCTCGGTGATGTTCATGCCCTTGTGCGTCGTCTTCATATCCTGTCCGACGTACGCGCACGGCCCGCCGGTGGCGTCGCAGATCTGGTCGGCCAGGTTCGACTTCAGCTTGAACACCTGCTCCGGCTTCAGCGCCTTGAAGCGCGCGTTGATCCGATCGTCCGCCACCACGTTGAGCACGAAATCGTCGACGACCAGCGCGATCCCCTCACGCCCACCGAGCTGCTTGTACAGCGACACCGGCGCCGGCGCCTCCTGCGTCGTCGCGCACCCGCCGACAGCCAACACCAGAACGGCCGAGACGATCACCAATCCCATCGCACGCGCCATTGCGTTCCTCCGTTCGAGCGCCGGGACTGGCCGGCGCTAGGACAACCAGCGTTTCCTGCGCTTGTAGTGTTTGACGTCGCGGTACGACTTGCGCGCCCCCACCTCGGTGAGCCCGAGGTAGAACTCCTTGATGTCGGCGTTGTCGCGCAGCGCCGCCGCCGAGCCCTCCAGCACGATCCGGCCGTTCTCCATCACGTAGCCGTGCTCGGCGATGGTCAGGGCCAGCGTCGCGTTCTGTTCGACCAGCAGCACGGTCAGCTTCTGCTCCTGGTTCAACCGCTGCACGATGCCGAAGATCTCCTCGACCAGCATGGGGGCGAGCCCGAGCGACGGCTCGTCCAGCAGCATCGCTCGGGGATCCGCCATCAGCGCCCGCCCGATGACCAGCATCTGCTGCTCGCCGCCCGACAGGTAGCCCGCCTGCTGAGAGCGTCGCTCGCGGAGCCGCGGGAAATACTGGTAGACCCGCTCGATGCGCTCCGCGACGCGCCCGCGATCCGACACGGTATGCGCGCCGGCGATCAGGTTTTCCTCGGCCGTGAGGTGCTCGAACACCCGCCGCCCCTCGAACACCTGCACGATCCCCCGCTGCACGATCCGGTGCGGCGGCATGTGATCGATGCGCTGCCCCGACAGCTCGACGGATCCCTTGGTGATCTCCCCCCGCTCCGACCGCAACAACCCCGAGATCGCCTTCAGCGTGGTCGTCTTCCCCGCCCCATTTGCCCCCAGCAAGGTGGTGATCCGCCCCTCCGGGCAATTGATCGACACCCCCTTGAGCACGAGGATGACCCCGTCATAGATCACTTCCACGTTGTTGAGACTCAGCATAAGAGTCCTCGAAGTGACTCCGCTCCGAACGCCGCCGCGGGGAGGGCGAGCCGGGGGCGGGTGGGGGGCGCTCACGAAAACCGCCGTACAGCCGACGAACGCGTTTTCGTGAGCGCCCCTCACCCGCCCCCGGCGAAGCCCGGCGCCCGGGGTCAGCGCCCGAGCGAGAGCTACTTCTTCGCGCCCGCCTCGCGGATGTGCTTGGCCACCACGTCCTGATACGCCGAGTACCATTCGGTAGCCTTTACGAACTTGCCGCCCTTCACCTGCCAGATCTGAACGAGCCCGCCCCCCTCGTGATCCTGGGGCGTGATCTTGAGCGGCGGAACCAGGCCGCCCAGCGTGAAGTTGTTGATCTTCTCGAAGCCGGCCTTCGTGTCCACGCCCGTGATCTTGCCGTCGGGCTTGGCCTTGAGCGCGTTGCGGATGGCCTCCACGTGGAGCGCCGCGATCAGCACCCCGCGGTTGTAGAACACGGTGGACGCCATGCCCTTGGGCGCTTCCTTGCCCTGCTTCTTGTACATCTCGCGGATCTCGTTCAGCACGGGATAGTCGGTGCCCACCCCGGCGAACTGCATGGCGAAATACCCCTCGGCCACCGCGAAGCCGCCGGCGCCGTCGATGTTGGCCTCGGCCGCGCCCCACACGAACGAGACGACCTTGCTGAGCGGATAGCCGACCCGCTTGAACTCCTTGATCGACACCGACGGCGCCCCGCCGAACAGGTGGGCGATCACGAAGTCCGCGCGGAAGCGCTGGGCGATGTCCAGCACCTGGGCGCCCATCTCCACGCCGGGAGGCGGCACCGCGAAGGTCTTGAGCTGGAAACCTTCCTTGGTCGCCAGGTCCTCGATGACCTCGATGGGCTCGCGGCCGGCCGGGTTGTCGTAGAAGATGTAGGCGATCTTCTTGTTGCGCAGGGTGCCGAGCTGCTTCTTGACGAAGTCCACGGCGGCCGTGCCCTGCGACCAGTAGGTGGCCGCGATGGGGAAGATGTAGGGATAGCGCACGCCGTCGGCGGCGGCGGCGCTGCCGAAGCCCGGCGAGGTGCCGGGGATGCGGTCTTCCGTCAGCTTCGCGGCCAGCGCGTAGATGTGGGGCGTCCCGTAGATCGCCATGGTGACGGCGCCTTCCTTCTTGTGGCGCTCGTACGCCTCGACGCCCGCCGGCACCTTGTACTCGTGGTCGATCTCGATCGCCTTGATCTGGCGCCCTTCCACCCCGCCCTTGGAGTTGACGAGGGCGACGTAGTCGTGGAAGGCCGGGCAGAGGACCGTGCCCACGATCTGGGTCGCGCCGGTCCGATCGCACTGCACGCCGATGACGACCTCCCCCTTCGACTGAGCGCTCGCGGCGACGGGACCGAGCAACCCCGCGAGGCCGACCAGGACTGCGATGGCAACGGTCAGGCACTTACGCATATGCGTTCTCCCTTCTTCGCGTACTCAGTACGCAAACGGCCAGATTCGGAAGTAGCTTCTGATGTTCCGCCACAGGCGGTTCAGGCCCTCGGGCTCCACGATCAGGAACACGATGATGAGGGCCCCGAACAGCGTGAGACGGAGCGCAGGGATCAGGTTGAGCATGACCGCCTGCGAGAAGAAGACGCCGCTGAGCGCCTCCATGGCGTAGCGGATGATGATGGGGAGCAGGGTCACGAACATGGCGCCGAAGATCGACCCCAGCACGGAGCCGAGCCCGCCGATGATGATCATGGCCAGGTAGTCGATCGACACCCCGATCTGGAACTGCTCGTAGTTGGCGATGCCGAGGAAGTACGTGTACAGCACCCCGGTGACCCCCGCGTAGAACGACGAGATCGCGAAGGCCAGCAGCTTGTAGCGGAAGATGTTGATGCCGATGATCTCGGCGGCGATGTCCTGGTCGCGGATGGCCACGAAGGCGCGGCCGATGCGGCTGCGCACCAGGTTCATGGTGCCCACGATGGCGATGACCACGAAGGCGAGCAGGAAGTAGTACATGGCCCGCTGGCTCGACAGCACGTAGGGCCCGATGCGGGGCCGCGGGACCTCGATGGAGGCCTGCACGCCGCCGCTGATGAACGTGACGTGGTTGATCGTCCACTCGATGATGAGCTGTCCGGCCAGGGTCGCGATGGCCAGGTACAGGCCCTTGATGCGCAGCGACGGGATCCCCACGATCGCGCCGATGAGGGCCGCCATGAGCCCGCCCGCGATCAGGGTGACGGGCCACGGCGCGCCGAGCCGGGTGGCCAGGTTGGCGGCGGTGTAGGCGCCCACGGACATGAACGCGCCGTGGCCGATCGAGACCTGCCCGGTGTAGCCGACCAGGATGTTGAGGCCGAGCGCGCCGATGACCGCGATCCAGACCAGGTTGGCCACGGACAGGTAGTACTCGTGGAGGGTCAGCGGGATCACCAGGAAGAAGATGACGGCCACCCCCGCCACCGCGTAACGGGCGATGGGCAACGGATACAGCGCCATGTCGGCTTCGTACGTCGTCTTGAGCACCCCGCACTCGCGATGAATCATGGCCTCACACCCGCTCGATGATCTTCTTACCGAAGATGCCGTAAGGTCGCACCATCAGGGCCAGGATCATCAGCACGTAGGGCGCGAAGTCCTTGGTGCCGCCGCCCACGTACGGATCGATGTAGCCCGCGGCGAAGTTCTCCACGATCCCGACGATGAGGCCGCCGATGATGGCCCCGGGGATGGAGTCGAGCCCGCCCAGGATCACCACCGGAAAGACCTTGAAGCCGACCAGGGCCAGGTTCACGTCCACGCCCAGCATGTTGCCCCACAAGACGCCGCCCAGCGCCGAGACCACGCCGGTCATGGCCCACGCCAGCCCGAAGTATCGCTCGACGTCGATGCCCATGGCCATGGCGACCTGCTGGTTGTCGGCCACCGCGCGCATCGCGATGCCCTTGCGCGACTTCAGGAAGAACCAGCTGAAGCCGCCGAGGAAGGCCAGACTGACCGCGCCGCCCACCAGCTGGATCGGCGGAATGAACAGCGGGCCCAGCACGAACGGCTCGTCACGCAGCGGCAGCGGCAGCGGGCGCGTGCCCTGGAAGATGCCGAACGGTCCGATGCCACGCAGGATCGCGGCGAGCCCGATGGTGGCCATGACCACCGCGATGACGGGCCGGCCGATGAGCTTTCTGAGCATGACCCGCTCGAGGGCGAAGCCGAAGCCCCCCATGACCACGAGGCCCGCCACCAGCGACACCAAGAGCGGCACCCCGATCACGGTGAGGCCGCCGACCACCAGGAAGCCCGCGAGCATCACGAACTCGCCCTGGGCGAAGTTGACGGCGTCGGTGGCCTTGTAGACGAGCACGAACCCGAGCGCGATCAGCGAGTACATGAGGCCGATGAGGACCCCGTTCGAGAGCAGCAGGACCGAGAACTGCCAGTCGATCATGCGGGCACCCCGGCGCCGGCCGGCGCTCCGGCCCGCCCTGCGGCTGGCGCCGCCGCCACATCCTCGATGGTGACGCGTGACTGCATGGTCGCCGTGCGCCCGTCCTCGTAGGTGATCGACGAGGTCAGCTCGACCTGGTCGCGGCCGGAATAAAACGCGTCGATGACGTCAGCGTACTTCTCGGCCACGTAGCCGCGCCGCACCTTGCGGGTGCGCGTGATCTCGGCGTCGTCGGCGTCGAGGTCCTTGGGGAGCAGCAGGAAGCGCCGAACCCGGGTGGCGTCGGGGAGGGTCTCGTTGCACTTGACGACTTCGTTGCGCAGGAGCGCCCGGATCTCCGTCTTCTGGGCGAGATCGGCGTAGCTCGTGTACGGCAGGCCCCGGCGCTCCGCCCAGTTGCCGACCGTGGCCATGTCGATCGCGATCATGGCCGCCACCACCGGACGCTCGTGACCGAAAGCCACCGCCTCCCGGATGAAGGGGCTGAACTTCAGCTTGTTCTCGATGAACTGGGGCGCGAACGGCGTGCCGTCGTTGAGCGCGCCCACGTCCTTGGCTCGGTCGATGATGACGAGGTGGCCGCGGGGATCCATGAAGCCGGCGTCGCCGGTGTGAAACCAGCCCTCGGCGTCGATGACCTCGCGGGTGGCCTCCTCATTCTTGAGATAGCCGCGGAAGATCCCGGCGCTCTTGACCAGCACCTCGCCCCGGTCGGCGATGCGCACGTCGATGCCCGGGCACGGCCGGCCCGCGGTGGTGGGGTTGGCTTCCGTGCTGGGCTGGAGCGAGACCAACCCCGTCGTCTCGGTGGATCCGTAGACCTGCTTGAGGTTCACGCCGATGGAGCGGAAGAAGCGGAACGTGTCCGGACCCAGCGGCGACCCGCCGGTCAGGGCCCAGCGCACGCGCCGGAGCCCGAGCTGATCGCGCACCGGTCCGTAGACGAAGAACTCGCCGAGGGCATGGGCGATGCGCAGTCCCATCGGCACGGGCTTGCCGTCGGCGCGGAGGATCTCCACCTGCTCGGCCACGCGCCGGAACCGCTCGAACACCCGGCGCTTCAGCGGCGGCGCGTCGGCGCCGCGCACGAGCACGTTGGTGAGCATGTTCTCCCAGATCCGCGGCGGGGCCAGGATCAGCGTGGGCCCGAGCTCACGGAGGTCGCGCTGAACCGTCTCCGGGCTCTCGGGACAGTTGCAGGCGAAGCCGACGTAGAGGCTCATGATCAGCGTGTAGAACGCGTCGCCGACCCAGGCCATCGGCAGGTAGGCCAGGTAGTCGTCGTCGACCCGGAAGTCCTCGGCGCCCACCGCCATCTCGGCCGTGGCCACGGCGTTGGCGTGGGTGATCATCGCGCCCTTGGGGCTGCCGGTCGTCCCCGAGGTGTAACACACGAAGGCGAGGTCGTCGGGCGCGCCCTTGTCGATCTCCGCCTCGAAGAACCCGGGATGGGCCCGGCCGAACTCACGGCCGAGCTCCTGGACGTCGGCGAAGGAGCGCAGCCAGTCGTGGCGGTACTGCGCCATCCCGCGCGCGTCGTCGTAGACCACGTGGCGGACGGTCGGCAGCTCGGCCTTGAGCGTGAGCACCTTGTCGACCTGCTCCTGATCCTCGGCCACGATCACCGACACGTCGGCGTGGCTCCAGACGTAGGCCAGCTCGCGGGCGATCGAATCCTGGTAGACCGGCACCGAGACGCCGCCGAGACACTGCGACGCCACCTGCGCCCAGTAGAGGCGCGGCCGGTTGTCGCCGATGACCGAGAGCCGGTCGCCGCGCTTGAATCCGAGGGCGGCCAGGCCGAGCGCGAAGTCGCGCACGTTGTCCGCGTACTGAATCCACGTGTGGGATTGCCAGATGCCGCGGTCCTTCTCGCGGATGGCCGTGCGCGCTCCGTGCTGGCGGGCGGCGCGCTGGAGCAGGCGCGGGATCGTGAGCGCGTTAGCCACCGGTGGGTCCCCCCACCGCTTGGGCCGGTCCTGCGACCCCACGGGCCGGCTTCGTCTCGCCCAGGTACGCCTTGATGACCTGGGGATTCGCCCGCACCTCGTCGGGAGTCCCCGCGGCGATCCTTTGGCCCATGTCGAGAACGACGATGCGATCGGAGATGTCCATGACGACTCCCATATCGTGCTCGATCAGGATGACCGTGGTCTCCCACTCCTCGTTGACGTCGAGGATGAAGCGCGCCATGTCCTCCTTCTCCTCCTGGTTCATGCCCCCCATGGGCTCGTCGAGGAGAAGGATCTTGGGATCGAGGGCGAGCGCGCGTCCCAGCTCGACGCGCTTGCGCAGGCCGTAGGCGAGCGAGCCCGTCGGCCGCCGGCGCAGGTCCTGGATCTTCAGGAAGTCGATGATGTCCTCGACGCGCTTTCGGTGGGCCACCTCCTCTTTCTGGGCGAAGCCCCAGTAGACGAAGGAGCCGAGCACGCCCGCCTTCATGTGGACGTGGCGTCCGAGCATGAGGTTGTCGAGCACGGTCATGCCCGCGAACAGCGCGATGTTCTGGAAGGTGCGAGCCACCCCGCGCGCCGCGATGCGGCTCGGGGCCAGGTCCGTGACGTCGGCGCCCTCCAGCAGGATGCGGCCCCGATCGGGATGATAGAAGCCGCTGATCATGTTGAGGAGCGTGGTCTTGCCGGCCCCGTTGGGGCCGATGACCGACAGCAGCTCGCCCTGCGGCACCTCCAGACTCACCCCGGTGACCGCCTGCACGCCGCCGAACGACTTGGAGACTTCGCGCAGCTCCAGTTGGGTGCTCAGGACAGCCACCTCTTTCTCCGTTTGTAGTGCTTCACGTCCCGGTAGCTCTTGCGCTGCCCGACCCCCGAGAGCCCCAGGTAAAATTCCTTGATGTCCTCGTTGTCGGCGATGGTCTTGGCGTCGCCGTCGAGCACGATGCGTCCGCTCTCCATCACGTACCCGTACTGGGCGAACCGGAGCGCGATGGTCGCGTTCTGCTCGGCCAGCAGCACGGCCACGTCCTCCTCGCGGTTGAGCCGGCTCACGATCTCGAAGATCTCCGCCACCAGCATGGGCGCCAGTCCCATCGACGGCTCGTCGAGCAGCATGAGCTTGGGCCGCGCCATCAGCGCCCGCCCGATGGCGAGCATCTGCTGCTCGCCCCCCGAGATGTAGCCGGCCCGCACCCCCCGCCGCTGGGTGAGCCGCGGGAAGTACGTATACACGAGTTCGAGGTCCCGCCGGAGAGAATCGCCGTTGCGGCGGGTGTAACCCCCGGTCAGGAGATTCTCCTCCACCGTGAGGTGCTCGAAGACGTGACGGCCTTCCATCACCTGCACGATTCCGCTCCGCACGACCTCCGAGGGGTCGCGGCGGTGGATGGGCGCCCCCTGGAACTCGATCGTCCCCTTGCTCACGTCGCCCCGCTCGGTCCGGAGCAGGCCGGAGATGGCCTTGAGGGTGGTCGATTTGCCGGCGCCATTGGCCCCGAGGAGGGCGACGATGCCCCCCTCGGGGACCTGGAGCGACACGCCCTTCAGCACGAGGATCACGTGGTCGTAGATCACCTCGATGCCGTTGACGCTGAGCAGCGCGGTCACGGAGCCTACTTCTCCTTGGAGCAGTCCCGGATCGTGTAGCCGAGCTTCTTGCCCTCGTCCACCGCCGCCGCCTCGATCTTGGGGCGCACGACGTCGCGCATGGGGGCCACCCAGTCGGACACGATGTTCCACTTCTTGCCGTCCCACTGCTGGACCAGGATCGGGCCGTTGCCCTCGTGATCCTCGCACGTCACCTTCACCGGATGGGTGAAGCCCTTCATGCCGAGCTGCTCCAGACGCTGGTCGGTCAGGTTGAGGTTCTCGAAGCCCCAGCGCACCTGCTCGCCGGTGAGCGGCTTGTTGCCGAACTTGCCCATCGCGGTCCGGATGGCCTCGGCGCTCAGCATCGCGTTGACCAGCCCGCGATTGTAGAGCGGCGCGCCCATCTCTTCCTTCTTGCCCACGGCCTTGCCCTTGTCGTAGACGAACTTGACCACCTCGGCGTGGACCTTGAAGTTGGTGCCGGGCGCGTGGAACGTGGCGCCCTTGTAGCCCTTGGCCCCGTCGCCGGCCGGCACGACGTCCGAGTCGTTGGCCGACCACCAGTTGCCGATGAAGTGGTCCATCTTGAAACCGATGGCCGCGGCTTCTTTCACGGCGACCTGGTTCATCACGCCCCAGCCCGACATGAAGATCCAGTCCGGGTTCAGCCGGCGGACCTGAAGCCACGTCGATTTCTGCTCCTGGCCGGGATGATCCACCGCGAGCTGGGTCAGCTCGAAGCCGTGCTTTTTCGCGAGGTCCTCGAGCGTCGGGTTGGCTTCCTTGCCGTAGGGGCTGTTGTGGAAGATGTGGGCGATCTTCTTGCCCTTGAGCTTGTCGAGTCCGCTCTCCTGGGTTCCGATGTAACGGATGACCGCGGAGGCCTGGCTCCAGTAGTTCGTGGGGAAGTTGAAGACCCACGGGAACCACCGGCCGTCGGAGGCCGCGCTCATGCCGTAGCCCATCGAGAACACCACGAGCTTGTCGACCTGGGCCTTGGGGATGAGCTGGTAGGTGATGCCGGTGGAGTACGGGTTGACGATCAGCGCGCCGCCGCCCTTGCCCTTCAGGCGCTCGTAGCACTCGACGCCCTGCTTGGTGTCGTACTGGGTCTCGCACTCTTCCCACGCGACCTTGACGCCGTTGATGCCGCCGTCGCGCTCGTTGAGCATCGTGAAGTAGTCGACGAACCCGTTGGCGATGGGGATGCCGCTGGGCGCGTACGGTCCCGTCCGGTACACCAGGAGCGGGATGAACACCGACTTGTCCTGGGCGAGCGTCGGGCCCGCCGTCGGCCCCAGCGCCACCGCGAGGGCGAGCAGCGTGATCACGAGAGTTTTCATCGCGTCCTCCTTCGAGAGCATTAGTGAGGGAACGGCCACAGGCGAAGCTTCTCTTTGGTGATTTGCCACAGCCGCGCCAGCCCGCGCGGCTCCACGATCAGGAAGAAGATGATGAGCCCGCCGAACACCATCAGCTCGATCTGCTTCTGGAGGGCGACGGGCAGATTGAAGCCGAGGGTGTGGGGCGCGTTGGTGAGGAAGATCGGCACCAGCACGATGAACGCGGCCCCCAGGAACGAGCCGAGCACGCTGCCCAGCCCGCCGATGATGACCATGAACAGGACCAGGAACGACAGCCCGATGTCGAAGGCCAGCGTCTCCGCGCTGCCGAGGTACAGGAACACGAACTCGGCGCCGGCGATCCCGCAGTAGAACGAGCTGATCCCGAAGGCCAGGAGCTTGGTCCGCATGGGGCGCACGCCGATGATCTCGGCGGCGATGTCGCGGTCGCGAATAGCCATCCACGACCGGCCCACGCGCCCGCGCACGAGGTTCTTGGCGACCAGCGCGAACACCACGACCATGCTGAGGGCCACCAGGTAGCGAACGCCCGCCGTGGCCTGGGGACCCGTCAGCATCACGCCGAAGAGCGAGCGCGGGGGCGCGGTGATGGTGCCGGAGGAGGCGTAGTTCACGAACCACGGCACCTTGTTGAAGAGCCAGATCAGGAAGAACTGCGCGGCCAGCGTGGCCACCGCCAGATAGAACCCTTTGATCCTGAGGCTGGGAATCCCGAACACGAGCCCGACCCCCGCCGCCACGAGCCCGGCGAGCGGGAACACGATCAGGATGTTGAGCGCCGGAAACGCCGTCGTGAGCTTGAACGCCGCGTACGCGCCCACGGCCATGAAGCCGCCGGTGCCCAGCGAGAGCTGGCCGGCGTACCCGGTCAATAAATTCAGGCCGATGGCGGCCAGCGCGTAGATGAGGAACGGGATCAGCACGGCCTGGAGCCAGTACTCGTTCGCCACCAGCGGCACCGCCACGAACGCGGCCAGCGCGAAGAGCGCGACGAACACGCGGTCCTGGACGATCGGAAAGATCGCCTGATCGCTCGCGTACGTGGTCTTGAACTGCCCCGCTTCCCGGTAGATCACGCGACCCCTCGCATCTGCATCCTTCTCGTCGCTCTAGACACGCTCGATTATTTTTTCCCCGAACAGGCCTTGCGGACGGATTAACAGGAACGCCAGGGCCAGCACGTAGGCGAACCAGTTCTCGATGGCGCCGCCGACCAGCGGTCCCCAGTAGACCTCGCCGATCTTCTCGCCCACGCCGATGATGAGTCCGCCCAGGATCGCCCCCGGCACCGACTCGAATCCGCCGAGGATCAGCACGGGCAGCGCCTTGAGCGCGATCAGCGACAGGCTGAACTGCACGCCGCTCTTGGCCCCCCACATGATCCCCGCCACGATCGCCACCAGCCCGGCCACCGACCACACCACGACCCAGATCGTCTTGAGCGGAATGCCGATGGACAGCGCGGCCTCGTGGTCGTCGGCCACCGCGCGCAGGGCCCGCCCGATGCGCGTGCGCTGGAAGAAGACGGCGAGCACGGTCACCAGCACGGCCGCGGTCAGGGCGGCGACCAGCTCGAGCTGGTTGATCTGCACGCCCTTGACCATGAACGACTTGTCGGGGATGCCCACGTCGAGCTTCTTGACGTTGGCGCCCCAGGCCATCTCCCCCAGGCCCTCGAGGAAGAAGTTCATGCCGATGGTCGCCATGAACAGGATGATCTGCGGCTGATTCACGAGCGGGCGCAGCACCATGCGCTCGATGGCGAAGGCCAGCGCCACCATCACCGCCATGGTGACCGGCAGCGCGAGCGCGAGGGGGACTCCGCGCTCCAGCAGGCCCACCAGCGTGAGCGCGGCGAACAGCACCATCACGCCCTGGGCGAAGTTGAAGACACCCGAGGCCTTGAAGATCAGCACGAAGCCGAGCGCCACCAGCGAGTACATCAATCCCGCGCACACCCCGCCGATCAGCACCTCGATGAAGAAGGCCGGGCTCCCCGCGATCTCGGCGAACGGCCGGAGCACCGCGAGCAGCGTCTCAGTCATGCGTAACACCGAGATAGGCGTCGAGGACCGCCTGGTCCTTGCGGACCTGATCCGGCGTGCCGTCGGCGATCTTGCGGCCGTAGTCGAGCACGGCGACACGATCGGAGATGTCCATGACCACGCCCATGTCGTGCTCGATCAGCGCGATGGTGGTGCCGAACTCGTCGTTGACGTCGAGGATGAAGCGGCACATGTCTTCCTTCTCCTCGACGTTCATGCCGGCCATCGGCTCGTCGAGCAGCAGGAGCTGGGGCTCGGCGGCCAGCGCGCGGGCCAGCTCCACGCGCTTCTGCAGTCCGTAGGGCAGCCGGCCGGCCGGCGTCTTCCTGATGGCCTGGATCTCGAGGAAATCGATGATCCGCTCGACGAAGGCCCGGTGCTCGAGCTCCTGGCGCCGCGCCGGACCCCACCAGATCGCGTCGAGCAGGAAGTGGCCGCGCATCTTCAGGAGCCGCCCGGTCATGATGTTGTCGAGCACGCTCATGCCCTTGAACAGCGCCACGTTCTGGAACGTGCGGGCCAGCCCCAGCGCGGCCACGTCGGGCGGGGACAGACGCGTGCGGTCGCGGCCGTCGAAGAGGATGCGCCCCTCGTAGGGATGATAGAAGCCGCTGACGACGTTGAGCAGCGTGGTCTTGCCGGCGCCGTTGGGACCGATGATGGCAACGATCTCGCCCCGGTGGATCTCGAGACTCACCTGGTTGAGGGCGAGCAACGCCCCGAACCTCACGCTGACGCCCTCGACGACCAGCAGCGGCCCGGGGCCAGCGCTCACCGCGCGGCCACCCCCACCTCTGTCAAATCCTCGATGCGGACGTCGGCGCGGATCTTGGCGGTGCGTCCGTCCTCGTAGGTCACCTGGGCCTCGACTGACACCCGGTCGGCGTCGCCGTAGAGCGCGTCGATGAGCGCCGCGTACTTCTGGGCGATGTAGCCGCGGCGGACCTTGCGGGTGCGGGTGATCTCCTCGTCGTCCGGGTCCAGCTCCTTGTGCAGGATCAGGAACCGGCGGATGCATGCGGACTTCAGCAACGGGTCGTCCTGCAGGCTCGTGTTCACCCGCTCGATCTCCACGCGGACCAGCTCGTAGACCTCGGGCTTCTGGCTCAAGTCGGTGTAGCTCGTATAGGCAATCCCCCGGCGCTCCGCCCAGTTCCCCACGGCCGTGAGATCGATGTTCACGAGCGCGGCCACGAAGGGCCGGTCCTGGCCGATGCAGACGGCTTCCTTGACGTAGGGTGAGAACTTCAATTTGTTCTCGAGGTACTTGGGCGGAAAGATCGTGCCGTCGGCCAGGCGCGTGACGTCCTTGGCGCGGTCGATGATCTTGAGGTGCCCTTGCGTGTCGAGGAAGCCGGCGTCGCCGGAGCGGAGCCAGCCGTCTTCCACCGTCTGCCCGGTCGCCTCGGGGTTCTTGAAGTAACCCTGGAAGACTCCGGGGCTCCGGTACCACACCTCGCCCGCGTCGGAGATGCGCACCTCGACGCCAGGCACCGGCGTTCCCACCGTGTCCAGCCTGACGTCTCCGTCCTTCTGGATGGTGACGAACACGCTGGCCTCGGTCATCCCGTAGAGCTGCTTGACGTTGATGCCGAGCGAGCGAAAGAAGAGGAAGATCTCCGGCCCGATGGCCTCGCCCGCGGTGTACGCGCGGCGCACCCGGCCCATGCCGAGGTTGTCGCGCAGCGGCCCGTAGACGAGCAACCGGCCGAGCGGATAGAGCACGCGCTGCCACAACGGGACCGGCTGACCGCTGAGCCGGTGACGCTCCATGGCCTGGGCCAGGTCGAGGAAGCGCTGGACGAGCTTGCGCTTGGGCCACGCGCAGTCCTCGAGCCGGACCATCACGGAAGTCAGCAGGCTCTCCCAGATCCGCGGGGGCGCGAAGAAGTACGTCGGCCCGATCTCCTTGAGGTCCGACAGGACGGTGGCGGCGCTCTCCGGACAGTTCGCGGCGAAGCCGGTGACGATCGACTGGGCGTACGAGAACACGTGGTCACCGACCCAGGCCATCGGCAGGTACGACAGGATCTCCTCGTCGGCGCCGACGTTTTCGAACTCCCCCGCGTTGAGCGCGGTCAGGATCAAGTTGCGGTGGGACAGCATCGCGCCCTTCGGCGTGCCGGTGGTGCCCGACGTGTAGCAGATGATCGAGGTGTCGTCGGCCCCGCCCTTGGCCATCTCCGCGTCGAACGCGCCGGGATGCGCTTCGGCGTATTTCCGGCCGCGGTCCCGCAGCTCGGCGAGGCTCAGCAGGAACGGCTCGGCGTAGCGCCTGATACCGCGCGCGTCGACGTAGATCACGTGCTCCAGCCAGGGACACTGCGCCTTGACGTGCAGGAGCTTGTCGACCTGCTCCTGGTCCTCGACGATCGCGAAGCGCGCCTCCGCGTGGTCGACGATGTAGGCCAGCTCGCGCTCGATCGAGTCCTGGTAGAGCGGCACGGGGACGCCGCCGAGGGCCTGCGTGGCCATGACCGACCAGTAGAGCGGCGGGCGGTTGTCGCCGATGATCGCGGTCTTGTCGCCGCGGGCGAAGCCGAGCGAGAGGAGGCCGAGCGCGATCAGCCGCGACTCGTCGAAGTAATCGCGCCAGGTGTAGGACTGCCAGATGCCGTATTCCTTTTCGCGGATGGCGACCTTGGTGGGGAAGCGCGCGGCGTTGAGCTTCACCAGCTTGGGAAAGGTGTCTTCCGTTGCTACCAGAACGGCGGGCGTCAAAGTGGCGTGCAGTCTATCGGAGGCTCCGGGGAGTGTCAAGCAATTGGGCCGCTATGACAAGGACTTACGGCTACAATGACCACACATTGGAGGAGCCGCGCATGGGTGATCGGATGGACGTGAGGCGGCTCGGAGTCGAGGACGCCGCCTCGTTCGTGTCCCTTCGGCGAGAAGCACTCGAGGCCGATCCCTTCGCCTTCTCGGCCTCGATCGACGACGACGTCGCGCTCGATCCCGACTTCGTCCGGCGCTCGCTCGCCAACGAGGCGGAGCAGGCGGTCTTCGGATACTTCGAGGGCGATCGGCTCCGCGGCATCGTCGGTCTCGTCCGCGCGTCCAGGCTCAAGCAGCGCCACGCGGCGATCGTCTGGGGCATGTACGTCAGCGCCGCCACGCGACGCCGAGGCGCGGGCCGCGCGCTGCTCGACGCCGCCGTGCGGCAGGCGGGCGCGTGGGGCCTCGAGCAGGTGCAGCTGAGCGTGACCGACGCCGCCCCCCAGGCGAAACGGATGTACGAGGCGGCGGGCTTCACCTCGTGGGGACACCAGCCGCGCACGCTCGGCTGGCAGGGCCGCTTCGTGGACGAATCTCACATGCTGCTCGACCTGCGCGGGCCGGAGGACAAGGCATGAGCGACGAGATCGGACTGTTCGAGGCCATCCACACCCAGCGGGCGCTTCGCTACATCGCGCCCGACCCGATTCCCGACGCGCTGCTGCGCAAGGTTCTCGACGCCGGCATCCGCGCGCCGAACGGGGGCAACCAGCAGCGCTGGCGCTTCATCGTGATCAAGGACCCGGCCACCAAGCGGTGGATCCAGGAGCGCTATCGCACGACCGACCGCCCCGCCCACGCCGCGCCGAGCAACGCGGGAGAGACCACGAGCATGGCGACGAACGACGCCGCCGCCAATCACCTCGCCGATCATCTCCACGAAGTGCCCGTTCTGATCCTCTGCTGCGTCCAGCACGACGGCTCCCCGAGCGACATCAACCGCGGCGCCAGCATCTACCCCGCCGTCCAGAACATGCTGCTCGCCGCGCGCGGCCTCGGCCTCGCCAGCGTCCTAACCACCCGCCCCCGCCGCGGCTTCGAGCGGGAGATCAAGGAACGGCTGCGCATCCCCGACAACGTCGACACCGCGGCGCTGCTCCCCCTCGGCTACCCGGCCGCCGGCAAGCGCTACGGCCCCACGCGTCGCCGCCCGGTGGAAGAGGTGACGTTCGACGAGACGTGGGATCGGCGATGGGAGCCGAAGAGCTAGCTCGGCGCGCTCACGACAGTAGCGACACGCAGAAGTAGACGAGGAACGCGAGCGTAGCGAGGTAGAGCAGTCCGTGCACCTGGCCGGCCTTGCCCCGGACCAGCTTGATGACCACGTAGGCGATGAAGCCGGCGCCGATGCCGTTGCTGATCGACCACGTGAACGGCATGACGAGCATGGTCAGGAACGCGGGCAGCGCTTCTTCCACGTCGTCCCACGGGATCTCGCGGGCCAGCGTCATCATGTAGAAGCCGACCAGGATCAGCGCGGGCGCCGTCGCCTGGGCGGGGATCACGCCGGCCAGCGGCGCGAACCACATGGCGAGCAGGAACAGCACGCCGACGACCACCGACACCAAGCCCGTGCGCCCCCCTTCCGCGACGCCGGCCGCGCTCTCGATGTAGGTCGTATTGGTGCTGGCGTTGGCCCAGCCGCCGAACATCGCGCCGACCGAGTCGACCAGCAGCACGCGGTTGAGTCGCGCCATCCGCCCCTCACGGTCGACGAAGCCCGCCTTCTCGCCCACGCCGATGACGGTGCCGATCGTGTCGAAGAAGTCGCTCAGCATCATCGAGAAGATCGCCAGGACCGCGGCCAGCACGCCCATCTTGGCGAACAGGCCGAAATCGAGCCGGCCGAACGTGGAGAAGTCGGGGAGCTGGACGATGGCGCGGGGAATCTGGGCCGCGCCCGGCGTCGTGAACCCCTGCCATCCGGCGAAGAGGCCGTTGAGCGCGATCGCGATCACCGTGGTGCCGACGATGCCCAGCAAGAGCGCGCCGCGCACCCGCCGGGCCATCAGCGCGAGCGTGAGCAGGAGCCCGATGACGAACACGGCGATCGGCAGTCCTCGCATGGGCCCCAGCGCGACGGGGAGCGGACTCGACGGCTTCACCACGAAGCCCGAGGTGAAAAATCCGATGAACGCGATGAACAGGCCGATGCCCACGCTGATCGCGAGCTTGAGGGTCAGGGGCACCGCGTTCATGAGGGCCTCGCGGAAGCGCGTGAGCACGAGCAGGAGGATGATCAGGCCCTCGAGGAACACCACGGTCATGGCCTGGGGCCACGTGAGACCGCGGTGGGCGACCAGCTCGAAGGCGACGAACGCGTTGAGCCCCATGCCGGGGGCCATGGCCAGCGGGTACTTGCTGTAGAGGCCCATCGCGATCGAGAGCAGGCCGGCGGTGAAGCAGGTCACGGTCAGCGTGGGAGCGAAGGGCAGCCCCTTGCCCTCGAGCGGGCCGATCCCCGAGAACCCGAGGATGGCCGGGTTCACGAAGATGATGTAGGCCATGACCATGAAGGTGGCCAGCCCGGCGCGGATCTCGGTGCGCGCGTCGGTGCCGTGCTGCCGGAAGCCGAAGTACGACTCGAGGAGCGAGCCGGACGCGGGCACGGGGTCTATTTCCGGTACTTCTTGAAGTTCACCGGACGCTTCTCGACGAAGGCGTTGCGTCCCTCCATGGCCTCCTCGGTCTGGTAGTAGAGGTTGAGCGCGGTGGACGCGAACTCGGCCACGCCGGCGCGCGTCTCCGAGTCGATGTTGAACGACTGCTTGGCCATGGCCAGCGCGGTCGGGCTCTTCTCGAGCAGCTCGCGGCACCACTGCTCGACTTCTTTTCGAAGCTCCGCAAGCGGGACCACCTTGTTGACAAGGCCCATCTCGAGGGCTTCCTGCGCGCTGTACTGGCGGCACATGTACCAGATCTCCCGCGCCTTCTTCTCGCCGACCACACGCGCGAGATAGCCGGTGCCGTGACCGGCGTCCACGCTGCCTACACGAGGCCCGGTCTGGCCGAAGATCGCGTTCTCGGACGCGATCGTCAGATCGCACAGCACGTGCAGCACGTGGCCGCCGCCGACCGCGAACCCGTTGACCATCGCGATCACCGGCTTGGGACAGTGGCGGATCGCCGAGTGCAGGCCGTCCACGTACATAGGACGACTGAAGCGTCGGCTCGTCGGAGGAACCTCCTCACCTCCTACTGCGGGCCGCTCACCGCCGGTTGAGTACCCGCCGCTTCCGCGCTCTTTCTGGTCGCCACCGCTGCAGAACGCCTTGTCCCCCGCCCCGGTGAGCACGACCACGCCCACGCTCGGATCCCATCGCGCGTCCTGGAACGCGTCGGTCAGCTCGTGGACCGTCCGCGTCCGGAACGCGTTCCGCGTCTCCGGCCGGTTGATGGTGATCCACGCGATCCCGTCCTGCTTGTCATAGAGCACGTCGGTGTACGTCACGCGTCCCCCCATTCGGTTTCCGTCTCGTTCTCGGCCTCGTCGCCTGCTACCATGGGGCCATGGCCCTCGAAGCACAGCCGGCCCGCGGTCACTTCCCGTTCAACGAGCGCAAGGCCACCGCCGCCGCGGCGTTCCTGCTGCAGCAAGAGGGCGGAACGATGGACTACATGCGGCTCGTGAAGCTCCTCTACCTCGCGGAGCGCGAAAGCCTCGCCCATCTCGGCCACCCCCTGACTGGTGATACGTATTGCGCTCTGGATCAAGGGCCGATCCTGAGCCGCATCGTCGATCTCTGCAAACAGCCGTCGAGCGGGGTCTGGGGGACACAGGTCGAACGCTCGAGCCTCTGGGCGGTTCGCCTCAAGACCACGCCCGACCTCGGGCCACTGTCGCCCGCCGAAATGACGATCCTGGAAGAAGTGGCCAAGGCGCACCGCGATCACGACCAGTGGCAGCTGAGCACCCTGATGCAGGGTCTGCCCGAGTGGAGAGACCCACGGGGCGCTCGCGTCGAGATCGCTCCGACCGACATTCTGGCGGCGCTGGGCAAGACGCCGGACCAGATCCGAGAAATTCTCGTCGAAGCCGACGACGACGCTCGAGTCGACGCGCTCCTCCGCGAGTGAGGGCCGGCGACACTTTCCGCTTCGCCGACCCGCGGCTCGAGCCTCACCTCTGGATGCTCCTCTCCGACCCCGGCCCGCAGACCGTCGTCGTCATCGTGAGCGCCTCGACCAAAAACCTCGGCCTCGACCTGCCGATCATCGTACCTGGGGAGCACCCGTCGCTTGGCCAGCGTTCGTTCGTCCGCTGCGACAAAGCTCGTCTCGTTGCCGCGTCGCTCCTCGAAGAAAACCTTCGACGCGACACCATCCGCGCTTCGCACGCGCTGACTCCCGCGCTGCTCGCACGGATCATTGGCGCCGTTCGTGCCTCTCAACACACGCCCACCGAAGTCGCCGCCGCGCTTGCACACCCAACCCCCTCTCCCTGAGCTAGCGTCGCCGACAACACCTGAGGGTGTCGTTCACAGTGGTTTGCGCAGGATGCGCGCCAGCTCACCGACCACGCCGCGGCGGAAGGTGAGGACGCAGATCACGAAGATGGCGCCCTGGACGATGGTGACCCAGGCGCCGAGCTGGGCCAGGTAGTGCTCGAGGGTGACCAGGACGAGGGCGCCCACCACGGGCCCGAACACGGTGCCGAGCCCGCCCAGGAGCGTCATCAGCACGACCTCGCCCGACATCGTCCAGTGCACGTCGGTGAGCGAGGCGAGCTGGAACACCAGGGCTTTGGTGGAGCCGGCGAGTCCCGCGAGGGTGGCCGAGAGCACGAAGGCCAGGAGCTTGTAGTGCTCCGGCTTGTAGCCGAGCGACACCGCGCGCGGCTCGTTCTCGCGCACGGCCTTGAGGACCTGGCCGAAGGGCGAGTGGATCGCGCGATAGGCGACGAGGAAGCCGAGCAGGAAGATGGCCAGCGTCACGAAGTAGATGGTGTAGGTCCGGCTCAGATCGAGCACGCCGAAGAGCGTCCCGCGCGGCACCGCCTGGATGCCGTCCTCCCCGCCCGTGAACTTCGCCTGCAGGCAGAAGAAGTAGATCATCTGGGCGAAGGCCAGCGTGATGTTGGCGAAGTAGATCCCGCGACTTCTGATGGTCAGCGCGCCGATCAGCAGGCCGAGCCCGGCCGCGACCGCGGTCCCGAAGACGATGGCCAGCTCCGGCGGCAGTCCCCACACCTTGGCGGCGTGGGCGGTGGCGTAACCGGCCGAGCCGAGGAAGACCGCGTGGCCGAAGGACAGGAGCCCGACGTAACCGATCAGCAGGTTGAACGCGCAGGCGAACAGCGCGAAGCACAGCGCCTTCATGAGGAAGACCGGGTAGACCGTGAACGGCGCCACGACGAAGAACGCGACCATCACGCCGAACGCGACGAGCTGGTGGCGCGGAATCCCCTGGACGTCTGACGCGGCCCCTCGCGCGGTCGCGTCGGCCACGGGGCCACCCACCCGCACGGTCGGCGCCTGGACGTCCGTGCTCCCCGCGTCGCTCACGCCGTCCGTCCGAAGAGGCCAGCCGGCCGCACCATCAGCACGAGGGCCATGATCACGAAGATCACCGTGTTCGAGGCCTCGGGATAGAACACCTTGGTGAAGCCCTCGACGAGCCCGAGGGTGAAGCCCGTCACGACGGAGCCCATGATCGACCCCATCCCCCCGATCACCACCACCGCGAACACCACGATGATGAGATCGGCCCCCATCAGGGGATTGACCTGGTAGATCGGCGCCGCCAGCACCCCGGCCAGCGCGGCCAGCGCCACCCCGAACCCATAGGTTAACGTGATCATGCGCGGCACGTTGATCCCGAAGGCCCGCACCAGGGTCGGGTTCTCGGTGGCCGCTCTCAGATACGCGCCGAGCTTGGTCCGCTCGATCACGAACCACGTGCCCAGACACACGGCCACCGAAAAGACGATGACCCAGGCCCGATAGTTGGGCAGGAACATGAAGCCCAGGTTCTGCCCCCCGGTGAGCTGCGCCGGCATCGAGTACGGAATCCCCGACGACCCGTACTCGTGACGAAACACGCCCTGGATGACCAGCGCGAACCCGAACGTCAGCAAGAGCCCGTACAGATGATCGAGATGGTAGAGCCGCTTGAGCATGGTCCGCTCGATCACGATCCCGAGGACCCCGACGATGATCGGCGCCAGCACGAGGGCCCACCAGTACCCCAACCCCGCGTACTGAAGCAAGAAGTACGCGACGAACGCCCCCATCATGTACAGCGCCCCATGCGCAAAATTGATGATGTTCAGCAACCCAAAAATGACGGACAGCCCAAGACTCAACAACGCATAAAACGACCCATTGATCAGCCCAATGAGCAGCTGACCAAACAACGCCTGAAGAGGCACGCCGAAGATCGTCATGTCAGTCGACCGCGCGAGTCAGTACACCACGCGAGACCGGGCCGCGCCGGGGATTGGGGGCCCGCACCGAAAACCGCCGTACAGCCGACGAACGTGTTTTCGGTGCGGGCCCCCCATCCCCAGCGCGAGCCCGCCACCAACGCTTACTTCTTGACCAGCTCACACCCGCCCTGGTCAAGAGGACGAAACGCCTGTTCCGCCGGGATCGTCGCGCGGATCTTGTAATAGTCCCAAGGCTTCTTGGACTCCGACGGCTTCTTGACCTCGACGAGGTACGCCGGGTGGATCTTGCGCCCGTCGACGCGGATCTGACCCTTGCCGAACAGCGGATCGTCGGTCGGCATCTCCTTCATCTTGGCGATGACCTTGACCCCGTCGTCGGTCTTGAGCGCCTCGATCGCCTTGAGATAGTGCAGCGTGCCCGCGTACACGCCGGCGTGGATCATCGTGGGATGAATCCCGCGGTTGCGCTCGGCGAAGCGCTTGGCGAAGGCCCGCGTCTGGTCGTTCATGTCCCAGTAGAACGTCTCCGTGAACGTGAGCCCCTGAGCCTTCTCCAGACCGAGCGCGTGCACGTCGGTGAGGAACACCAGCAGCCCGGCGAAGCTCTGACCGCCCTTGGCGATACCGAACTCCGCACCCTGCTTGATGGCGTTGGTGGTGTCGCCGCCGGCGTTGGCCAGCCCGATCACCTTGGCCTTCGACGCCTGCGCCTGCAGCAGGAACGACGAGAAGTCCTGCGTGTTGAGCGGATGCCGGACCTTGCCCAGCACCTTGCCGCCGTTCTTGATCACCACCGCCTCGACGTCGCGCTCCAGCGCGTGACCGAAGGCGTAGTCGGCGGTGATGAAGAACCAGGTGTCGCCGCCCGTCTTGACCACCGCGTTGCCGGTGCCGTTGGCCAGGGCCCAGGTGTCGTACGTCCAGTGCACGGTGTTGGGCGAGCAGGCCTTGCCGGTGAGGTCCGAGCTCGCCGCCGAGGACACGATGAACGCCTTGTGCTTCTCACGGGTGATCTGGTTGACCGCGAGGGCCACGCCGGAATTCGGCACGTCCATGATCATGTCGACCTTCTCGGCGTCGTACCACTGCCGGGCGATCTGCGAGCCGACGTCCGCCTTGTTCTGGTGGTCGGCGAACACGATCTCGACCTTCAGACCCTTCTTGTCGGCCCCGAAGTCCTCGACGGCCATGCGGGCGGCGACCACCGAGCCCTGGCCCGCGAGGTCGGCGTACAGGCTCGACTGATCGTTGAGGACGCCGATCTTGACGATGCCGTCGGAGATCTGCGCGTGGGCGGCCGGCGCCCCCAGCAGCACGGCGGTCAGCGCGGCGATGAACGTTTTCGTGAACATGTGGTGGACTCCTTTCGATTAGACCCCGAGGTACTCGTGCAGCTTGTCCATGTTGGCGTCGAGCGCGGTGTTGGCGAAGGTGTCGATCACCCGGCCCCGCTCCATCACGTAGTGACGGTCGGCCACGGTGGAGGCGAAGCGGAAGTTCTGCTCCACGAGCAGGATCGTGAAGCCCTCCGCCTTCAGCCGCCGGATCGTCGCCCCGATCTGCTGGACGATCACCGGCGCCAGCCCTTCGGTCGGCTCGTCGAGCAGCAGCAGGCGGGCCCCCGTGCGCAGGATGCGCGCGATGGCCAGCATCTGCTGCTCGCCGCCCGAGAGCTTGGTGCCCTGGCTGCGTAACCGCTCTCGGAGATTGGGAAACAGTCCGAAGATCGCGTCGAGCCCGAGCCCGCCCGCGGCGATCTGGGGAGGCAGGAGCAAGTTCTCCTGCACGTTGAGGCTGGCGAAGATCCCGCGCTCCTCCGGGCAGAAGGCGATGCCCAGCCGCGCGATCAGGTTCGAGGGCAGGTGGATCAGCTCCCTGCTGGTGAGCTTCACCGATCCCGAGCGCTTGGCCACGATCCCCATCACCGATTTGAGCGTGGTGGTCTTGCCGGCGCCGTTGCGGCCGAGCAGGGTCACCACCTCGCCGGGATACACGTCGAAGTCGACGCCGTGCAGGATGTGCGACTCGTCGTACCAGGCCTCCAGTCCCCGCACGGTCAGGAGCGGCTCAGGCATGGCCCGATCCCAGATAGGCTTCGATCACCTGTGGGTTGCGAGAGACGGCGGCGTAGTCGCCCTCGGCCAGCACCTCGCCCCGCGACAGCACCGTGATCGTGTGCGAGAGGTTCTCCACCACGCTCAGGTTGTGCTCGACCATGAGGATCGTCCGGTTGGCCGCGACCTGGCGGATGAGGGCCGAGATCCGGTCGACGTCCTCGTGGGCCATGCCGGCGGTGGGCTCGTCGAGCAGCATCATCTCGGGATCGAGGGCCAGCGTGGTGGCGATCTCGAGCGCGCGCTTGCGCCCGTACGGCAGCTCGACCGCCACGGTTTCCGTGAAGGCCGCGAGGCCGACGGCGTCGAGGAGCTCCCCCGCGCGCCCGTTGAACGCCTCCAGCGCCCGCTCCGAGCGCCAGAAGTCGAACGAGCCCCCCCGGCGCCGCTGGAGCGCGATGCGGACGTTCTCGAGCACGGTGAGGTGGGGGAACACCGCGGAGATCTGGAACGACCGCACCAGGCCGAGCCGCGCGATGTCGGCCGGCTTCGAGCCGGTGATGTCGCGCCCCTTGAACGCGATGCGCCCCCGCGTCGGGGTGAGGAAGTGCGTGAGCAGGTTGAAGCACGTGGTCTTGCCGGCGCCGTTGGGACCGATGAGCGCGTGGATGGTCCCGCGCCGCACCCGGAGGCTGACGCCGTTGACGGCCACGAAGCCGCGAAACTCCTTGGTCAGCCCCTCGGTCTCGAGAATCGTGTCGGTCATCGGTCCGGGCGGTACTCGGGCTCGCGCTTCTCTCGCCAGGCGCTGTTGGCTTCCGCGGTCTCCCAGCTCGCCATGCAGGCGTTCTGGGCGCGGACCACGTCCTCGACCATGGCGCGAGGGTCGCGGTGAAACGATTCGTTGAGCAGCCGCTTGGTGTGGGCGGTCGCCGTGGGCGCCGCGCTCCGCACCTTCGCGATCACGCGCGCCAGCGCCGCGTCCACCTCGCCGGGCCGGCACACCCAGTTGACCAGGCCCATCGCGCGCGCGTCCTGGGGCGACACGTCGTCGTTGAGCAGCGCCAGCTCCTTGGCCCGCCCGAGCCCGATCACGCGCGCCAGTCTCAGCACCGCGCCGTCGGGGATGATCCCGTGCCGTGTGGCCCCGAGCCCGAGCACGGCGTCGTCGGTGGCGATCCGGAGATCGCAGGCCAGCGCCAGCTGCAGCCCGCCGCCGATCGCGTATCCGTGGAGCACCGCCACGCTCACCTTCGGCATGTCCTCGAGCGCGTTGAGCGCGCGGATCCAGGCACGGTAGAACGGCTCGCCGATCGTGCCCGCGGCCAGGGCCGTCCGGTCCATGCCCGAACAGAAGGCGCGCCCGCCGCCCCGCACGATCACGAGAAAGACCGACTCGTCCGTGGCCGCGCGCTCCGCGCTCTCGGCGAGCGCGGCGGCGAGTGCTCCGTCGAGCGCGTTGAGCACGGCCGGGCGGTTCAGGGTGAGCGTCGCCACCCCGGCCGCGATCTCGGAAGTGACGGGTGACGTCATAGACGTTGTACGATTGGTGAAAAGAGCCACAATGTCAATGAGAGCGATGGAGACACGACCCCAGGGGAGGTACCGATGGTGACGATGTCCCGGCGCGCGTTCCTCGGAGGAGCATCGGTCGCCGCGGCCGGGACCGCCGTCCCTCGCGTCGCTCACGCGCAGCCGCGCGTGAAGATCGGCACCGCCGTCCTCGGCGATTACTCGATGGCGGGACCGATCATCGTCGCCCTCGAGAAGGGCTTCTTCGGTCAGGAGGGGATCAACGCGGAGTTCGTGCCCTTCCGGGGCGGCCCCGATCTGCTCAAGGCCGTGCTCGCCGGCGAGGTGCTGATCGCGGTGAGCGGGTCCACCGACGTCCTCGTGTTCCGCGAGGCGGGGTCGCCCATCAAGATGATCGCCACCCACACCGAGGGCAATCACTTCACGCTCAACGTCGCCCCCGACGTCGGGGCCCTGGCCGACCTCAAGGGCAAGGCCATCGGCATCACTCGCCCCGGCTCCACGACCTGGATCTTCGCGCGCATGCTCGCCAAGCAGCAGGGCTGGGACCCCGACCGCGACGTGAAGATCGTGGCCCTCGGCGCGCTCGACGCCCAGCTCGCCGCGCTCGCCCGCAAGGAGATCGCGGCCTTCATCTGGGGCGACGGGGGCGCGGTCACCGAGCTGCAGGGCAAGTCGAAGATCCTGATGCGGCTCGATCGGTTCACCCCGCAGTGGATCAGCCAGGTCGACTACGCCTCCGAGGACGCGATCCGCAAGGAGGCGGAGACCATCAAGAAGGGGCTGCGCGGGATCTTCCGCGGCCTGCGCTTCATGAAGGAGCATCCGGAGGACGCCGCGCCGCTCGCCGCCAAGCGGCTGGGCTGGACGCCCGAGGCCGTCCTGCGCGCCCACAAGGTCTCGAGCCCCCTCTTCCCGTTCGACGGCAGCATCAGCGTGCAGGCGCTGACGTCGATCCAGGACGTGCTGCTGGAGTACGGCATCATCAAGAAGCGCCTGCCCATCGACGAGCACTTCACCAAGGACTTCGTCCCCGTGAAGCTGGTCTGAGGCCGGTGATCCGCTCGCTGGCGCTCGCGGGACTGCTGGTCGTCGGGTTGCTGGGCGGCCTGCCCGCGGTGAGCCCCGCCCAGGTGTTCATGGCGTCGCGCCCCAATCCGCCCTTCACCATCGGCCCGCTCAACATCCGCGCCTCGGTGTCGCCCGAGATGGCGCACCTGCCGATCGACATCACCTGGAGCCTCGTGATTCCGGAAGGCACGCCGGCCGCGGCCGCCGAGGGCGATCTCTTCCTGCTCTGGCCAAGCGAGCTGCTCCCGGAGACGGGTCTGGGTCCCCCCGACCCGACGCTCGCGCGCTACGTCGAGGACCGCGGCTTCGCGTCGATCGAGGAGGGACGGATCGCCCTCACGGCCCGCAAGCTTTCTACCTCGGCCGACCGCAAGCAGGAGACGCTTCCCGGAGGCGCGCCCTTCGTGACCTTCGTCCGCCAGGGCCCCCAAGGACTGACCTCGCCCGCCAGCTACGTGCGCATCCCGTGGGACCCGCGGATGGCTGAATCGGGCTGGCTGATGCGGCTGACGCTGAAGACCAAGGGGCTCATCAAGAAGAAGCCGAACACGTGGACCGAGCGGGCCTTCTGGGGTCCGCGCTCGAGGCTGCTGCTGAGCTTCCAGGACGTCAACTCGCGAGGGCTGTTCACGCTGTACTTCGAGCGGCGCGCCCATGTCGTGCGGCTCGCCGAGGATCCGGCCCAGCTCGGCATCGACTTCGCTCAGGCCGACCACCTCAAGATCGACGAGCTCCAGCCCCCGGCGGCCCGCCGTCAGCTCAGCGAGACCCGCGACAATACCGACACCGTGCGGCTCTTCCTCGATCGCTCGGAAGGCATCACGCCCCAGACCCTGACCGTGCAGTTCGGCTATTTCAGCGATCTCCAGTCGTGGGCGCCGATCCTGATCCCCATCGCCTTCTTCGCGCTCGGCAACCTCGCCGCGCCGGTGTTCAGGCTCATCGGGCTCCGGCTCGCCCGCGCGTTCCGCGCGCGCGTCCACGTCGGCTCGCCCGACCGCGCCACGGTGACCGCGGGCGGCGTCGTGCTGGGCGCCGAAACGCTCGCGCGCATCAGGGCGAACGAGACCACGGCGGAGGAAGTCCGCCAGCTGCTCGGGCCGCCCACCGAGGAGGTGGAGCAGCTCGGCGGTCCCGGCAAGCACACGCTCGTGTACCGGAGCCGTCGATTGACCCCGCAGCGCGGCCGCTCCTGGGGCTGGATCGCCACCGTCGACCACTGGGAGGAGGAGCTCCAGGAGGTCGACATCGCCCTCGACGGTGGCGTGGTCAGCAACGTCCAGGCCCGCGTGCGCCGCACGCGCCTCGCCCATCCCGACGCGGAATAGGCGCGGAGGCGGACGTCGCCCCGCGAGCCGCTTGGTGATCCGGCGGCTCGATGCTAGCGTGATTGTCATGGGTGGTCGGGTATGGATGTGGGCGTTGGCGATTCTGGCCGCGTCGATCGGCGGCGGCCCCGGAGCCTCGGCCCAGCCGCCGCGGTTCTTGAGCGACGCCGAATCGCAGCTCGCCCATCAGATCGAAGAGGCCAACCTCCAGCAGTTGCGCGCGGGGCCCAGTCCCCTGTTCAACAAGGGGCTCCCGCAGCTCGCCCGCACGCCGGCGGGACGGACGAGGCGGTCCACCGTGACCAGCGTCACGCTGCTGGGTTCGCCCGGCACCTCCGCGGCCACGGACCGGCAGGCCCTGGTCACGCGCTACGAATACGCCACGGGTCTGACCCTCACCACGGTCGTCGACCTGAACGCCGGCCGGGTGGTCGAGGTCCGGGCCGAGGCCAATCGGCCGACTCCCCTCGCCGACGACGAGATTCAGCGCGCGATCGTGCTGGCCTCGCGGGCCGTCCCCGATCTGGCCACCACGCCGCGCGCCGGCTTGAAGATCCTGGCCCTCGTCGACAGCAAGACGACGAGCCGCCGTTACGGACACCGGCTGGTGGCGGTGTGGCGCGAGACGCCCCCCCCGAGCCCGCGCGTGCTCGTCGACCTCAGCACCGAGCAGGTCGTCAATGCAAACTTTTAGGGGCTACCCCGCGGTTGGGAGGATGGCTATGCGCGCATGGGCGGCCCGCCTGAGGGCGATCGCCTGGTTTTCGACGATCGTCCTCGTGGCGTTCGTGGGCCTGCCGGCTCCGGGCCACGCCTTCGAGATCGTCCAGTACTTTCCCGTGTCGTCGACGGGCGTGCCGCCGCCGTTTCCCGACACGGGCTGGCGCATCCGCTACGGGATCCTCAACTCGCTCACCCACGGCTACGGCAACGCGGCCATCTGGGAGATCCAGAGCGTCGAGTTCATGCGAGGGTACAACGCGGCCGGCGACCCGGACTGGATCACGGTCCTTCGCAATCTCGCCCTGGTCGAGATGTACGTGTCGTACCACGACGGGTACGAAATCTGGGACATGCAGGGCCTCTCCGGATTCGTCCAGGCGTCGGGCGCGCTCCTTCCGAGCGCCGGGGTAGTGGCGGCGAGCGTTCAGCCAGACGGGGTCGTCATCGCCGAGGTCGCCGACGACCACGTGCGCTGGATGTCCATCGCCGACCAGGCCCGCCGCGGACAACGGCTCGATCTCTGGGCCACCCTGTCTGCGGCAAACTATCGGTACATCATGCGCTACAGTTTCCTCGACGACGGCACCATCCAGGCCCGCGTGGCGGGGACGTCGCAGAACCTTCGGTCGGTGCCGGTGGGCGACGATACCGGGATGCACGTGCACCAGGGGGCGTGGCGGATGCAGTTCGACCTGGGCGCGCCCGCCGCCAACGAGATCCACGTGGTGGAGCGGATCGCCGACCCCGACAGCGCGGGCGCGAGTCTCCAGCACCGCCCGTTCAACAACGGGTTGGAAGGCGGAGAGGCCTGGAACCCGGAGCTGTTCACCTCGCTCATGGTGGAGAGCACGCTCATCGACGACCGGCACACCCCCCCGCACAAGATCGGCTACAGCATGATGCCCCTGCGCGGGGGGGCGTTGCGGAACTTCCGGAAGTACACGCAGAAGGACGTGTGGGCCGCGCTGCTGACCGCGCCCAACGGATCGACGGACCGGCTCCGATACATGGACGTGCTGAACTACGTGGAGCAGGCGCGGCCGCTGGCCGGACAGCCGGTGGCGCTGTGGGTCAGCGCCGCCCTCCTTCACGTTCCCCGGACGGAAGACTTCGGCGCCGACGGCTACAACGCCTCCCAAGGCGTCGCCCTGGCCATGTGGACCGGCTTCGACCTCATGCCCCACAACCTGTGGGACAAGACCCCGCTGTACCAGTTGCCCTGAATTTCTGCTTCTCTTTCTGCTTTTTTAGCGCCAGCGGGAGAGGCGGTCGTTGACGGCGTCCAGTCCCAGCACGATGGCGATGGAGGCGGCGGAGACCAGGGCGGTGGCGGCGAAGAGCTCGGGGGCGCGAAAGCCGTTGGCGAAGGCGCCCATCAGCGAGCCCATGCCGCGGAGGCCCGCGAACATCTCGACGACCAGCACCCCGAGCAGGCAGAACACCACGCCCAGACGCATGGCCGCGATCACCGACGGGACGATGGCCGGGAGGATCACCTTCAGGTAGAGCTGGAGGGGGCGCGCCCCGAAGGACCGGGCCACCGTGAGCAGATGGCGATCGACGTCGCGGACGGCGCCGGTCACCAGCACGGCCACCGGAAAGAACCCGTGCAGGGTGCCGTAGAGGATCGCGGGCGCGGTCCCGTAGCCCAGCAGCAGCACGATCCACGGCAGCACCAGGATCTTCGGCATGCCGTAGAGGGCGATCACGAACGGCCGCACCGTCGACTCGAACACGCGCGCGGAGCCGAGGACGAGGCCGGCGGCGACGCCGAGCACGACCGACAGCGCGTAGGCGACGGCGGTCTTGGCCAGGGTGTCGGCGAGCGCGGCCACGGCCTCCCGGCCGACGGACGGCACGCTGAGGGCGACCGCCGACGGCGCCGGAACGAACAGCGCGTCGACCCACCCGGCGCGCGCGAGCCCCTCCCACGCCGCCACGACCACGAGCACGCTCGCCAGCTGAAGTCCGACCACGCGCGCCCGGCCCGGCGTCATTCCGTCCACCGCCGCGCTCGCCGCTCGAGCAGGCTCGCCGCCGCGTCGGTGGCCACGACGACGACCAGCGTCACCACGACCAGCGCCACGTAGTCCGCGGTCCTCAGCAAACCGTAGGCGTGGTTGATGAGCGCGCCCATCCCGGCCTTGGAACCGAGGATCTCTCCCACGATCACCCCGACGACCGAGAGCGCCAGGCCCGTGCGAAGCCCGCCGACCAGCGTGAACAGCATGCCCGGCACCAGCACCTTGACGAAGACCGTGGCCGGGCGCGCGCCGAAGGCGCGGGCGACGGTCACGAGCTGAGGATTGACCTGGCGGATGCCCGCCAGCGTCGCCAGCGTGATCGGAAAGAACCCGAGCAGGAAGCCGAAGGCGATCTTGGAGGCGGCGTCGAGCCCGAAGAACAGCATCAGCGACGGATACCAGACCACCGCGGGCACCGCGTAGAGCGCCGCGAGCATCGGGCCGTAGACCCGTCCGAGCGTCCGGTAGAGCCCGAGCGCGAACCCGACCGCGAGCCCGGCGGCCACGGCGAGCCCGTAGGCCACCACGATCTCACGGGTGGTGATCAAAAGGTTCTCGGGCAAGTCCGGGTACGAGCGCAGCAGCAGCAGATCGCGCAGGGCCGGCACCGCCGCCGACGGCGGCACGTACAGCAACGGGCTGCCCACCCGCGCCGCGATCTCCCACGCGAGCAGCACCACCGCGACGATGGCCGCGCGGGCCAGCGCAACCCTCACGCCCCATCTCCCATCGCCCTGAACGATTCTTCGCGGATCTCGCTCCAGAGCTTGGCGCGCAGGCTCACCATCTCGGGCGACTCCATCGCGCGCGGATACGGCTGAAGCAGCTCGAGCACGCTCTTGATTCGCCCCGGCCGCGCCGTCATCACGACCACCCGGGTCGACAAAGCCAGCGCCTCGTTGAGACTGTGGGTCACGAAGATCACGGTCTTGGTCGTGCGCCGCCAGATCTCGAGCAGCCACTCCCCCATCAGCATGCGTGTCTGCTCGTCGAGCGCCCCGAACGGCTCGTCCATCAGCACGATGGGCGTGTCGATGGCCAGCGCGCGGCCGATGGCCACGCGCTGCCGCATCCCGCCCGACAGCTCGCGCGGATACTTCGCCGCGAAGTCGCGCAGCCCCAGCGGCCCGAGCAAGTCGGTCGCGGTCCGGCGCCGCGTCTGCCGGTCGACGCCTTGCAGCTCCAGCCCGAACTCGATGTTCTCGACGACCGTGCGCCAGGGAAAGAGACCGGGGTCCTGAAACACGGTGGCCACGGAGCGCGGATCGGGCCCCCTCACCGCGGTACCGGCGATCAGCACGCGGCCGGCGTCGGGCACGACGAGACCACCGAGCATGCCGAGCAGCGTCGACTTGCCGCAGCCCGACGGCCCGATGATGGTGCAGAACTCGCCCTCGGTGACCGAGAGCGATACGTCGCGCACGGCCTCGACCGCACCCGACAAGGTCACGAAGCGGCGGCCGACTCCCTCGATCGCGATCAGCGGTCGCGCCATCCCAGGCGATCTTACGCGGGGTCGGCGGCGTTACGGACGGACGGAGGCTTCGATCTCGGTGCGGGCGTTCTGGCCGGCGGCGTCGGCGGTCAGCTCGGCCAGCCAGCCGACGGCGTTGAAGTCGTCGCGCGGGCTGCCGTCGCGGTTCCAGGCGTCGATGTCGACCGTGCTCGGCTCGGGATCCGGTGGCTCGATGACCGCCGTGGCCAGGCGGCTTCCGCCCCCGCGCGTGCCCAGGAGCGTGATCGCGTCGATCAGCTCGCCGGGATCGTCGGGGACCAGCGTCGGGGAGAGGCCGAGCCGTCCCGCGATCAGGCGCCGCCGAAACCGTCGGATCTCGGCCGGTCGGCCCCGCTCGACGGTCTCGTCGAAGACCGCGACGGCCACGGACGAGTCGAACGAGAGCCCGCGCCGCCATAGGTGTGTGGTACCGGTGAGCGCGTAGGCGTCGTCGACGATCACGGTCGTCGAGGCGAAGCGGAGCGTGCGGCCCGGCCCGGCCGACGGCGCGAACGCCTGGATCCGGAACGGAATGGAGGGGTTGGCGAACAGGAGCGCGCCCACCGCCTCGCGCAGCAGGGCGTCCCGCACCCGGCTGAGCGCGTCGGGGGTGCCGGGCAGCAGCCGGATCGGCAGGCACATCAGCACGCGCAACGCCGGCCGGTCGATCATCCGTTGAACCAGCGTCGGCCAGAGCTGAAGCTGATCGTCGACCCCGCCGAACGCCCGGACGTCGAACGCCGGCGTCTCGATGTAGACGAAGTCCTCCGCGCGCCCGAGCGCGGCGACGAGCGAGGTCGCCCCGTCGCGCGCTCCGCGGCCGGCCACCAGGACGCGCCGGTCCAGCGCGCGGACGATGCTGTCCACCGCCTGATCGAGGGCGGCCGGCGGGGTGATGCCCTCGGCGATCAACCGATCGCGGATCTCCTGCGCGGTCTTCTCGAAGAAGAAAGGATCGTTGCCGAACGCCAGCTGCGCCAGCGCCGGTTGCTCGCCCTCGACGCCGGCCGCCACCGTGCGCAGCACCGCCACCAGCGGCGTGGGGCCGGGCGGATCCACCGGTCGAACGAACGGTGTGGCCGCCGCGACGACCAGGTCGGCGGTCGTGCGAAAGACCCTGTCGCGCACCAGCTCGGCCAGGTCGACGGCGGCCGGACCGTCGAGCGCCACTCCCGTCCCGTGGATCTCGGTGGCGGCGGGCGCTCCGGGGTGGCCAGCCTGGTGCGGGAGCAGCTCGTGAAAGCGACTGAATGCGGGCGTCGATGCCACCACGCCGCGCGCGCCCCCTGCCCCGACCGTGGCCGCCGCGATCTCGAGTCGCTCCATCGTCGGCAGCGGCGCGCCCGGCTGTGATGCCAGCAGCAGTCCGCCGCGCTCGATCTGTTCCACCGTCGCGCCCGTGGCGCTCAGCAGCGCGACGCTGTCGCCGTCGGGCTCGCGGATGAAGGCCGGCTCGGTCAGCGCGACCGCGTCACCGGCGGCGAGTCCGCGAACCAGCGTGTCGCCGCGGAACACGGCGGCGGCCAGCGAGGAACGATCGATCAGTGCGGGCCCGTCGTCGGGGGCGGCCAGCGTGACGCCGGGCGGCACCGAGTCGTTCGGAAGCCCGGCGCCGAAGACCTGGCCGATCTCGCAGAGGATGATCTGGCCGTTCACCTGGCCGATCGAGAGAGGTTGGCCGCCGACGGGGGCTGGCCGAAGGAAGCGCTGGTCCATGTAGAGACGCGTGGCTCGAGCCGTGACGATCTCGACGTCGGCGCCCATCGGAGCGTTCGGTGAGACGTCGCCGTCGGCGAGGTCAGCCACCATCGTCACCCGCCCATCGGCCCGAACCACGCCGGCGCCGCCGTCGAGTCTGACGTGACGGCCCTGGTCCGGATCGAAGCCCTGGGTCCAGGCGCGAACCCAAGCCCCGGCGAGGGACGCGCCCAGCTGGAGATCGAGCAGGGCGCGCTGGCCCGCGACCGTCCCACCCTGGGCCGTTCCCCCTCCGACGAGCGCCGAGACCGTCAAGTCCGGAAGCGAGTCCGGCGGATCGACGTCGGGCAGCGTGAGCGCGTCGAGACCGCCCCAGTCACGGCTGAGGACGGACGTCACCAGCCGCGTGGGATCGGCGCTCGCGAAGAGCGCCACCGCGGCGTCGGCGGCCGCGTCGGCGGTATCGCGAAAGAGGGGGCCGACGGTTCGCGAGACGGGCACCCGCGTGCTCGCGCGATCCTGATCGGCCGCGCGCCGTGCCGCCGGCGTGTCGGCGAGCGCCGTCGTGGCGCGCCGCTGGCCGACGAGATGCGCCTCGACGTCGGTCACCGCGACCCGGACGAAGTCCCGCGTGATCGTTGGAGTCCCGACCGGCCCCGCGGGCCAGAGCGTCAGCTCGCTCGCGTAGCGACCGTTGGGCAGCAACGCCATGCGCGGCAGGGGCGCGTCGTCCGGATTGTCCGGATCGGCCGGGTCGAAGCTGAGCTGGACGTTGCCGGCCGCCGCCGCCTCGCGGAGCGGTCCGCTGCCGTCGAGATTCAGGAACGCGAGCCGGCCGTCCAGGACGGGGTCGAGCGCACCCTCGTGGGGATTGACCAGATGCACGGTCAATCGCGCCTGCGCCCGCGCGGTGCGCGCGACCTGTCCCTCGACGAACAGGTTCTGAAAGCTGGTCGCGAGGAACGACCACCAGGCCGCGACCGCGCCGGGATCGATCGCCCGCCCGGCCGTGTCGAAGGCCCAGAGCCGGGCCGTCGTGTCGGTCGGGAAGCCCAGCAGCTTCTCGCCGACGCCGCCCGGGAAGCCGGGCCGCTTGAGATCACTCATCGGTGTCGGTCCGTTCGTGAGGGTCTCGCCGGATAGCTTCAGCCCGACGTGCTCGGCCTTCTCTTCCTGGGTCATCGAGGTTCCGTCCGGCTTGTTCGGAAATCCCGGAGAGAGCCGGTTGATCAGCGTGCCGAGCGTCGGCGGATCGTCCGGCAGCTCCAGGGCCACGTAGCGCACGCGCGACCGGGTCGGCACCCCGGCGGTGGCGCCGGGATCGGCCGAGGGAAGGACGGACATCAGCGCGTCGAGCCGCTCTTCGACCGGGGCCAGCAGCCGGAAGAGGCCGACCAGTCGGCCGGTCGTGAAGGCCGACGCGCCCGACGCCTGGCGAAGGTGGGCGAGCGACAGCGGCCGCGGATCACTGGCCACGAGCACGCTGAAGGTCCCGGTCGCCGGCGGGAACCAGTCCACCCCGTCGTCGAGCGCCACCGTGACCGAAAGGTCGTCATTGGGCGCGCCCAGCAGGATGTCCTTCGAGAACCACGGCCCGACGACCGGCGAGCCGAGACCGAGGGTTGCGGGATCGGGAGCGAGTGTCGCCACGTCAGTCCTCCTCAGCCCACCGCGATCTCGGCCGGCGGACTCGTCCGACCGAGCGGATCGACGACGACCACGCGATAGCGGGTGCCGGACACCGGCGCGTCGGCGTCGACCAGTCGGAAGCGCCCGGTCCGGTCGGGCAGCCGCCCGCCGTCGGCCGGCGAGGCTTCCGCCGACAGGGTGCCGCCAAAGCGGGCGCGGTCGTTGGGGAGGGTGCGGTACACGTCGAACCGATAGCTCCCCACGCTCCCCGCCCGCAGCGGCTCCGGATGCTCCCAGCTGACTTCCGTCCCGGCACCGCTCGGCGCCGTGGCCAGCGCCTGGGCCGGACGCGGAGGGTCGAGCGGCACCAGCGTGACCTGGGCCGGGGCGCTGGCCACGCTCCAGCGCCCGGCCGGACCGCCCGCCCCCGGCTCCGCCGCGGCGCGCACCTCCGACCGCCAGCTGTAGGTGAGCCAGTCGCGCAGGGTTCCGCCGGGGACGATCTCGGAGGCGCCCGCGTCGAGCACCTCGACGACCTGCGCGCCGTCGGCGCCCGCCGGCGGCATCGCTCCCGTGGCCGCGATGGGCATCTGCAGCGGGTCGGCGGAGAGCGCCGAGCTCCGACGCAGGCGGAACTCCACCGCGGGGACCAGGCCCCGCGGCACGCGAATTGTCACTCTCACCTTTGGTGCTGCCGCGCCGGCCGGCGCCAGCACGGGCTCGGCCGTCACCAGCGGGGTCGGCGGCGTGGGGTTGTTCGGCACCGCCACCGGGATCAGCGGGGCGGCCCCGAACGGGATCTCCACGTTGGATCCGCTCACCGCCACCACCCGGTACAGCGAGAGCACCCGCAGCGATCCGGAGAGCGCGTGCTCGAAGCGGACCTGGCCGGCCGCCGGCCGCTCGATCGGGCGCGCGGTGACCTGCTCGAACATCTCGCGTGACAGCAGCGCGGGGTCGCTGGTGAGGGCGGCCGCTCGATCGACCACCGTCGCCGCGTCGCCCAGGGCCGCCAGCACGGTCTGGGCGGCGGGTTTGGCGGGCAGGTTCTGGGCCACGATCTTCTGGAGCCGTGCGGTCACCCGCGTCTCGTCGGTGTAGAAGACGCGGAAGCGCTGCTGGCCCGGCTGCGGCGACCACGTCAGCGCCACCCGCGCCTGGCCCGTCGCGTCGGGCCGGGCCGCGTAGCGCAGCGCGGTCGCCATCGTGAGCGCGCTCGGCGGACGCGGGTCGCTCAGCAGCAGCGTGACCGGCTCGGAGTCGACCGAAGGTGCTCCGAGCGTGTTGATCCACCGAGCCACGATCGTGACCGCCTGCGAGTCCGCGCGCTGGAGCGCCGGGCCGTCGCGCGAGACCACCAGCGTCGGCGGCGGGCCCGAGGCCGGCACGCCGATCGACGTCACCACGCCGTCGACCGCGACCTCCAGCGCCGCGAGCAGCGCCGAGCCGGGCGGGAGCGCGTCGACCTCGGGCACGGCCACGCTGACGTCGATGATGCCGGACGGCGTGGTCAAGTTTCCGTCGGCGTCGACGCCCGGAGCGACGTAGGTCGCGTGGACGACCGGACGCGGCGGTGCCGGACGCACGCCCGCCGGGGCCGCGCGCTCGGACCACTCGCTCCAGCGGCCGAACCAGTCCGCCTGCGCCGCACGGTACGCAACGGCCTCGGGAGGCGCGGTTCGATCAGCCACCTCCCCTTCACCGACGCTCATCGCGCCGCTCGGGACCGCCGGCACCAGCGAGACGCCACGGCCGGCGGGCGTTCTGGCGTTCAGCCCCACGAGGCCGGCGCCCTCGCGTCGAGCGAGACCGATGACGGCGCCGGAGACCACCCCGCTGAGCGGGACCACGACCTCACGCTGGGCCGCCGGCGGCAACAGGGGCATCCACGGTCCGTTGACCGGCGCGTCCAGCCGCGGAGCGCTCGGGCGCAGCGGAGGATTGGCGACCGTCGCGCAGGCGACCGTCCACAGATCGAGGAACGGTCCGGGCGGACCGCCCTTCAACCGGATGCCGGTCACGAGCCGAGTCAGCAGAGTCGAGGGAGTCGTGAGCGCGTCCGGCGGCAGCGTGGCGACGAGATCGCCGATTCGACGAGGATCCGCCTTCCAGAGGCCGCGCACCACGTAGGCGATGACCGCGCCCGGGGCCGTGGTCGGAGGGGCCTCGTCGACGTCGGAGAATCCCAGCCAACGGCCGACGCCGGGGTCGAGCGCCGCTTGCATCAGCAGGCCGAGGACATTGATCCGCGCTCCGCCGCGCTCGATCCCGTGCTCGTCCAGGACGTGCTCGATCCGCTCGAGCAGGTAGGCCGGCGCGCTGAGATCGGTCAGGAGCGGGTCGAGCCAGGGCTGAACGATGGGTATGAGCGCTTGAATGCGCCCCTCTTCCATGGCGGGCGTGGCGGGCGGGGCGCTCGACGGATCGACGGCCTGCGGCGCCTCGTGTAACCCGAGCCGGGTCGGCGCGCCGCGCCGCACGCGCTGCATCGCCAGCGTGGGCGCGTTGGGAATGCCACCGTAGCGCGGTCCGCTCGCCACCGGCAACGCCAGCGCACGCCAGAGCTTCCCGCGCTTGAGGAGCGATCGAGCGTCGATCCAGCGCACGCCGTTGACGCGGCCCGCCCCCTGCACCACGACCCGCTCGATCCGCGAGGCGCCGAACTGGAAAGGCGGCTGATTGAGACGGCCGGCCACCGCTTCGCCGCGCGGCGTTCCGATCACGGCGTCCACGCGGAGCTTGCCCTTGGTCGCGGGCACGACATCGACCTCGATCCAGCAGCACACGCCGCTCGCCGGCGGTGGCAGCCAGCCGGTCATCGGGGTGGAGTCGGTCAGGTCGAACGGGGGAATTCTGGGCGCGCCGAACCGATCGCTCCAGGTGATGTCGGTCCGCAGCTGGGCCTTGCTGCCGCCGACGCCCAGGTCCTGCCGAAACACCGTGAACGGCGCGGCGGGCAGGCCGAGCAGCTGCGACGGGATGAGGCGGAGATGGATCCCGGGCGCCAGGTGGGGATCTCCGGCCCCGTCGATGGCCTGCGCGTTGAACGCCCAGCGCGGGGCGGGCGCGCTCACACGGTCTCCAGGGCGGCGAACCGCGGGCCGCCGGCCAGGTAACGCCGAGCGGTCGTCAGCCCGGACGGCTGCTGCAGCAGGAGCGAGAGGAGATCGTTTGCTCCAACCGCAATCAATCCGTCGGCGGCCAGCAGCATGCGCGTGCCGGCGGCGTTGCTGCGCCGGGGCACGAGGGTGGCGGCGCCGAGGGTGAGATTGATCACGCGCGTCCTGATTCCCCGTTCGAACGGCTCGTCCGCCTCCAGCAGGACACCAGCCAGCTTGAAGCCGTTCTGGTTCCGCCAGAGCAGGGTCGTCCGCGGCGACTTCGGCAACGGGAACGGGTCGAGGCCCAGCGAGACCAGCGTGGCATCCAGCGCCGCGTCGTCGCGGAGCGACGGCGTCGTCGGCATGGCGCCGGTCACCACGGCCTCGTGCGGCAGGATCGGGTTCGGGCGGCTCACGCCGAACCCCAGCGATTCGATGAGTCCGACCGGATCGCGGTGGCGCGAGGCCTTGAAGTGGGCGCGGGCGACGAGCACCTCATCGGACGCGGGATCGTTCGCCGGCGGCGCCACGAGGAGCAAGTCGTACTCGCCGCCCGGCTCGAGGTCGGCGGCGATGTCCAGCGTCGTGCCCCCGAGCGCCGGCGGGGGCTGGGTGAGACACGGCGCCGCGCGCGCCGTCTCGAGCATCCGCCGATCCGACGCGGGCTGACGAATCTCGACCAATGGGTGCCTGGTGACCGTCGCCGGCACGTCCGGTGGTGTGGCCACTCCGTGAAGCGAGCCCGGCGGCGGATTGGTCCGCCGGAGCTTGAGGGCCAGGGACCGGCCGTATCGGCTCAGCAGCAGATCGAGATGATCGACCGAGAAGAGCGCCTGGAGCGGATCGGCCCGGAAGTGCGGGGCGGCCGTCCCGTCGGGCTCGAAGCCCAGGAGATAGCGGGCGACGCCGCGCGCGTCGAAGACCGATTCGTCCCTGAGATCCGGCGGCGCCGTCGACGCCGCGGCCGCGTCCGCCGTGCGGAACGAGTACGTCGCCTGAGGCAGGTCGAGCCACTTGGCGGGATCGATCGGCGACGGCTCCGGCTCGTCGTCGGTCCGCCGCCAGCCCTGATACTGACACTGGACCCGGACCTGATACGTGGTGCCGGCGTTCAGCAGCTCCGGACGCGCAGCGACGCCGCTCTGGCCGCGGTCGTTCCAGAGACCGGAGAGATCCAGCCGCGCCTGCTGATCGCGATCGTGGGCGTCGGCCGCCGCCCAGCTCAGCGCGCAGGCGCTGACGATGCCGACGTGCTCGCGCGCCCAGGGGTCGATCCGCACGCCCTTCCAGGTCCCGGCCACGGCCGGCGTGTACCGAACGAAGCGACACCGCCGGCCATCCGGACCGCTGACCACGGGCCCCAGCGCCTCGGCCTTCCATGGGTGTGTCTGGCCATCGACCAGCGTCCCGCTCACCCGCGGCTCGTCCGCCACGGTCTTGGCTGCCTCGAATTGGAAACAGACGCGGGCGACCACCGAACGGCCGCCGCCGCCGGTCACCACGACCGCGCGGATGTCGGGGCCGCTGACCGTGACCGGCTCGAGGACGTTCTGGCGCGTCGTCTTGGCCGTGTCGACCACCGCGCCGTGCCCGTCGAACGCGCGGACCTGAATCGCCGTGCGTCCCGCCTGCCGGAGGTGCACGGACACGCCCGCCACCGGCAACGGGGCCCGAACGCGGAACCCCTTGGCGGGGAACTGTAGCTCCGGCGTTCCGTCGGGCTTGCCGGCGGGGACCCGGTCGACCACGCGGAGCGGCGTCGCGCGATTGAGCGTCTCGTACCGCAGCTCGCCGTGGCTGAAGGTGAGCGGCATTCGCGTGCCGATCTTCAGATCCGTGTACTCGTCGCACTCCGGGATCGGCGCTTCCTTGGCGCCGAGGGTCAGCGCGAGCACCAGCTCCGGCGCGACCGCGGCGGGGGCGATCGTGCCGGCGAAGCTCAGCGTGGTGAGCAATCGCCCGTTGCGCGACAGATACGGGAGCTCGTAGGCCCTGATGATGTCGGCGTCGAGAGGCGACGGCACGGACAGACGCTCGACGCGACCGGCCACCAGCGTGTAGCCGCTCTCGATGGCGAAGTCGAGCAAGGCCGCGGCTTCGAACGTCCCCAGCGATTCGCGGCCGACGATGCGCAGCGTGCTGGGGAACGGCGGCGGGCTGGGTCGGCTGGAGCGAAGCTCGACCCGATTCACCCCGTCGCGGCGGGCGCGCTCGCCCCGCAGGCAGACTCGCTCGGGCGTCGGCGACGGCGTGCACACCCGGCCGAGCGTGGCGGCCGGGTCGCCCCGCGCTTCGGCGCCGCTGCTGCCGAGGTTGCGCGCCCACGGGGCGGGGTGCCAGCTCAAGAGCGATAGTTCCCTCCCCTCCACCTCCCCCGGCGGCGGATCGGCGGCGTCGGTCACCGCCGGCCGGCTCGACGGCAGCCACCAGGCCGCGTCGAACGGTCCGCTCAGCGGGACCCCGGCCTCGAGCAGCTCGAGCTTCGTCACCCGGTAGGCGTATTTCAGCTCGCTGGTGCCGCTCCAGACCGGCCCCGGCACTCCCACCGGCGCCCCGAAGGCCGATCCGGCCCCCAGCGCGGTCTCGACGTAGTGGCTGAAGTGCAGCACAGGCGCCGTGTCCGGCCAGGCCGTGTGCTCGGGGCCGAGGGCGCCGCTGGCCGCGGCGTGGCCGGTGACGAGGCCGCGCCGATCGGTCAGGTCGATGCCAACCAATGGGTTTGGTGGAACGGGCACGGCGGCGCCCGGATCGGTGCCGATCGAGATCGAGACGCATCCCTCGAGGGAGAAGAAGAGCAGGTCCACGCTGGCGCAGAACTCACCCTCCA
>DATHGT010000173.1:0-58980 GCA_035317605.1 Candidatus Acidiferrum sp. | reverse complement strand
GCGAACGCGATGACCCCGCCCACGTTGGGGTAGCGGAGCGCCGCGGTCTGGAGCGAGCCCCAGGCGCCGCAGCTCTGACCGCTGAGGATGATGTTCTCGACCGGCACGTGCTGGGTGGCGACCAGCGAGGCGATGGCGGCGTCCACGTAGGCGCCGTGGTCCAGCTCGCCGAGCCAGGCGGCGTTGCGGAGCTGCTTGAACAGGACCACGTCGCGGTTGCGCTCGACCAGGCGCTCGATGATCGCGGGGGCCTCGGGCCGATAGGTGCCCGCGGCCTCCGGCGAGAAGCCGTGGTTCCAGATCACCACGATCACCCGCGCGGGATCGGTGTCCACGTTGAGGGGGCGGCCGCGCAGCTCGCCCTCCACCACGATGCCGCACGCGCCCAGGGCCAGCAGCACGAAGGCCAGGGCCAGGCTCGCGTGACCGGCCACGCGGCGGGTCACCACGGAATCGTCTGCCCCGGGCTCAGGACCGCGATCTGCTCGTCGATCCCGCGCCGCCGCGCCTCGGTCCGCAGCCGGTCGGGCGGCTCGCGGAACGGCTCGCGGTTGAGATCGAACGTGCCCCAGTGCATGGGCACGAGCAGCCGCGCGCGCAGGTCCTCGAAGAGCCGCACCGCCTCTTCGGGGTTCAGGTGATTCGGATGATGGCCGGGATAGTCGCTGTAGCCGCCGATCGGCAGCACCGCGAGGTCCGGCGGACCGAGACGCCGCGCGATCTCGCCGAGCGCCGGCGTGTACCCGGTGTCGCCGGCGAAGTAGAAGCGCCGCGAGCGGCCCGCCAGCATCCACGACGACCAGAGCCGCGAGTCCTGATCGTGCAGTCCCCGTCCCGACGAGTGCTGGGCCGGCGTGCACGTGACCGTGACACCACGGAACACGCGGGACTCCCACCAGTCCAGCTCGATCGCGTTCTCGATGCCGTTGCTCGTCATCCAGGTTTTCAGGCCGAGCGGCACGAAGAACGTCGATCGATGCTCGCGGGCCAGGCGCTGCACGGTCTCGCGGTCGAGGTGGTCGTAGTGATCGTGCGAGATCACCACCGCGTCGATCGGCGGCAGATCGGCGAAGGCGATGCCGGGCGCCACCAGCCGGCGCGGCCCGGCGAAGCTCAGGGGACTCGTCCGCTCGCCGAAGTGCGGATCGGTCAGCACGTTGACGCCGTCGATCTGGATCAGCAGCGTGGCGTGGCCGACCCACGTGACCGTCGGCTCGTGGCCGTTGGCCCGAAGCTCGGCGCCGTCGTTGGCGACCACGAGCGGCAGGGGTCCGCGCCGCGGCGCTCCGCGGAAGATGTGGCGCGCGCGAAGGAGCAGCGGATACGAGTACCGGGGATCGAGGTTGCGGAAGCCGCTCTGGGCGTGATGGGGCGGCGCGTCGGACGCGGGCGCGGGGGCCTCGAGTCCGACGTGAATCAACGTGATGGCGGCGCACGCGGCGAATACGGGCAAGGACCAACGAGGCATCGCAACACTCAGGGCAACGTCCAGGCCAGAGTCGCGCGCCGCCAAGTTCGCGCGGTGTCGACGAATGGAAGAACGACAACGTGAGGGGGAGCCGGAGAACCTCCCAGGGGCCGGGAGGTTCTCCTCCCCGGGCGTCTACAATCGCGTGATGCCAGACGCGAGGGTTCCGGCCGTCGAGCTGTCACGCGTCGTCAAGAGTTATCGCGAGGGGGAGAGCGAGCGGGTCGTCCTGCGCGCGGTCGACCTCAGCGTGGCGGCCGGGGAGATCGTGGTGCTGCTCGGGCGCAGCGGGTCTGGAAAATCGACGCTGCTCAACCTGGTGAGCGGGATCGACCGGCCGACGTCGGGCACGGTGCGGGTGGAGGGCGAGGACGTCGCGGCGCTGTCCGAGACCGCGCGCACGCGGCTCCGGCGCCGGCGCATCGGGTTCATCTTCCAGTTCTACAACCTGATCCCCACCCTCACGGTGGAGGAGAACCTGCGTTTACCCCTCGAGCTGAACGGCGTCGACGGCGCGGCGGGGCGGACCCGTGCCCTCGATCTGCTGGGCGAGGTCGGGCTCGCCGATCGCGCGGCGAGCTTTCCCGATCGGCTCTCCGGCGGCGAGCAGCAGCGCGTGGCCGTCGCGCGCGCGCTCGTGCACGAGCCGGCGCTGGTCCTCGCCGACGAGCCCACCGGCAACCTCGACGCCGAGTCCGCGCGCCAGGTGCTGGCGCTCCTCGCCGGACTGGCGCGACGAGAAGGCAAGACCGTGATCGCGGCCAGCCACAGCGACGAGGTCGCGGCGCGGGCCGACCGTGTGTTCACGCTCGCCGACGGACGACTGCTCGAGCGATCCGCGCGATGAGAACCCTGCTCTGGCGCGCGAGCCTGCGACACCTGCTCGTTCACCCATGGCAGCTCGGACTCTCGATCCTCGGCATCGCGCTCGGCGTCGCGGTGGTGGTCGCCGTCGACCTCGCCAACGAAAGCTCGCGGCGCGCGTTCACGAGCTTCGCCGAGAGCCTCAGCGGTCGCGCCACCCACCGCATCGTCGGTGGGCCGTCGGGCGTCCCCGAGGAAGTCTACGTCCGCCTCCGGCGATCGGGCGTCCGGTCGCTGGCCCCGGTCGTCGAGCGCGACGTCTCGGCGGTGGATTGGCCCGGGCGGACCTTTCACCTGTTCGGTATCGATCCGTTCGCCGAAGGGCCGTTCCGAAGCTTCGTCACGTCGGAGACGCCGTCCACGGCCACGTCCCTCGCGCCGCTGCTCACGCGTCCGTCCACCGCATTGCTGGCGCAGGCGACGGCGGCGCAGCTCGGGCTGCGTCCGGGCGACACGTTCGCGGTCCGCGCGGGCACGCGCCACCACCGTCTCGAGCTGGTGGGCGTGTTGATCGCGGCGGATGCGCTGCGCGCGCGCACGCTGGAGAGCCTGCTCGTGACCGACGTCGCGACCGCCCAGGAGCTGACCGGCGGCTTCGGACGGCTCAGCTACGTCGACGTGATCGTGCCCGCCGGCGCGGCCGGCCAGGCGTGGCTCGAGCGGATCCGCGCCCAGCTGCCGCCGGCCGCCGAGATCGTGCCCGCCTCGGCGAGCGCCCAGGCCCTGGCCGATCTGAGCCGCGGCTTCAGCGTCAACCTCACCGCGCTGAGCTTGCTGGCCCTCTTCGTGGGGATCTTCCTCGTCTACAACACCATGAGCTTCTCGGTGGTGCAGCGCCGGCCGCTCATCGGCGCGCTGCGGGCCCTCGGCGTGACGCGAGGCGAAGTCTGGACGCTGATCATGACCGAGGCGCTCGCGCTCGGCGTGCTCGCTACCGCGATAGGGTTGCCCGCCGGAATTCTGCTTGGTGCAGGCCTGCTGAGATTGGTGACGCGCACCATCAACGATCTGTACGTGGTCGTGGCGGTGAACGAGCTGGTCCTGGCCCCGGCCACTCTGCTGGCGGGCGCCGCGCTCGGCCTGGGCGGAACGTTGCTGGCCACGCTCGCTCCCGCGCTGGAGGCGACGCGCTCCACTCCCCGCGCCGCGCTCGGACGCTCGACCCTGGAGTCGCGGGCGCGGGCCCTGGCCCCGCGCCTGGCCCTCGCGGGCGCAATGCTGCTCGCCGTCGGCGGGACCCTGCTCGCCCTGAACGTCCGGAGTCTGGGGGTGAGCTACGCGGGACTCTTCACGATCCTGCTCGGGGCCGCCATGCTCACGCCCGCCGTCACCGTCGCGGTGGTTTGGCTGGCCCAGCCGCTCGCCGGCGCCGCGTTCGGCCTGCTCGGACGGATGGCCACGCGGGGGGTAACCGCGGCGCTCAGTCGGACCGCGGTCGCGATGGCCGCGCTGATGATCGCGGTGTCGGCGTCGGTCGGCGTGGGGATCATGATCGACAGCTTCCGCGCCAGCGTGATCCGGTGGCTTCAGACCTCGCTCCAGGCCGACGTGTACGTCTCGGCGCCGAGCCTGGTCAGCAGTCGCGCGGACGCCACGCTGGCGCCCGATCTGATCGAGCGATTGAGCGCGGTGCCCGGGGTCGCCGCCATGGGGACTCAGCGCACGGTCCGCATCCATTCGCCGACCGGGCCAATACAGCTCATCGTGCTCGACCCGCCCCGCGGGGAACGAGCGCCCGCGCAGTCTCGCGTGCTGGCGTTGAAGGAGGGCGATCGCGCGACGGTCTGGCGGAAATTCGCCGCGGGCGAGGTCGTGCTGGTCTCGGAGCCCTTCGCCTATCACCGGCGTCTCGGCATCGGCGATCGGGTGCGGCTGCGGACCGACGCGGGCGAGCGCGAGTTCCCCGTCGGCGGCATCGTGTACGACTACGGATCGAGCGAGGGAGTTGTCCTGATGGGACGCCCGGTCTACGAGCGCTCCTGGGCCGATCGCGGCATCTCCGCGCTCGGCGTCTACGCCAAGGATCCGCACGCGGTCGACGCGCTGATCGAGGCGCTCCGTCGCGCCGCCGGTCCCGAGCAGGACGTCTTCATCCGCTCCAACCGCGCGCTCCGCGAGGCCTCGCTCGAAGTGTTCGACCGGACGTTCGCGGTGACCGGCGTGCTCCGGCTGCTGGCCATGGTGGTGGCGTTCGTGGGCGTGCTGAGCGCGCTGATGGCGCAGGCGCTGGAACGGTCACGCGAGATCGGCGTGCTGCGCACCCAGGGCCTGACTCCGCTTCAGGTGTGGGGGCTCACCGCGTCGCAGACCGGGTTCATGGGTCTGGTAGCCGGGCTCCTGGCGCTGCCCGTGGGTGGCGCGCTCGCGCTGGTGCTGATCTTCGTGATCAACCGGCGATCGTTCGGCTGGACGCTCCAGCTCGAGATCGCGCCCGCGATCCTGATCCAGGCGGTGCTGCTCGCCCTCGGCGCCGCCCTGCTCGCGGCGGTGTATCCCGCGTGGCGCATGAGCACGATGGCCCTCCCCGCCGCGGTCAGAGAAGAATGACCACTCGTTGGCGCGGGTCGCGCCGCCTGACTCCGGCGCCGCGACGCACTGCGGCCCGCATCGCCATCGCGCTCGTGATCGCGGGACTCGCGACGGTCTTCATGGTCTCCGCGTGGCGTCTGGCCCGGCCTCCCGCGCACGTGCCGCCCACGCTGGCCGTCGGCGAAGCGCTCGGCGGACCTATCGAGGGGTTCGCTCGCGCGCTGGCCCCGCGCCCGTTCGTCTTTCCCGCCGACCACGGGCCGCACGCCGAGTTCCGCACGGAGTGGTGGTACTACACGGGCAATCTCAGCACCGCCGACGGTCGGCACTTCGGCTTCCAGCTCACTTTTTTCAGGATCGCGATGGCGCCGACGATGATCTCGCGCGCCTCCGCGTGGGCGAGCCGCGAGGCGTACATGGCGCACTTCGCGCTGACCGACACCGCCGGCCGGCGCTTCAGCGCGGCCAGCCGACTGAGTCGGGCCGCGCTCGATCTGGCCGACGCACACGCCCACCCGTTCAAGGTGTGGGTCGAGGACTGGTCCGCGGAGGGCGTTGGCGGCGACGCGGTGCCGGTGAAGCTGCGCGCGGCAGAAGGTGACGTGGCGATCGACCTCACGCTGGCCAGCGCCAAGCCCGTCGTGCTCCAGGGTGACCGCGGCCTCGATCGCAAGGGCGAGGAGCCCGGCAACGCGTCGTACTACTACTCGCTGACCCGCATGCCGACGAAAGGCCGCGTGACGATTCACGGCGCCGCGTTCGAGGTGACCGGGCTGGCCTGGATGGACCGCGAGTGGAGCACCTCGTCGCTGGGCGCGGGGCTGATGGGATGGGATTGGTTCGCGCTTCAACTCGCCGACGGGCGCGACCTGATGCTCTACCAGCTGCGCCGCGCCGATGGGTCCGCCGACCGCTTCAGCTCCGGCAGCCTCGTCGGCGTCGACGGCACCAGCCGCCGTCTCAGCCTCACGGATTTCCGGATCGACGCGCTCGAGACCTGGACGAGTCCGCGCGACGGCACTCGCTACCCCTCACGCTGGCGGATCACCATTCCGTCCGAGTCGCTCGATCTCGACGTCGTTCCGCGCCTGGCGGATCAGGAACTGGCCCTCGCCGTCCGCTATTGGGAGGGCGCGGTGCGAGTGGTCGGCCGTGACCGCGGCCGGCCGATCGCCGGAGTGGGCTACATCGAGCTGGTCGGCTACACCCGCGGACGCTGAAAGCGCACCGCGATGTATACTGCGATGGATGTCGGATCGAATGGTTCGCAAGCAGGTCTACATCGAGCCGCGTCACGAGCGATTGCTCAAGACCCGCGCCAAGCAACTCGGCGTGACGGAAGCCGAGCTGATTCGGCGGAGCCTCGAACAGACGTTGACGGCTCCAGGGATCGTGCGGAGCGACTCCAAGGCGTGGGGAGCCTTCATGCGATCCGTGAGACGCCGCATGCGACTGCGGGTCGCGCCGGCGCCTCGCACATGGACGCGCGACGATCTCTATGACCGGCCGCGCGCTGGTCGATAGCAACATCCTCGTCTACGCCTTCGATGCCGCATCGGGGGGCAAGCAGGCGCGCGCCGCGCAGCTGCTCGAAGACATCGAACCGATCGGTCGCGGGACGCTGTCCACTCAGGTACTGGGCGAGTTCTTCCGGGTCGTGACCGAGAAGATCGCCCATCCGCTCACTCCGGCCCAGGCACGTCTCGAGCTCGAACGACTGGTGGCATCCTGGCCCGTACTCCCGGTCACGGCAGCCGTCGTGATCGAGGCGGCGCGAGGAGTACGAGATCATCGGATGTCGTACTGGGACGCCCAGCTCTGGGCGACCGCACGGCTCAACCAGGTCGAAGTCGTGCTGAGCGAGGACTTCCAGGACGGCGGCGTTCTCGACGGTGTCAGATTCGTCAACCCGTTCACTGCCTCGTTCGATCTCGCGGCACTGGTCGGCTGAGCCGCGGCCAGGGACAAAGCGCGGCCGTCATGTCGCGGCGCGCTACAATCGCGTGATGATCGCGGCTCTGTTGTTCGACTTCGGTGGGACGCTCGATGCCGATGGGCTGCCGTGGAAGGAGCGCTTCCGCCAGCTGTATCGCGCGTGTGGCGTGGACGCGGACGACGAGGTGTTCGACCCCGTCTTCTACGCCGCCGACGACGCTCTGGTCGGCGCGCTGCCACCCGGCTGTGGGCTTCGCGGGACGGTCGAGCTCCTGGCCGACGGCGTCTCCGCCAAGCTCGGCGTGTCCGACGCTCGCCTGACCGCACGGGTCGCCCGGCGTTTTCTCGACACATCGCTGGTCCGACTCTCGGCCAGCGCGCGGATGCTGGCCCGCCTGCGCGGGCGCTATCGGTTGGGCCTGGTCTCGAACTTCTACGGCAACCTGGCCGCCGTGTGCGCCGAAGCGGGCATCGCCGATCACTTCGACGTGATGGTCGACTCCACGCGGGTCGGCTTCACCAAGCCGGACGCGCGAATCTTTCGCCACGCCACCGACGCGCTGGGCATCGATCCCGCCGGCGTGACCTTCATCGGTGATTCTCCGACCCGGGACATGGCGGGCGCACGCGGCGTGGGCATGCCTCACGTCTGGCTGACCGGCCAGGCCTCGCCGAAGCCCTGCTGTCCGGGAGACCGCGTGATTCCGCGCCTCGCCGATCTCGAGCGCGTGCTGTGACCGGCGGGATCATCGCGGCCGGCGAGGGGCGGAGACTCCGCGAGGCGGGATTCACGGTGCCCAAGCCGCTCGTTCCCGTGGCCGGGGTGCCGCTCATCGACGGCGTGGTCAGGAACTTTCTGGCCGCGAACATCTCCGCGTTGACCGTGATCGTAAATGAAGACGAGCGAGACTGCGTCGAAGGGCTGGCCGCGCGATTTCCGCGCGTCGACTTTCGGTTCATCGTGCGGACGACCGCGTCGTCCCTGGAGAGCTTCACCCGAGTGCTGGCCGCGGCACCGGCCGGCCCGATTCTGATGTCGACCGTGGATGCGTGGTGCCGGCCGGCCGACTTCGTCGCCTTCGTGGAGGCGGCGCGGCGGAGGCCGGCCGATGCGACGGTGCTCGCGGTCACGCCGCTGGTGGAAGACGAGAGCCCGCTGTGGGCCACGCTCGACGGTGACGGACGCATCCGCAACCTGGGGGGGCCAGGCGGAAACGTCGTCACCGCAGGCATTTACCTCGTGCCTGAGCGGGTGCGCGCTCTGACCCCGCCGTCCGGCCTGGGACGGCTCCGCGAATTCCTGGCCTGGCTCGTCAGGTCTGGTGAAATGGTTTACGGTGAGACGATCGATCGGGTGGTCGACGTCGACCGCCTCGCTGACGTGACCCTGGCGGAGTCGATGTCACGTCAAGCGCCGGGAGGAGCTTCTTGAGCGAGCTGCGTGGGTGGGGGATCTTTCGTGAGCGGACTCATTCTCCGGGCCGCGAGTCCGACGACACGGAGATCCTGCGCCTCACCGGCAAGCACCTGGAGGCGCTCGGATACCAGATCGTCCTCAAGACCACGGATGACCTGGCCGTCCCCGACGAGATCCGCCCGGACCTGGTCTTCCTCATGTGCGAGACGTCCGAGCCGCTGCGTCAACTGGCCGCGTGGGCAGCGCGCGGAGTGCCTCACGTCAATCCGCTCGACGCGATCCTGAACACGTACCGCGACCGGATGATCGCCCGGTTCGAGGCCGCCGGTGTTCCGTTCGTGCCAAGCCGGCTCGTCGATACCCGACGGCCCGCGCCCGCCGTCGACCTTCCCGTGTGGGTGAAGCGCGCGGACGTCCACAACACGCAGGACGGCGACGTCGTCCAGGTCGAGAGCGCGAGCGCGCTGACGCACGCATTGGCCGCGCTGGCCGCGCGCGGCATCGAGCGCGCGGTGCTGCAGCCCCACGTCGCCGGCGATCTCGTGAAGTTCTACGGCGTCGGCGTCGCGGAGCCCGGCGCCGAGCCGCCGTGGTGTCACTGGTTCCACCACGCCGACCAGCAACTCGCCGGCTTCCCGGTGGATGCCCGGCGCCTGGCCCGCGTGTTCGCGCACGCCGCCTCAGCGCTCGGGCTCGAGGTCTACGGCGGCGATGCGATCGTGAGCGAGCACGGGCTGGTGCTCCTCGATCTCAACGCGTGGCCGAGCTTCGCCCGCGTGCGCGAGGAGGCCTCGCGCGTGATCGCCGCCCACCTCGTACGCCGGGTCGAGCAAGGGACGCGATGAGCGGGCGTCGCGAGCGCGGACCACGGTCGAAGGCCATCGTCGAGCGCGAGGGCCGGCACATCGCCCCCGGCTATCAGGGACTCGCGCAGTACGCGGGGCTCGCCATGGCCCGCGGCAGCGGCTGCACGCTGATCGACGAGGACGGCAACGAGTACCTCGATTTCATGGCGGGCATCGCGGTGGGCAGCGTGGGCCACTGCCATCCCGACTACGTGGAGGCCCTCAAGCGCCAGGTCGAGCGGCTGCACTTCGGCAGCTTCACCACCGAGACCCGCGCGAAGTTCCTGGAGCTGCTGGCCAGCGTGACTCCCGAGGGGCTGACGCGCATCCAGCTCTTCTCGGGCGGGGCCGAGGCGGTCGAGGCGGCGCTGCGGCTGGCCAAGCTCGCCACCAAGCGCCACGAGGTGCTCGGATTCTGGGGCGGCTTCCACGGCAAGACCGGCGGGGTGCTCGGCCTGCTCGGCAGCGACTTCAAGCATCACCTCGGCCCCTTCGTGCCCGGCCAGCACCTCACCCCCTACGCGGACTGCTATCGGTGCCCATTCAAGCTCACCTATCCGGACTGCGGGATCGCCTGCGCCGACTACATCCGCGACGTGATCAAACACCAGACCGGGGGCGAGATCGCCGCCATCGTGGCGGAGCCGATCCAGGGCACGGCCGGCAACGTGGTGCCGCCGGACGGATTCCTCCGCGCCGTCCAGGCCATCGCCCGCGAGCACGGCGCGCTGCTGCTGCTCGACGAGATGATCACCGGCTTCGGGCGGACGGGACTCATGTGGGGCGGCGAGCACGAGGGCGTCGTCCCCGACATCATGACGATCGGCAAGGGCGTGGCCGGCGGGTTCCCGCTGAGCGGCGTCGTGTCGACCGACGCGCTGACCGCGACCAAGCCCTGGTCGAATCCGAGCGCCAGCTCCTCGAGCTACGGCGGCAACCCGCTGGCCGCGGCGGCCGGGCTGGCCTCGCTGGAGATCATCCTGCGCGAGGATCTCGTGAAGAACGCCGACCGCGTCGGCCGCGTGATGCTCGCGCGTCTGGAAGCGCTCAAGGAAAAGTACCGCACGGTCGGTGACGTCCGCGGCAAGGGGCTGCTGCTCGGGATCGAGCTGGTGCAGGACCGCCGCACCAAGGCGCCGATTCCCCGCGCCGTCGCCCAGGCGCTCTACCAGGAATGTCTGCGTCGCGGCCTGGTGGCCATGACGTACGCGCCCTCGATCCGGCTCAACCCGCCGCTCGTCATCCGCGAGGAGCAGGCGCTCGCCGGCCTCGAGATCCTCGACGAAGCGCTGGGGGCGGTGCTCCCGCAGCATGGGCTCGCGTAAGACACTGCGCGGCGGCCTCATCGGGCTCGGGAACGTGGCCGTCCACGGGCACCTGCCCGCCTGGCGCACACGTGAGGACGTCGAGATCGTGGCCGTCTCCGACGCGTGTCCCGACCGTCGCGTCGACGGCGCCGAGGCGCTGCCCGCCGCCCGCTGGTACGCGTCGGTCGACGCCCTGCTCGACGACGAGCGACTCGACTTCGTCGACATCTGCACGCCGCCCTCGAGTCACGCGCCGCTCATCGAGCGCGCGTTGCGCCGCGGCCTCCACGTGCTGTGCGAGAAGCCGCTCGTGCAGTCCGCCGAGGATCTCGCCCGGATCGCTCCGCTCGCCGACCAGAGCGGGCGCGTGCTCCACACCGTCCACAACTGGCATCACGCGCCGATCGTGCGCCGCACCGCCGAGCTGCTCAGCGAGGGCACGGTCGGCGACGTGCGTCACGCCGTGTGGCACACGCGCAGGACGGGTCCGGCCGCCGCCGCCGACCCGAACGCCGACAACTGGCGCGTGGACCCCGCGGTGGCCGGGGGCGGCGTGCTCACCGATCACGGCTGGCACGTGTTCTACGTGTTGACGCGCTGGATCGGCGCCGCGCCGACGGAGGTCAGCGCGCGGCTCGAGCGGCGGCGCCATCAGGCGTTGTCCGTGGAAGACACCGCGAGCGTTCGGTTGACGTTTCCCTCGGCGACCGCGGATATCCATCTCACCTGGGCCGCGGACGTGCGCGAGAACTGGGCCGAGGTCGAGGGCACCCGCGGACGGCTCGAGCTGAGAGACGACACGCTGCTGTGGCACGGCGCCGGGGGAGACGATCTTGGACGGTGGCAGTGTCCGCCCCGCCTTTCCGACGGCTCGCATCATCCCGATTGGTTCCACGCGGTGGCCGACGAGTTCGTGGCCGAGGTGACGAGCGGCGGGGCGGGGCGGGGCAACCTCGCGGAAGCGGCGCTGTGCGTCGCGCTCGAATCGGCCGCCCGCGAATCGAGCCGTCACGCCGGCCGCCCCGTGTCGGTTTCGGTGAGCGCCTGATCCCGGCCGTTCGCGCCCAGGCGGCCGCCCCGCTCCTGATCGTCCTGCCCACGCCCGGCGGCGATGGACTCGGCAGCGTGAGCGTGGCCGGCCTGCCGCTGGCCCGCCGGGTGGCGCTGGCGGCCGGACGCGCCGGGTTCGGCGACGTCGTGACCGCCGGCCAGACGGGCCATCAGCGTGAGAGCCCCTCGGACTCCCTCAGCTCGGCGGATTGGGCGGCAACGTCCGCCGCGCCGCGACGCATCGTCGCTCTGGACGGCCGCGTCGTCCCCGGACCGGCATGGCTGCGAGCGCTTTCCACGCTGCCGCTTCAACCCGAGACGCTTTACGTGGACGACGGCGCCGCGGCGGTGATCGACACCGAAGAGCCGGAGCGCGTGCTCGCCGCCGCCGCGTCGTCTCGCGGCACCGACCAGCTGGCGCAGGCACTGGGCCGCGACGTGCCGGTTGTGCGGCGTCGCCTCGAGCCCGCCGGCCGCTTCGCTCTCGGCGGTACGAACGACGTGCCGGCAGCTGAGACCTGGCTGCTTCGCGGGCTGATCAAGCCCAGCGAAGGTTTCATGTCGCGTCACGTCGAGCGGCGCATCTCGCTCGCGGTGACCCGGCGGCTCTTCGACACCTCGATCACCCCGAACATGATGACCCTCGTCAGCGTGGGCATCGGATTGGCGGGGGGACTTTGCTTTCTGGTGGCGACGAGCGCCTGGCAGACGATCGGCGCGCTGTTGTTCCTCACCCATTCGATCCTGGACGGCTGCGACGGTGAGCTGGCCCGGCTGAAGTTCCTGGAGTCCCGCTGGGGGGCCGTGCTCGATTTCTGGGGTGACAACCTCGTGCACGTCGTGGTGTTCGCGAGCATGGCGATCGGCTGGTCGGTTGCGGGTGGTGGCGGCTGGCCGCTCGTGTTCGGCGCCGTGACCATCGCCAGCGCGCTGGCCACCGCGACCCTGTCGGCCCGCCGCTTCATCGGTGGCGAGACCGCCTCCGCGGCGTCGCCCGCCGGGCGTCTGGCCGAGGCGCTCTCGCATCGCGACTTCATCTACCTGATCGTGGCGCTGGCCGTCTTCGGCAAGGCGCACTGGTTCCTGATCATCGCGGCGGTCGGGACGCCGTCCTTCCTGCTGCTGTTCCTGCTCGCCAGCCGCACGCGCCCGACCGCGCATCCGTGACCGGGTTCGTCGACGTCCTCCTGCGGTCACTGATCCTGGCCGCGCAGGCCGCGGGCGTGGGGGGCGCGCTGTTCGCGCTGTGGACGCTGCGCGGGACTCTCGGGCGTGAGGTCGACCACGCGCGCGCGTGGACGCTGGTGGCCGCGGGCGCCGTCGTCCTCGCGACAGCGCAGTCGCTGTCGGCGCTGACCCAGGTGATCGCGCTCCAGGGCACCGTGCGTCTCGACGATCTCGTGGTCACCTCGTACTTTCGGGTGAGCGCGGCCCGCGTGCTTCTGGCCCTCGTGCTGCTCGCGGGCGCGTGGAGACTCCGGCGCGCGGCGCCGGCCCGGCCGGCGGGAGCGCGCGCGCTCGTGATCGCCGCCGTCGCCGCGCTGATGCTCCTGGCCCCGTGGACCAGCCACGCCGCCGCGCGCGTGAGCGGCCGCCTCCCGCTCTTGACCCTCGACGCCGTCCACCAAGTCGCGGCGTGGATCTGGATCGGCGGCCTCGCCCAGCTCGTGGTGGTCGCGGCCCGCGGCCGCGCCGAGACGTGGCCGGCCCCGCTGCTCCAGCGCTTCTCCACGCAGGCCCTCGTCAGCGTGATCGCCCTCGTGCTCGCGGGCGGCGCGCTGAGCCTGCGCTACATCGACGGGCCGCGCGCGCTCCTCGGCACCGCTTACGGCGTGATGCTGCTGACCAAGGCCGCGCTGCTGGGCGCGCTGCTCGTGCTCGGCGCCCTCAACTTCTTCGTGGTGCGCCGCCTGGCGCGGGGCGGCGGCCAACCGCTCCGGTTGCGCCGCTTCGTCGAGGTGGAGCTGGGCCTCGGCCTCACCGTGTTCGGCGCGGCGGCCTCGCTGACCTCGCTGCCGCCCGCCGTCGACGTGGTCGCCGATCGCGCGACGTACGCGGAAGTGGGCACCCGGTTCGTCCCGCGCTGGCCCAGCCTGCGCTCTCCCCAGCTTTCGGAGCTGCCGGTCGACGACCGCAACGCGCCTCGGACCGACGCCGATCGCGCCTGGTCGGAGTACAACCATCACTGGTCCGGGCTCTTCGTGCTGTCCATGGGCGTGCTGGCTCTGCTGCACCAGACCGGACGCGCGCGGTGGACGCGCCACTGGCCGCTGATCTTCCTCGGCCTGGCCGTCTTCCTGTTCTTCCGGAGCGACCCCGGCTCGTGGCCGATCGGCCCCTATGGGTTCTGGGAGAGCATGCTCTTTCCCGAGGTGCTCCAGCACCGGATCTTCCTGCTGCTGATCGTGGTCTTCGGCCTCTTCGAGTGGAGAGTCCGGACGGGGCGGCTGGCCAAGCCGGGGTACGCGCTGGTGTTTCCGCTGCTCTGCGCCCTGGGCGGCGGCCTCCTGCTCACCCACTCGCACGCGTCGGTCAACCTCAAGTCGGAATTCCTGATCGAAGTCACGCACGCGCCGCTCGGCCTCTTCGGCATCGTCGTCGGCTGGGGCCGCTGGCTGGAGCTGCGCCTGGCCGGGGGGGACGACCGCCTGCCCGCCCGCCTGTGGGCCCTTGGCCTCATCGCGGTCGGACTCCTCCTCGTGCTCTATCGCGAGAGCTGAACCGCTGCGCTATCTCAGGATCGCGCTGCTGCTGGTCGGCGTGACCGCGCTCGGGTTCATCGTGGCCGACAACGATCCGCCCGCCATCGCGGCCTCGATCGCGCGGGTCGGCTGGCGGCTGGCCGTGGTGATCGTCTTTCCCACCGTGCTGGTCGCGCTGTTCGACGTGCTCGGCTGGCGCTACGCGTTCACCCGCGACCGGGTCGGGCTCGCCCCGCTCTTCCTGACGCGCCTGGCCGGCGAAGCCGTCAACCTCACGACCCCGACCGCCGGCCTCGGCGGCGAGGCCGTGAAGGCGTGGCTCCTGCGCGATCGCGTCCCGCTCCCCGAGGCCCTGTCATCGGTGATCGTCGCCAAGACCACGATCACGATCGCTCAGGGACTGTTGCTGCTCCTCGGCGTGGTGCTGGCGTGGACGGTCTTCCCCGCGGACTCGCGCCTGCTCACCGCGATGGAGTGGCTGCTCGCCGTCGAGCTGGTGGCGCTCTCGATCTTCGTGCTGGCCCAGACGCGCGGCCTGGCCGCCTTCGGCGGACGCCTGCTGGCCCGCTTCGGCGCTCGCCGCTTCGAGAGCCACGAGGGCCTAGGCCGCGTCGACCGCGCGCTCGCCGAGTTCTACCTGCGCCAGCCGGGGCGGCTCGCGCTGTCCATCGCCTGCCACTTCGTGGCGTGGCTGCTCGGCGCGCTGGAGACGTGGATCATCCTGTCGTTTCTCGGGACCCCGGTGTCGCTGGTGACGGCGACCGTGATCGAGGCCTTCGGCACCGGCATCCGGTTCGCGACGTTCATGATCCCGGGCAGCCTGGGCGCGCTCGAGGGCGGCTACGCCGCGACCTTCGCGGCCCTCGGGCTCGGCGGCACGATGGGCGTGAGCTTCAGCCTCATCCGCCGCATCCGCGAGATCGTCTGGATCGGGGCGGGTCTGGTCGCGTTCGCGCTTCTGCGGGTTCCGCGCTCGCCTGACGTGTAGAATGCCCCGATGCCGGCAGCCTGGAGGCCGATGCGATGAGAGAGACCCTGCGAGCGCTCTGGGAGGCGTGGAAGATCGTCGCCCACGCGATCGGGAAGATCCAGGCCCGCGTCGTGTTCTCGCTGCTCTACATCGTGCTCCTCGGCCCCGTGGCCGTGGTTCTGCGCCTGGTGGCCGATCCGTTGCGTCACCGCCATCCCCCCACGTCCAACTGGCGTGAGCGCTCCGCCGAGGCAGGCGACCCCTGGGCCGCCGCCCGGAGACAGTTCTGACCCACATCCTGGGCGTCTCCTGTTTCTTCCACGACTCGGCGGCGGCCCTGCTTCGCGACGGCGTGCTGGTGGCCGCGGCCGAGGAAGAGCGGTTCACGCGGAAGAAGCACGACTACGGCTTCCCGGCTCAGGCCATTCAGTTCTGTCTGGACGCCGGCAAGCTGGACGCGCGCGACCTCGACTGGGTCGTCTTTTTCGAGAAGCCCCTGGTGAAGTTCGATCGCATCCTCATGACCTCGCTGGCCACCTATCCGCGCTCGTTGCGGATGTTCCGGGAAGCCATGACCGGCTGGTTCGGCGACAAGCTGTGGGTCAAGGGCACCATCCAGAAGACGCTCGGCATCGACCCCGGCCGGATCCTCTTCAGCGAGCACCACCTGTCGCACGGGGCCAGCAGCTTCTTTTGCTCGCCCTTCGAGGAAGCCGCGATCCTCACCGTCGACAGCGTGGGCGAATGGGCCACGGCTTCGATGGGCGTGGGGAAAGGGAGCACCCTGCGCCTGGATCAGGAGCTGCACTTCCCCCATTCGCTCGGACTGCTCTATAGCGCCTTCACGGCCTTCCTGGGCTTCGAGGTCAACGAGGGGGAGTACAAGGTGATGGGCATGGCCGCCTACGGCCAGCCCCGTTACGTGGACGAAGTGCGGCGGCTGGTCCGCGTGTACGACGACGGAAGCTTCGCCCTGGACCTGGACTACTTCTCGTTCGAGTATTCGACGCGGCGCGCCTTCACGAATCGCTTCCTGGAGCTCTTCGGCCCGCCCCGCGATCCGAATGCGCCCTTCTTCACCGCGGCCGCGAGCCAGGGAGGGGAGGAGCGACGGCTCGCCGACGCGGACCCGCGCGGCGCCGAGGCCAATCAGCGCTATGCCGACGTCGCGGCGAGCGTGCAGGCGATCACCGAGGAGATCCTGCTCCGCATGGCCGACCATCTCCACCGGAAGACCGGTCTCCGCAAGCTCTGCCTGGCCGGCGGCGTCGCGCTCAACGGCGTCGCCAACGGTCGCTTGCTGCGGGAGACGCCGTTCGAAGAGCTCTACGTGCAGCCGTCGGCGGGCGATGGCGGCGGTGCCCTGGGGGCCGCCCTGTGGGCTCACCACGTGCTGCTTGGAGGACCGCGCGGCTTCGTCATGGAGCACGCCGCCTGGGGTCAGGAACACGGCACCGGTGAAGTGCTCGAGTTCCTTCGTGAGAGCGGCATCCGCCACGAGGCCTTCGACGATGACGACGCGCTGGTCGACCGCGTCGTCGACGGTCTCGCTTCCGGGCACGTGGTCGGCTGGTCTCGCGGGCGGTTCGAGTGGGGCCCGCGCGCGCTCGGCCAGCGCAGCATCCTGGCCGACCCCCGCCGGCCCGAGATGAAGGACGTCGTCAACACCAAGATCAAGTTTCGCGAGCCCTACCGCCCGTTCGCCCCCTCCACGCTCGTCGAGCGCGTGCCGGACTTCTTCGAGCTGACCGATCCCCGGAAGCACTACCCGGCACGCTTCATGTTGCTGGTGGTCGGCGTCAAGGAGTCGCAGCGTGCGGTGATCCCGGCGGTCACGCACGTGGACGGCAGCGCGCGTGTGCAGGCGGTGTTGCCCGAGGTGACGCCGGACTACTACCGGCTCATCGAGCGATTCCATCAGGCGACCGGAGTGCCGGTGCTGCTCAACACGTCCTTCAACCTCCGCGGCGAGCCGATCGTGAACACCCCGCGCGAAGCGTTTTCGACCTTCCGCCGAAGCGACCTCGATCTGCTGGTCCTCGACCGATTCGTGGTGGCCAAGACGTGACGGCCTCGACGTCCGCCGAGGACGTCGGCCGCCGCGTCCGCACGTTCTACGAAGGCTGTTCGTTTCCAGGATATGAGGATCTCGACACGCCCCAGGCCCTGGCCGAGCGGGCGGGGGCGGGCGTGTACGCGCGCCTGCTCGACGAGCAGCTGCCGCTCGGGGCGCGCATCCTGGATGCCGGCTGCGGGACCGGCCAGCTCTCGCTGTTCCTGTCCATGCTCGGCCGCCGCGTGGTCGGCATCGATCTGTCGCACGCCTCGCTGACCAAAGGACGGCAGTTCAAGCAGCGGTTCGGCCTCGGCGCCCACTTCGCCCAGATGGACCTCTTCCGCCCGGCGCTGCGGGAGGAAGCCTTCGACTACGTCTTCACCAACGGGGTGCTGCACCACACCGCCGATGCGCCCGGCGGGTTCCGGTCGCTGCTGCGGTTGCTCAAGCCCGGTGGGCTCATCGTGGTGGGTCTGTACAACACCTATGGACGTCTGCCGCTACGCCTGCGAAAGCTCGTCTTCCGGCTCACCGGCAACCGGGCGCTCTGGCTCGACGGCATCCTTCGCGCGCCGGGCGTGGGCGACGACAAGAAGCGCATCTGGTTCCTCGACCAGTACGCCCACCCGCACGAGCGGACGTTCACCGTCGACGACGTGCTCACCTGGTTTCGGCACGCCGGCGTGGAGTATGTCAGCTCGATTCCGCCGATCCGGGTCGGCCACCGGCTCACCGACCGCGAGTCGCTGTTCACGCCTCGGGCGGAGGGGACGCGCGTCGATCACCTCGTGGCCCAGCTCCTCTGGGTCGTGAGCCAGGGCCGGGAAGGCGGATTCTTCATCACCATCGGACGGAAGCGCTGATGCGGAGGACCCGGCCATGACGATGCGGTTTCAGAAGCTGGCCACGTCAGGCGAGCTGTTGCTCTTCCTCTGGAAGGGGAAGCGCTATTGGTTGATCCCCGTCGTGGTCGTGCTGCTGGCGTTCGGACTGATCGTGGCGATCGGTCAGAGCTCAGCGCTGGCGCCCATCATTTACACGCTCTTCTGAGCTCCGGGCGCAGGGCAGCAGATCATGGGCACGAAGGCCCGTGACCACGCCTTCGGCGAAGACCCGGGCGCCGCGCGGATTCTGATGGATGTCGTGGTCCCAGAACAGCGGCCCGTCGGTGGCCCGCCGGCGCCGGAAGTGCTCGAGCAAGTTGATCACGGCGAATCCCTCGCGCCGCCCCACCGCCTCGATCCTCCGAAAGGGCGCCTCGGAGGTGAACAGTCCTGGACGTAGCGCGAACTGCTGCCGTCCCACCGGTGACTCGTCGGCGGCGACCTGATGCGGATGCGGGTACACCACGACCGCGAAGCGCATGCCGCGGCGGCGAGCCAGGCCGTGGATGCCGGCCAGATAGCGCTCCGTCAGTCCCCACGCCTCGGTGACGCCCGGCCCCTCGACGGGACGCGTGATGGCCATCGGATCGTAGCGGATGTCGCCGACCAGCCCGAGGCTCTCCAGCCGCTCCGGCGTCGGACGGATGGGACCGAACAGTCTCCGGCCGACGCCAGAGCGCCGGAACGCTTGATAGATCAGCAGGCGGCTCAGTCCGCGCTCGACCGGCTCCAGAAATCGCAAGAAGGACGGCTTGGGAATGGGCAGCAGGAACATCGCGGTCTCGAGCCGACGATTCGCGGGCACCGCCACGGGCAGCCCGTCCGGCCCGAGCCGGGCGATGGCCGTTCGAATGAGATCGTCGTGGACGTCCGTCATGTCGAAGTTCAGCACGACCACATCGGGCTCGAGCGCCGGGGCCAGCGCTTTCAGGTAGAGGTACTGGAGAATCGGCGAATAGCTGGCCACGCCGCCGTTGACGACCTCGACGGGCGAACGACATCCGCCCGCGTTGAGCATCGCCTCGGCCTGCTTCGCCATCGTCGCCTCGAGGGCCAGGCCGCCGCCCTCGGTCATGGAGTCGCCCAGCAGCAAGACGCGAAAAACTCCAGCGGGCTTCCCTGCGGGATACTCGCGGTCGTGGAGGCCGAGCGAGCTGGTCCGAAATTCCGCCCCCCGCACCCGCGCGGCGACATTCGGCCGGATGCGGTGATGCAGCACGGGATCCGACATGTGGGTGGCCGTCATCTCGGTCCGCCCCCGTGACGCGAGAAAGCGCATGCCGGCCTCGGCGCCAGCCAGCGCGAGAACGACGAGCAGCAAACCGAAGAGGCTGCGACGGCCGATCGACCCCGCCCTACTTGCGGCCGGCCTGGGCCCTTCGTGCCGGCGCGGGCTCGGCCCTGGCTTCGCCTCGGCGGGTGACCTTGGCCGGGGGCTTCTTCTCCGCGGCGTCGGGGGCGTGCTTGGCGAGACTTTCCTTCAGCGCTTCCATCAGGTCGATGACCTGCGCGCGTTGCACGGGCGGGCCGGTGCTAGTGACTTCCTTGCCCTCGACCTTGCGGTTGATCATCTCGAGCACGCGGTCGCGATATTCGTCGGCGTAGCGCTCGGGCTCGAACTCGGTGTTCGAGAGGCCGTCGATGAGCTGCTGGGCGAGGGCCAGCTCGTTGTCCCGGATCTTCGCGGACTGCCCCTTGTCGACCTCCGCGAAGCTGCGCACCTCGTCGGCGAAGTACATGGTGTGCAGCATGAGACCGTCCTGGGCGGCGCGGATCAGCACCAGACTCTCCTTGCCGCGCATCACGAACTTGGCCAGGCCCACACGCTCGCTCTTGGCCATCGCGTCGGTGAGCAAGCGATATGCTTTCTCGCCGCCCTTGTCGGGGCCGAGGTAGTACGTCTTCTCGAAGTAGATCGGGTCGACCTTCTCGAGGGGAACGAACTCGGTGATGTCGATGAGCTTGCTGCCCTCGCCCTCGAGCGCCTTCAGCTCGTCGTCGCTCACGCGCACGTACTGGTCCTTGGCGAACTCGTACCCCTTGACCAGCTCGGCCCGCTCGACGACCTGGTCGTCCACCGGACAGAACGTCTGCTGGCGGATCCGCGATCCGCACTTGGCGTGGAGCAGGTTGAACGACACGCCCGCCGACGAGGCGGCGGTGTACATGCGCACGGGGATGCTGACCAGCCCGAAGGAAATGGTGCCGGATCCGATCGAATGGGGAGGCATCTCGAAGCGCCCTCCTGAAAGCTGAAAGGTCGGGGTAATTTGAGACGATAACACGGAGAGAGATGCTCGACGAATATCGGCGCAAGCGTGATCCCGCGCGTACCCCCGAGCCCTTCGGCGGGGCGCGCGCGGCGGGCGGGCGTCTGTTCGTGATCCAGAAGCACGCGGCCCGTCGCCTCCACTACGACTTGCGTCTCGAGATCGACGGAACACTAAAGAGCTGGGCCGTGCCAAAAGGCCCGTCGCTGCGCGCCGAAGAAAAACGCCTGGCCGTCCACGTCGAGGACCACCCGGTGGAGTACGCGGACTTCGAGGGCGTGATTCCGCCGGGCAATTATGGAGCCGGTGAAGTCATCGTCTGGGACCGCGGCTGGTACCGGCCGCTCAAGGGCGACGATCTCGCGGCCCAGGTCGAGCGCGGGCGGCTGGACGTCGAGCTGTTCGGCGTCAAGCTGCGCGGCGCGTGGACGCTCGCCCGCATGTCGGGCAAGGGACGTGACTGGCTCTTGCTGAAGAAGACCGACGCGTTCGCGGGCGACGAGGAGCCGACCGAGCGCTGGCCCGAGTCGATCCTGTCGGGCTTGACCGTCGAGGAGCTGCGCGACGGTCCCCGGCGATTGGCGGATCTCCGCTCGCGCTTGACGCGGCTCCGCGCTCCGGCCGGCGACGTCGCGCCCACCGGCGAAGCCGTGATGCTGGCGTCCAGCCGCGACGATGCGTTTTCGAATCCCGACTGGCTGTACGAGATCAAGTACGACGGCGTCCGCTTGCTCGCGTCGCGCTCCGACGACGCGGTCGAGCTGTACGGCCGTCGCGGGCAAACGTTCACCGTTCGCTATCCCGAGATCGTGCGCGCGCTACGCGCGCTGCCGCTCCGCCACTTCGTGCTCGACGGCGAGGTCGTCGCCTTCGACGAGAACGGGCGCCCCAGCTTCCAGCGCCTGCAGGAGCGCATGCACCTCACGCAGCCCCTCGAGGTCGAGCGCGCGCGGGCCGCGGTGCCGGTGACCTGCGTGTTCTTCGATGCCCTCGCCCTCGATGGCCGCGACCTGCGCGGTCTGCCGCTCGTCGAGCGCAAGGCGTGTCTGGCGCTGGTGTTGCCGGCGCGCGGGGTCGTGCGCTACGGCGATCACGTGATCGGGCACGGCGAGGCGTTCTACGAGGCGTGCGCGGCACGGCATCTCGAGGGCGTTGTGGCCAAGCGTCTGGCCAGTCGATACACGCCCGGGCGCTCGCGCGACTGGCTGAAGATCAAGTGCGAGCGCCGCCAGGAATTCGTCATCGGCGGATGGACCGATCCGCAAGGGACGCGGGGTCATTTCGGAGCCCTTCACCTCGGGCTCTACGAGGGCGACCGCCTCGTCTATGTCTCCAAGGTCGGCACCGGCTTCGACGAAAAGGCGCTACGCCGGCTCATGGATTTGCTGCGCCCGCTGGCCCGCGCGACGTCGCCGTTCGACGCCGGCACGCCCGCCGGTCGCGGCCATCACTGGGTGGAGCCGCGTCTCGTCTGCGAGGTGCGCTTCACCGAATGGACGGATGACGGCGGCATTCGTCATCCCGCGTTCATGGGGCTGCGCGACGACAAGCGACCGGAAGAGTGCCGGCGCGAGACTGCGGACGCGCCGTCCGAGGAGCCGGCACCTTCACCGGCGTCCGCCGAGCCACCCCGGGTCACGATCAGCAATCCGCGCAAAGTCTTCTGGCCCGACGAGGGCTACACCAAGTCCGATCTGATCGCGTACTACGAAGCCGTGTCGCCGTGGCTGCTGCCGTACCTGAAGGACCGTCCGCTCGTGCTGACGCGTTACCCCGACGGAATCGGCGGCAAGTCGTTCTACCAGAAGGACGCGCCCGACTTCGTACCGTCCTGGATCCGCACCGAGCGCATCCTCGCGAGAGAAGTCGAGCGCGACGTGAACTACTTCGTGGTGGATGATCTGGAAGCGTTGCGCTACGTCGTCAACCTCGGCGCGATTCCCCTGCACCTCTGGGGCTCACGCGCGGGCTCGCTCGAACGCCCGGACTGGCTGATCCTCGACCTCGATCCCAAGGGCGCGCCCTTCACCGACGTCGTGAAGGTCGCCCGCGCGCTCCGAAAGATCCTCGACAAGCTCGAGCTGGCGTCGTACGTGAAGACGTCGGGCGCGACGGGTCTGCACATCCTGCTTCCGCTCGGCGCCCGCTACACCTACGAGGAGACGCGCACGTTCGCCCGCCTGCTCGCCACCCTCGGCGTCGAGGCCGAGCCCGAGATCTCGACGATCGTCCGCCCCGTCCGCGAGCGCGCCGGCAAGGTCTACATCGACTACCTCCAGAACGGCCACGGCCAGACCATCGTCGCCCCGTTCTCCGCGCGCCCGCTCCCGCGTGCGCCCGTCTCGTGTCCGCTCCGCTGGGCTGAAGTGACCGCCCGTCTCGATCCCGCGCGCTTCACGATCGCCACCATGCCCGCGCGCCTCGAGAGCCTCGGTGATCCCGTGGCGCCCGTCCTCCGTGAGGCGAGCGACATCGCCGCGTCGCTGACCCACGTCGAGCAAAGGCTCCGCCCCCGCCCCTGAACGCAGATCCACCGCGTTTCGGATACGCCCGCTCGGTTTCGCGAGATGGCTGAAGCGTCAAGATTTGGCGGACCTGGGGGGGCAACGTGCTACTTCGCGGCAGCTGGGAACGCCGGCAGCTTGCCGATGTCGCGCATGTCGTGCTGAATGATGACGGTTGCCTTCAAATTGGCGACGATCTGCTTCATGCGCTCGATCGAGGCGACCGTTGCGGCGCGGTCGAAGTTGAAGTGCGGCACGCCGCCACTCTCGTAGTTCTCGCGGAAGTGGACCAGGTCGCCGGTGAGCAGCACCGGACCCATTTCCTTCAGCTTGACCAGCAGGCTTGTGTGGCCCGGCGTGTGACCCGGCATCCTGAGAACGATCACGCTGCCGTCGCCGAACACGTCCTTGTCCCCGGCCAGCGGCTCGACCTTTCTCTTTTCATCGATCCAGCTCTTGAAACCCGCGACATTGGCGCCCTGCATCGGCGTCGGCGCGGTGATCTGGTCCCAGTCGCCCTTTCCGATGAGCAGCGTCGCGTTCGTAAACGGCGCGAGCTGACCGGTATGGTCGCCGTGAAAATGGCTGATGCCGACGTACTTGACCTGCTCGGGCGTGACCTTGAGCTCCTTCAGGCGATCGACGATGGCGACTTTCGGCGCGTTGGGACTTGTGCCAGGTGCGAAGCCGGTGTCCCACACCATGTATTCGTCGCCGTGTTTGATCAAGTAGCAGCTGAACGTGAACGTCAGCTTGAGATCCTTGTACGCGAACGTGTCGGTGAAGCGCTGGCCGACGTCCGTCGGCGTGGCGCCGGTGCCGCAGTCGATGCGTGTCAGCGTGACTTCGGCTGGCGATTGCGCAAACGCCGGCAGGCCGACGAGAACGTTGGCGCACACGCCGACCACGAACAGGGACAGGGCTCTCCGCATGGTGTCCTCCCAGGGAAGAATTTGAACGTTGCTACGGCTCGACGCGCTCGATCTTCACGCTCCGGCGCGTGCGCGCCGACTCGATCATCGCCAGCGTGACCTCCACGACGCGCAGGCCGTCCAGGCCGGTCGCGGCTGGCTGGCCGCCGGTGGCGACCGCGCGCTGGAAGTCCTCGATCTCTGCCACGTAGTTCGGCAGCAGCGCTTCCGGGTAGTCGGCGGTCTCGTTGACGGTGTCGCTCGTGATCTCGAAGCGGCCCGTGCGCGATTCCCACATGGAGTGGTGTCCGGCGATGAGCCCGGTGATCCCGTACACGCGGAAATCGTTGCGCGAGTCCGGGAGAAGGCGACTCGCGACCACCTGGCCGAGCGTGCCGTTCCCGAAGCGCAGCGTGAGGCAAGCGAGTTGTTCGAGCGGGCGCGCGGCCGTCTGGCCGTCGGTGACAGCCGTGATCTCGTCCACCTCGGCGCCGAGCACGAAGCGCAGCAGGTCGACCGAGTGCACGCCGGTGCCCATCATCGTGGACGCGCCCCCGATCAGCTCCGGCGTGTCCCACCACTGCGTGAGCGGCGTACGCGACGGCGAGCCGTCGCGGCCGCGCACGCCGAACGCCCACTGCGCCTGGGCGAGCACGATGCGCCCCAGCGTCCCGGCGGCGACGAGCTCGCGCGCGCGGATATAGGCCGGGTGCTGGCGCAAGTTGAAGGCAACGCCGAGCGTGACGCCCGCGCGGCGGCACGCCTGCAGCATTCGCACGGCATCGGCGATGGTCGTGGCCATCGGCTTCTCGCACAGCACGTGCTTTCCGGCTTCCGCCGCCTGGACGACGTGCTCGGCGTGCAAGGCGTTCGGCGAGGACACGAAGACGCCGTCGACACGCGAGTCCTTGAGGAGGTCGCCGAGCCGACTGTACGCGGCGCGTGCGCCGTGCTTCTGCGCGAACGCCTCCGCGCGGTGCTGGTCGCGACTGTAGACGCCGACGAGCTCGCCGCCGTCGGCCGCGGCCATCGCCGGTGCGATCTTGACGTCAGGATGCTTGCCCGTGCTGACGATGCCCCATCCGAACGTCACCGGAAGAACTCGACCTTCGCCTCGCGGAAGAAGAGGAAGTTACCCGGCGCCGCCGAAATCGGCCCGTTGATCGCAAACACCGCGATGTCGAACCTGTCGCCGGCAGACACGGCGCCGTCGGCCAGCACGACGCGGTTGGGCATGTTGAAGCCCTGGATCGCCCCCGGGCTCGGCCGGCCGGGGGTGCGCGGCATCGCGCCGTTGATCCAGACTTCCGCGTAGTCGTCGACGTTGACGCAGAACACCGCCTTGGCGCCTGCGGTGTCGAAGCCCGCGACGTTCGCGGGGATCTCCAGGGTGGTACGGAACCAGATGAACGACACCAGGCCGCCGCCGCGTTTGACGGCGAGATCGGCGGGCAGAATCATGGCCCAATCCGAGTCGTCGAAGCCGAGCAGCTCGGCATGGGGTTCGATGTCGTAGGTCGTCTTGAACTCGGGCAGCGAGTTGGTCAAGGCGGGACACTCGACGACCTTCGCTTCCTTCACTCGCCACCGCGCGCCGAACGCGGCCGATCCCGCCTCCGTCATCAGGTCGACGACGTGCGCCGGCGGGATCGACGGCGCGAGGGGCGGCTGCGGCTGGAGCACCGCCGAGACCGTGGGTGGGACCCACACCGTGGGGCGAACGTACTTGCTCGGAGGCATCGGGATCAGACCGGCCGGTTCGCCTTGAGGAACGTGCGCACGTGCCGCACCGCGAGCGGGATCTTCTCCTTCGTGTCCTTCCACGGGAAGAATGTCAGCTCGGACTTCGGGGCCAGCATCGCCGACTCGATGGCGGGCTCGTAGGGGTGCGAAGGAGTCTCGTCCGGCATGACCAGCACGGGCGCCCGGCAGCCCTGGACGACGTCACGCGGCACGCTGAACACGAAGTCGGCGTTCGTGACGTACATCCGGGTCAGGAACTTGTCGATCATGGCCATCGTGAGGTCAGGCCGCTGCTTGACCAGCGCCGGCCCCCAGGTCTGCAGGCTGTTGTCGTACATGGGGTTCGATTCCCTGCGGAAGCCGACGGGCTGCGACACGACCGCAGCGACGATGCGCTCCGGCGCGCGCTCGATCAGCTTCCAGATGAACGGGCCACCGATGCAGTAGCCGATCACCATGAAGCGCTGGATGCCCAGGTGATCCATGAGGCCGAGGTGGTCGTCGGCATAGGAGTCCCACGGCCGATCGATCTCGAGCGGCCCGGAAGACTGGCCGCTCGGCGCGTTGCGCAGGTCGGCCGTGATACAGCGGTACTCGTCCTTGAATTCCTCGATCGCGTTGAACGGCGCCCGGTCCGACATGAAGTCGATGGTCGAGTTCTGGCCCCCGCCGGGGATGACGAACAGCGGGAAGCCGGAGCCGGCCTCCTGGTAGTGAATGCGGACCTGGCCCTTCTCGTAAAACGCCATGTTGTTCTCCCTTTCGCGGCTGACTATTTGGGTCCGAACACGTCGATGGCGATACGGCCCGCGTTGACCGCGCAGGGCCAGCCGGCATAGAACGCCACGTGCGTGATCAGTCCCTTCAACTCGGTCTCCGTCACCCCGTTGTCGAGCGCCCTCTGCATGTGGCCCCGCATCTCATCGGTCCGATAGAGCGCCGCCAGCATGGCCACGGTGATCAGGCTACGGTCACGCTTGCTGAGGTCGGGATGCTCCCAGACGTCGCCGAATAGTACGTCGTCGCGGAGCTGCCCGAGCTTGGGAATGAATTCGTACACCGTCGGTTTTTTCTGAGCCATGTGTCGATCTCCTCGTGCACGGGTCGGATGGCGGATGGAGAGCAAAGATATCAGAGATGCCATTCGATCGCCGATCCCACGTTCCGTCGAGTGATCCAGGACGACTGGCCACGCCCCAAGCTGGCGGACCGGGTGACGCGCTCTGCACTAGGGCTGCAACCGTGTCGCCGTCCACGGCCGGCCGGAAAAGCCTCCGGGCGTGGGCGCGAGCGAGCGGGTCCAGATGGCGCGGTCGTGGACGCGCGCGGGCTGGCCGACCCAGAGTTCCACCCGCTCGGCCCACACGCGGTAACCGACCCAGCGCGCCGGGCGCGGCGGCGCCGCTCCGGAGCGCCGCGCGGCCTCCTCGATCTTGGCGAGCAGCGCGGCCCGCGAGGCGATGGGCCGGCTCTGGTCGCTCGCGATGGCGGCGATGCGCGCGTCCAGGGGCCGCGTGTTCCAGTACCGATCCGTGTCCTCGTCGGGCGCGGCGGTCACCGGGCCATCGATCCGGATCTGCCGCTCGAGGGCGTCCCAGTGGAACACGAGGGCCGCGCGCGGATGGGCCTCGAGCGCGCGCCCCTTGGGGCTGTCGCGGTCCGTGTAGAAGACGAGCCAGCCCGCCTCGGCGTCGAAGCCGCGGCAGATCACCATGCGCGCCGCGGGGCGGCCGTCGGGATCGACGGTGGCCAGCGTCATTGCGGTCGCATTGCGCATCGCCTGCCGCGCCTCCGCGAGCCAGGCCTCGACGAGCGGCAGCGGGGAGTCGGGGAGCGGCTCGGGCAAGGGCGGGACGTGGTTCGGCATGTGCGAGATGCGCATAGAATATCAACGATGACCGACGCGACGCTGACCTGGCCCCGTCTGCCCCTCGACGAATGGCGCGCCACTCGCGACACTCTGCACATGTGGATGCAGATGGTCGGGAAAACGCGGCTGGCCCTCGCGCCCAGGCAGAATCACTGGTGGCATGTCGCCCTGTATCTCACGTCGCGCGGGCTGACCACGACCCCGATGCCGCACGGCGCACGGACGTTCCAGGTCGAATTCGATTTCATCGACCATCGGCTCATGGTGGAGACGAGCGACGGAGCGACCCGCGCGATCCCACTGCGGGCCCAGGCGGTCGCGGACTTCTATCAGGAGTACCTGAGCACGCTCGACGCGCTGGGCCTCGGGGTGAAACTCTGGCCGGTGCCGGTGGAGGCGGAGCACGCGATTCCGTTTGCCGAGGATCGCACGCACGCCTCGTACGAGGCGGAGCACGCCCATCGATTCCATCGGATGCTGCTGCACGCCGATCGCATCCTGAAGCGATTTTCCGGTCGCTTCCTCGGCAAATCGAGCCCGGTGCATTTCTTCTGGGGTGCCTTCGATCTTGCCCTCACGCGGTTCTCCGGCCGGCGCGCGCCCGAGCACAAGGCGGACGAGTGGTGGGTCATCAAGGAGGCCAACTCGCACGAGGAGATCAGCGTGGGGTTCTGGCCGGGAAGCGGCTCCGTGCCGGAGCCCGCGTTCTACGCGTACGCGCGACCCGAGCCTCCCGGCCTGGCCGCGACGCCGATCTCACCCGCCGGCGCCTACTACCATCGGGAGCTGTCCGACTTCATCCTCCGCTACGAGGACCTTCGCGGGGCGCCTTCCCCGGACGCGGCCGTGCTGGAGTTCTGTCAGAGCGCCTACGAGGCGGCGGCCACGCTGGCTCGGTGGGACCCGGCCCTGGACCGGCCGCGGACCGAATGGCCGTGAACAATCTCGGGGACGGGTCGCCCGCCCCCGAGGCTGATCGCACGGCTACTTGAGCTGGTCGGCGACCTTGTCGATGCCGGCCTTGACGCAGCCTTCGTCCTTGACGCCGCCCGGCGATTCCGGTGTGGTGACCGCGCCCGAGACGCCGGCCGCGCCGATGACGTCAGTGCCGATCATGATCGGCAGCGCGCCCTGGGCCGCGATCACGTTGGTGAGGTGAATCGCGCCGAGCTGGGGGTTGTCCTTGAGCCGCGTGACGATCTCGCCCGAGGGCACGCGGAACGTGCGCGCGGTGTAGGCCTTGCGGAAGCTGTTCTCCATCGTGTGGGGCGAGGCGTTGTCGCCGCGGAGCTGGACGATGACCTCACCGTTGCGGCCCACCACCGTCACCGACACGCGCTGGTTCAGGGCCTTGCAGGCTTCCGACGCGGTGGTGGCGATGGTCAGCGCCATGGCCAGCGAGAGATCTTTGCGAGCGAGGGGCTGGGCGCCGGCCGGCACGGCGAGCGCGCAGACGATCACGAGGGCGACGGCGATACGGACGATGCGTGGCGACATGGACGGTCCTCCCCTGGAGTTCGTGGTCGTTCTCGACACCATCAGCGTTGAAGTCGCGCCAGGCAGGCGGCGAGCTCGCTCGGGGACGCGCACAGATTGTCCGCGCCGGCCTCGACCAGCTCGGCTTCGGACCCGTAACCCCAGAGCGCCCCGATCGACCGGACGCCGTTGATCCTGGCCGCAACCATATCACCCGCCCGGTCCCCGATCATGACCGCGTGGTCGGGCGCGACGCGTTCCCTCGCCAGGAGATCCGCGAGGAGCTCGATCTTGTCTTCGGTCGGCTCGTCGAGGCCCGGTCCGTACACGCCGGCGAAGTAGGGAGCGAGCCCGAAGTGCCGCACGATCTGCTCGGCGTACACCTTGGGCTTCAGCGTCGCCACGAATGACGACCCGGTCGTGAGCCGCGCGTGATCGAGCAGCGGAACGATCCCGTCGTAGACCTCGTTCTCGAAGAGTCCGGTCACGCCGTACTCCTCGCGATAGAAGGTCATGGCCTGGTCGACCAGCTCCATGTCAGACGTCTCGAGGAGGGTGGCGAACGTCCCCCGCAGGGACGGCCCGATGAACGACGCGAGCACCTCGGCGGACGGGCAGGCCGCCCCGAGCTTGTCGAGCGCGTGCCGCATGCACCGCACGATCCCCGGCTGCGGATCGGTCAGCGTCCCGTCGAGATCGAAGAGCAGCACGAGCGGCGCGGGATCCGTCATCGGATCCTTCGGGTCCCGCATACGATGCGTCCTCGCGCTCTGCGGCTACGCGACATCCTGCATCTTGTTTGCGAAATCACGGCCCGAAGTCGGAGGCGGCAAGGGCCTTCCTTCGCGGCGATACAACTCGACGTCATCGGACCACTCGACGATCTTCACGTATCGCGCGCTGTCCTTCATTTCTTCGACTCCTCGATCGCGAGCGCTACCGCTCGCACCTGGTAGTGCTTCGCGTCATCGCCCAACGCCCCGGATATTTTGTCACCAGTGACCCGCCCTTGCCTCCTCGATCCACAAAGCCAGCGGCCTCGAGATCGGATACCAGTTCTCGGATTTTCGGAGGCACGATGTTCTGGACGAATGAGAAATGTCAGGGGAGCAGGTCGGCGACGGCGACCGGCGCGGTGGGAGCCGCGAGCGGAGCGATGCGGCCGGAGGGCTCCACGATTTCGCGATGGGCGTAGCGCCAGCCGTAGGGGGCGGCGGCGTCGGGGACGGGCTCGCGGTACACCTCGAGGACGCGGGCGATCAGGTTGAGGATCCAGTAGTCGGACAGGCCGGCGCGGGCGTACAGGCTGGCTTTGCGCTCGCGGTCGATCGCGAGGCTGGAGAGGGAAATCTCCAGAGTGAGGACCGGCCGGGACGGGTGCGCGTGTCGATAGTCATCGGGGCCACCAGTGACGACAGCGACGTCGGGCTCCGGCTCCGACTCGTCGTCGAGGGCGATGGGGCCCTCCGGCCGCACCTCCCACGCCGGACCGAAAGCGGCTTCGAGAGCCCTCGTGGATCTACGCGTGGCGGTGTAGTGCTCGGGGCTCGGCGGCTCCGCGACGATCAGCTCGCCGCCGATCAGCTCGATGCGGTCCTCGGTCGAAAAGACGCCGAGCTCGATGAGTCGGTCGTACTCCGCTCTCGTCCAGCGCGTGGTGCGCGTCGAATAGGTCGTCATCGCTGACGATGCTAGACACGAGGCGTGGCGAGGTCAATGTCACGAGACAGATACACCGCCGCCCGGAGAATGCTTGCCTGACCGCCGGGCCACCTCCACCCGGGCGTTGTTGTCGCAGGCGCCGTCGGAGAGCGTTCATCCGTCGATCTCGTAGACGTCGAGGTCAAATCGGGACGTTTGGCCGAGAATCTGGAAGCTGAGATCGTTCGGACCGAAGTGTAGGTGCTCGGCCACGTCGAAGATCGCGTCGACGTTGTGCGCGGCGAGCGTCGAATAGGCGAGAACGCGGCCGACGGCGATGGGCGCTCCGTTCAGGCTGAGCGCTACGACCGTATGGCTTCCTGGGGTCGCCGCCCGGAGCGAGACGACGATCCGAAGCCGTCGATTCCGAGGGGCGCTCGCGGAGAGGCGGCCACGACACGAAACGATCGGGCTTGGCCAGCTCCGGTGGGCGCCGATGCCGTACACCGTTACCCGAGGGAGCTCGGCGGTGGGGAGCTGGATCGGCGTCCAGTCGACCGCCCCGTCGCCCCCGACCCGCGCGCCCGTGGCTCGATCGTCCGCGCACCGCCACGTCGAGTAATCGATCAGGGGTTGATATTCCACGACGGTGTACGGTCCCGCTCGCGCAACCCGCCCTCCGTGGAGCGCCGCGCCGGTCGCTTCGTCCCGCACGACGGCGTAGCGCAGCGACGGATTTGGCTTCACGATGACCCGGGCCGGTGCCGATGCCGTCGCCCATTCGAAGAAATAACCCTTGTCTTCCAGCAGATCCTGCGCGCGGGACCCGTGCACGCGACGGAAGATCTCCATCGAGTCGGCTCCGAAGTCGTTCACGAGGATCCGCGCGAGCTCGGCCTTGTAGCGCATGGCCATGAGATCCAGCTGGCCCGGCGTCCAGATCACCGCACCCATGGTTCGGATCGTGCGCCACAGTTGGCGGTGGAAGTCGACCTGAACGACGAGCGTCGCGGCCACGAGCAGAGAGAGGCCCACCCACAGCGCGCGGCGCGCGCGGGCGCCCGCGAAGGCGCCGATCCAATCGATCCCCCGCGACATCGCGAGCGCTGCCGCCACGAACGGTAAGGGATAGGCCACGTTGAAGTAGTGGGGCCTGATGTCCATCCGGGCACCGAGCATCACGAAGGGAACCGCAAACCCCAGGGTCACCAGCACGGCGGCCGGATGGGAGCCGTTGCGCACTGGACGGAGCGCACTCCAGACGACCGTGAGACCGACGAAGGCGAGTCCGAGGACGAGTACCCACGCCTCGAGTCGGTGGAGCGCCAACAGGACTCCGGGACTCCATGTCGCGTGCAACGCGGGCAGGCCGGCCATGACGTCCGGTGAGGCGAAGAGGACGCGGAAAGCCAGGTCGGCGAGCTCGCGTGGGCCTCGCACGTGGAGCTTCGCGCTGGACGGGGCGGCTCGGAGATCCGCGAACCCGCTGAGACATTGCGCCACAACATACGGCAGCATCAGCGCCAGAAGCACGCCGAGGCCGATGACGAGATGGAGCCCGCGTATCCGTGGCCGGAACAGGACGAGGGCCAACGTCAGGACCGCGGCCAGCGAGAGGGCCGAGAGGTGGAGCTGCACCAGAACCGCCAGCGTTACCAGGGTGGGAACGATCATGACGGAGCGCCCGTGGGTCACGAGCGAACACAGCGCGTGGAAGAAGCCCACGGTGAGCACGGGCAGCAGCGCCCCGTTCCACAGCGCCTTCGACTCGATCACCGCGAGCGGATAGGTGGAGACGAGGCCCGCGGCCAGCAACCCCACCGCTCGGCCGAAGAAGACGAGACCGAGCCGGTAGGTCATGAACACACTCGCCACGCCTGTCGCGCTCAGCACCACCACCGTGAAGGCGGGATCCCGGGAGACCGCCAAAGGAATCGCGATGAGATAGAAGTAGGCTGGTCCCCACGTGTGGGCTGGCCCCCCCGCGACTTCCGGTCCCAGCAGCGGAAAGGCCCGTCCGGAGACGATGCCGAGCGCCGCCTGGACGTCGCGGGCCTGATCGATGCTGAACCAACTCAGGTCAGGATGGGACAGACGGACGTACGCGGCGATCAGCAGAATCATCAAGAGCGGCGCCCGGTTCATCTGAACATCCACACGATGAACCCTCCGGCCATCGTGAGCATGGTCAAGAGTTTCCACCGCCAGCCCGGCGGTCCGTCGTACCACGCCTGCAACCGATGCCTGCCCGGACCCAGGCTCACCGCGATGCGACCATCGGGGTGGACGTGGTCCCGGAGCGTCGCATCCGGCACCGCTCGCCCGTTCAGCGATACGCGCCACCCCGGCAGATACAGCTGGTTCACGAGGACGGTGGAGGAGGTTACGACATCGATCACGTAGTCCAGCCGGAACTTGGAACTGCCCTTGTTCGCGACCCACGAGGCTAATCCATTCAGGGATTCGAGGAACGATTCACCCCGCGGCCCCCGAAGGGGGTGCCCGACGGCCGTGATCGGCATCCATTCCGAGGCTCCGTCCAGCGTGGCCAGGCGGGTCTGCGGCACCGCGTGGCGCACGTTGGCCATCGCGTTCCTCACGTCCCTCGCGCTCGGCGTGGCCACGTCCACCGGAACGAACGTCGCGGGGGCTGGAAAGCTCTCGCCGATCATTCGACGCGCCTCGGGCGACTCCAGCACATTCCCGGGCATCGGTCTGAACACCAGCTCATCCGAGTGCCACACGGCCGTGAACATCACCAGCGCCACCGCGAGGGCGACCGCCGTCCGGTCCCCGATCCGGTCGAGCCTGGCCAGTCCGAGCATGCTGATCAGTTGAAAGACCGCACTGACGGCCAGGAGTCGCCACGGAAACTGAACGAGGTAGAACGGATACAGCGACCAAAACCAAGGAACGGCAGGCGTCATGAGAAGGAGCAATGCGGCGTAGAGCACGAACGCGGTCGTCACGAACGGGTTCCGGCGGCCCCACCATGCGCCGGCCAGGGCGAGCACGATGTGGACGGGACCGAGTTCGAACGACAGCCCCAGGTGTCGCGAAAGCATGTCGGCCTCGGACCAGACGAATGCCACCGGCGACAACAGGTGCGTCACGGGATCGAAGTATCCTCCGAGCGCGGCGTGGCTGTTCACGTACCGACGCATGGTGGCGACCGTGAGCCAGTACGGTGAGCTGAGCACCACGGCCATCAGTATTCCCAGGAACGCTCGCCGGAAGTATGGTGGCCGATCCCGAGGCGGGAGGCTCAGCCCCTGCCCGCACGCCATGGCCACGAGCGTGGGAAGGAAGAAGACCAGCGTCACGGGATGCGCGTAGCACATGCCGGTCAGGGCGAGCGCGAACCCGATACCCAGCCAGGGCTGGGCACGACGATCCGGAGGCGTCCGGGCGAGACAATAGAGCAGATGAAGCGGCCAGGGCGAAAGCTGCAACGCGATCCACTCGGACAGATGTCCCAGCCGATAGATTTCCGTGAAATGGTACGGGGTCAGCTGGAACATCAGAAGGAAGAAGAGACTGACCCGAGGCGGGAAGAAGCTGCGGATCAGGCGATAGGCGCCGAGCCCACCGATCAGCGCGATGGCGCCGAGAGTGAGCGCGCATCTCACGACGGGCGGATCCGCGAGGGAGAACAGATGCGCGACGTAGAAGTACCCGGGTTGATAGAAGACGAAGACGGGGTAGCCGTAGCCCCCGTTCAGGTCGGGAATCCAGCGCGGATACCAGACGCCGGCTGAGATCGCCTCGCTGAAGAGCTCTGACAGCACGAGGTGACGGAAGAAGTCCGGAGCATTCGGGAGTCGGCGGTGCCACAGCAGCGCGCCGACCGGCAGGAGGGAGATGACGAGGACGAGGACCCGGTTGAGACTCGTCTGCCATCGAGAGGGCGTGATGGGCACGCGGGCGCCTTCAACGCGCCCGTGAAGGGCGGAAGAGCCACAGCAGGCAGCCGCCGATCACCACGAGCATGACGACGGATCTCGCCCGCCACCCCGGAGGCCCGTCATACCACGCTTGCAGCCGATATCTACCGGGGCCCGTGATCACGGCGATACGACCGTCCGGGCGAACCTGTTCCCGGAGGGTGGCATCCGAAAAGTCGCGACCATTCACGGTCACTCTCCACCCCGGGAGATACAGCTGATTGACCAGAATGGTCGAGGCAACCGACGCGTCGATGGCATAGTCCAACCGGAACCTCGAGCTGGCGTGCCCGGGCACGATCGAGGCCGCCCCCGCGAGGACTTCGAGGAGCGGTTCGCCGCGAGACGTTCTCGGCGGGGCCCCGAGCGCGGTGATCGGCATCCACTCCTGGACGTCGAACGTCGAGATCGGGCTGAGCGGCAACGCATGCCGGGCGTTGGCCGCGGCGATCCTCACGTCGTCGGCCTTCGGTGTCGCGAGGTCGAGCGGCACGAATCCAACGCCCGCGGGAAAGCTGGCGGCAATGACTCGCCGAACGTTCGCCGACTCCAGGACGTTCGGCGGCATTGGTTTGAACGTCCACACGCCCGCATGCCAGAGGCCGGCGACGATGACCATCGTCACCGCCACAACGACTTCCTTACGGTCGGCCTTCCGGTTGAGCTCAGCCACGCCGAGCATGCATATCAGCTGGAAGATCGCGGTGACGGCCAGCAGTCGCCACGGAAACTGCATCAGGTACAGCGGGTAATGCGACCACGCCGAGGCGGACGCCGGAGTCATCAGCAGCAGGAAGGCGACATAGATGACGAAGGCGGCGAGGACGAACGGCCGGCGGCGGCCGCACCATACTCCGACCAGGGCGAGCAGGAAATGGACCGGCCCGAGCTCGAACGAGAGCCCCAGCCGTCGCGAGAGCGCGTCGGCGTCAGACCGGAAAAACGCCAGCGGGGACAGCAAGTGCGCGAGCGGATCGTAGTGCCCGCCCACAGTCGCCTGGATGTTCACGTGCCCTTTCATGGTGAGCACGGTCAGCCAGTAGGGTGCGCTCAGCGTGACGCCGATCAGGAGCCCCAGAAACGCTCGCGTGAAGAAGGCGAGCTTGTCACCGGGCGCCACGCTCAGCCCCAGCACGCCGCCCATCACGACGAGAGCCGGCAAGAAGAACACGCACGCCACGGGATGGGCGTAGGTCACGCTCGTCACGGCGAGGCCCAGCCCGATGGCGAACCAGGGATGGGCGCGGCCGTCGGCGGGCGTACGTGCGAGACGATACAGGAAATAGAGCGGCCAGGGGGACAGTTGCAGGACGATCCACTCGCTCAAGTCCCCGCGCCCGTAGATCTCGGTGAAATGATACGGGGTGAGCTGAAACATCAACAGCAAGAGGAGGCTGGCGCCCCGAGACAGAAAGCAGCGGATCAGGCAATACGCGCCCATTCCGCCGGCCAGCGCGACGACGCTCAGGGTGAGCGCGCATCGAAGAACGGGCGGGCTCACGAAAGAGAGAACGTGCGAGACATAGAAGTAGCCAGGTTGATAGAAGACGAACAACGGGTAGCCATAGCCCCCGTTCAGGTCTGGGAGCCAACGCGGGTACCATGCGCCGCTGGTGATCGCGGCGCTGAATAACTCGGACAGAAGCAGGTAGCGAAAGACCTCAGGATTGTTGGGGAGCTGCCGGTGCCACAGCAGAACGGTCACCGGCACGAGAGAGATGAGGATTCCGAGCGTCGTGGTGAGGACCGGGCCAGATATCCGCTCGACCACCCATGAACGAGTCCGCATGCCATGCGACGCCACGCCGATCATGCTAGATGCTGGCCTGCTCAACCGTCAACGGGTACGACTGCTACACGACCAGGCTCGTGCTCCTTTACGTCCGCGGTGCTACGATTCGCGGCTCTACGCCTGCGACATGCTTGGCCTCACGCACCGCCACATCGCCCGCGCACGCCAGGCTGTACGTCCCCGGCCAGCTGCCCCTCGGAGAGGGACACTATCTTTTCTTTCTACGGCGCAAGGACTTCTCGCTGGGGAAGCGTTACAGCCGCGCGACCTCCACGCGGGCGTCGTTGTAGCAGGCGCCCTCGGAGATGTCGGCGTGGTGGGACGGGGCGAGGGCGGAGACGGTCTGGCCGTTGTCGGTGGTGCGCATCCAGGCGCCCTTGAGCGAGCAGACGACGCCGGGGGGGACATCGGCAGTCACCTCCAGCGTGAGGTGAACCTCGCCGAGGTCGTTCCACACCTTCACCCGATCGCCGTCGCGCAGCCCGCGCGCGTTCGCGTCATCCGGGTGCATCTCGAGCGGCGGCGTGGCCGCGCTGTCGCGGCAGCCCCCGAACGTCGCGGTGATGCGCTTGTCGGACGCCGGCGAGATCAGGGCGAGCGGATAGCGCGACTCGACCGGGCGAAAGTCGGCCAGGGGCGCGCCGTACTTGTTCCGCAGATACGTCGACTCCAGCTCGACCTTGCCCGAGGGCGTCTTCGGGAACACGTTGGCGAACAGCGTGAACTCCTCGCCCTTGGCGGTCATCGCGATCGCGCGATCGGTCGGGAGGCGGCTCGGGCGCACGCCGTCGAGTCGGGCGTCCGTCGGATCGAGCGCGTCGTCCATCAGCTCGGCGTCGGTCGCGGTGAACGCGGGGTCCGTGAATCCGAAGCGGGCGGCCAGGCGACGGAAGATCTCGGTGTTGGGCAGCGCCTCGGCCTGGGGCGGGATCACGGGCTCCGAGCGCTGCAACCAATGCGTGCCGTAGGCGGCGAACAGATCGTGGTGCTCGAAGTGACTGCACGCGGGCAGCACCACGTCGGCGTAGTCGAGACTGTCGGTCATCACCACGTCGCAGCCGACGATGAAGAGATCGTCGCGCTCGAGACCGCGGCGCAGCCGGTTCTGCTCGGGATGGACGACCAGCGGGTTGTGGTTGTAGACGAACAGCGCCTTGATCGGCGGCGAGAGCTTCGGGTCGAGCAGGTCTCGGCCCACGTCGATGATGTTGATCGTCCGCGTGTTCGACGGAATGAACTCTGGCCGGGCCAGACGCGCCGGTGTCTTGGGGAACGCGAAGCCGGCGCCGTTGACGAGACCGCCGCCGCGCACGCCGAGCTTACCGGCCAGCGCGGGCAGCGCGAACACCGCGCGGACGCCGCTGCCGCCGTTCTGGTTGCGCTCGAGCCCGTTGCCCACGCTGACCGCCACCGGCGAGGCGGTTTGGAACCACTCCGCGAACTCGCGGATCTGCGCCTCGGGCACGCCGCAAATCTGCGCGGCGACGTCGACCGGGTAGCGGCGCACGCGCTCCATGTATTGATCGAAGCCCTGGACGTGACGCGCGATGAACTCGCGGTCGAGCGCGCCCGCGCACTCCAGCTCGTTGGTCACCGCCCACGCCAGCACCACGTCGGTGCCGGGCCGCAGCGCCAGGTGCAGGTCGGCCTGCTCGGCGATCTTGGTGCGCTTGGGATCGACGACCACCAGCTTGCCGCCCGCGCGCCGGGCCCGGTTGATGATCGGCACGAAGTGCAGGTTCGTCCACGTGACGTTGTTGCCCCAGGCCACGATCAGCTTGGCCGCTTCCGCCTGCTCGGGCCGGATGCCCGGCACCGCGCCGAACGTCCCGACCCACGCTTCGCTGCGGATGCCGCCGCAGAGCGGGCGGCGGTCGAGCAGCGAGGCGCCGAGCTTGTGGAAGAACCGAAGATCCATCGAGCCACCGGCCAGGAAGCCGTGCGGCCCCGCGTAGTTCAGCGGCAGGATCGCCTGGGGTCCGTGCTCGGCCATGATCGCGGTGAAGCGCTGATGGATCAGGTCGAGCGCCTCGTCCCAGCCGATGCGCTCGAATCGGCCCTCGCCTTTCTTGCCGACGCGGCGCAGCGGCGTGCGCAGCCGGCCCTCGCCGTGGACGAACTCGGGATACGCGGCCGGCACCTTCGCGCACAGCACGCCTGCCGTGTACGGGTTGGCGTGCGAGCCGCGGATCGAGACGATGACGTCGTTCTCCACGCTCACCGAGAGGCTGCACGTGTCGGGGCAATCGAGAGGGCACACGCTTGGATGAGTCACCACGCTCATCGCTTCACTCCTATCACGCAGAATCCCTGCGCCTCGATGCCGAGGGCCACGTTCATCTTGCTGCGCATGTTCTCGTAGCCGGCGATGGCCACCAGCTCGACGGTCTCGTCCTCCGAGAAATGCTTGCGCACCCGCTCGAACAGCTCGTCGTCCACGCGCTCGCCGGTGATGGTCATGCGCTCGGCCAGCTCGAAGGCCACGCGCTCGCGCTCCTCGAACAGCGCGCTGGTGCGAAACGCCGGCAGCTCATGGACCTTCTCCTCGCTCGCGCCCGCTCGCAGCCCCCTGGCCGCGTTGGCGTCGATTCAGAACGGGCACCCGTTGATCAGCGCGACCTTCAAGTAGACGAGGGAGCGAAGCTGGGACTCGATCAGCGCGCCACGCTCGATCGCCTCGGCCATGTCCTTCATGGCCTTGAGTACCGGCGGCCGATGCGCATAGACCTTCGTGGTATTGAGCGCCCCGCCGAACGCCTCCTGCTCCTTGGCGAAGATCGGCTGAAGCGTCGGCTCCCCACCGTGACTGTCGATCTCACTCACACGCGGCATGGACGACCTCCTTGTCTACGTCTCAGCTTGGGCGCCACCGCAGGCGCTGACAAGATCCACGGCTGCGTGACTCGACTAGACCACTTTCAGGCTTTCACCGGGACGTAGCGCTTGACGCCCTCCCGCACGCCCGACCACTGGGCCGGGGTGAGCTTGATCCGGCCCGCGAAGGCGTTGGTGTAGAGCTGGTCGGCGGCCGGCACGTCCTTGGCGCCCATGTAGGCGATCACGGTCTCGCGCGTGCGCTTGACCACCTCGGGGTCCATGAAACCGAGCCCGTTCTTCTCGACGTCCGGCACCAGCCCCATCGCGGTCATCACGCCCTGGCCGTGCTTGACCACGTCGCGGTTGGTCGAGCTGCCCTGGAACTCCTTGACCATGGCCAGATGAATGTCGACGGACTCGTTCGGGTGCAGATAGGTGTAGGCGAGCCCTTCCATGACCCCGTCCATGAAGCGGCCGCACAGATCCGGCTGCTCCTTGACGATCTTGCTGCGGGTGGCGAAGACGAGGCTGAACATCCTGACCCCATAATCCTCGTAGAGCATGAGGTTCAGGTCGAGGCCCTGGGCCCACACGCTCGGCGCGATGGAGCCGTAGAAGTTCCCCTCGGCGTCGACCTGCTCCTCGATCAGCGACTTGATCAGCGCCTCCGGTCCCATGAAGACCTTTTGCACCTTCGCGTCGTCGATGCCGGTGGCCTTCACGAACGCCGGCCACAGCTGGAAGTCGCCGCTGCCGGTGGCGAACGCGACCTTCTTGCCCTCGAGATCCTTCGGGGCGCGGATGTTCTTCTTGGCCAGCGAGAAGATGCCGACGGGCGAGCGCGGCGAGAGGCCGCCGGTGGCCACCAGATCCAGGCCCTTGCCGACGCAGTTGATCATGACCCCGAGGTCGAGACTGCCGAACTCGTACTGGCCGAGGCCGAGCGTCTTGCACACCTCGCCCGAGCCGAAGCCACGGTCGATCGACACGTCGAGCCCGCGCTTCTCCCAGTAGCCGAGCTTCTTGGCCACGAAGACGTGCGAATAGCCGCCGTGGGGAATCCACGGCAGCGTGAACTTCACCTTCGTGGCGCCCTGTGCGCCCGCCGCCCGCGCCCCGCCGGCCGCGATGGCCGCCGCGGCACTCCCGCTCAGAAAGGTTCGTCGGCTGATCGTCATGCGCTCGTCTCCTCGTGATGCCGCCTAGGCAAAGCCACCCCGCGCGGGCTCCGATGTGGGCTGCCAGTATATGACGGCGCGCTCGATCAGCGCGATGGCACCGTAGAGGGCCAGTCCCATCGCGCTCAGCGCGACGATGGCCGCCATCATGAGCGGGGTGTCGAGCAGACCGTTGGCCATCACGATCAGGTAGCCGATCCCGCGCTGGGCCGCCACGAACTCGGCGACGACGACGCCGATGACGGCCAGCGTGATCGAGATCTTCATCCCGCCGAAGACGAGGGGCAGCGCCGCGGGCAGGCGGATCTTGGCGAAGATCTGCCAGCGGTTGCCCATGTAGGCGCGCGCCATGCGCACGAGGTCGTCGTCGACGCCGGTGAGACCGGTGGCGGTGTTGATCACCATCGGAAAGAACGCGATGAGGAACGCCAGCAGCAGCCGCGAGGGGCCGCCGAGCCCGAACCAGACGACGAGCAGCGGCGCCACCGCCACCTTCGGGATGATCTGGGAGACCACGATGAGCGGATAGAACCCCTTGCGCGCGATCGTGGAGTACGTGATCACCACGGCCACGAGCATCCCGCCCACCACCGAGAGCAGGAAGCCCAGCACGATCTCGTAGAACGTGGGCCACAGGTGCTCGACGATCAGCGGCGCGCGCGTCCACAGCACCCGGCCGATCAGGGTCGGCGGTGGCAAGACGACCGGCTTGACTCCGAGCGCCACCACGATCGACTCCCACAGCGCGAAGAAGGCGATACCGACCGCGATCGGCCAGCCCAGCGACCGCGCGCTCACGCGTACGCCTCGATGGCGTGGCGAAGGACGCCGACGTGGCGGTTGAACTCGCCGGACTCCTGCATCTCGATCGTGCGCGGCCGGGGGAGCTTGATGGCGGTCTCGAGGGCGATGGTGGCCGGCCGCGCGTTCATCACCAGCACCCGGTCGGAGAGAAAGACGGCCTCACGGATCGAGTGGGTGACGAACACCACGGTCTTGCGGTAGCGCTCCCAGATGCGCAGCAGCTCCTGGCCCATCTGGTCGCGGGTGAGCGCATCGAGAGCGCTGAACGGCTCGTCCATCAGCAGCAGCTTGGGATCGTGGATCAGCGCGCGACAGATGGCCACCCGCTGCTTCATCCCGCCCGACAGCTCGTGAGGCAGCTTGTCCTCGAAGTCACCCAGCTTGGCCATGGTCAGCAGCTCGCGCGCGCGGCCTTCCCACTCGCGGCGCGGGCGACGCAGCATCTCGATGGGGATCAGCACGTTGCCGAGCACGGTGCGCCACGGCAAGAGCGTGGGCGATTGGAAGACGATGCCGACGTCCGGCCGGGGCGCTTCCACCCGCGCGCCGTCGATGGTCACCTCGCCGCGGCTCGGCGAGAGCAGGCCCGCGATCATCATCAGCAGCGTGGACTTGCCGCAGCCGCTCGGCCCGAGCAAGGTCAGGAACTCGCCGGGAGCGACGTGAAAGGTGACGTCCCGGATCGCTTCGACTCCGCCGCCGTACGTCTTGCCGGCGCCGGTGACGCCGACGGCGTGCGGGTCCGGCATCAGGCGGCCAGGAGCTCGGTCAGCCGGCGGGCGAACGCGGGGCCGGTGCCGGCTTCCTCGTGCTTGAAGTAGACGAACGCCTCGCCCCAGGTCCCGCCGAGTCCGCGGATCGTCTCGGCCCAGCGCCCGAGATCCAAGTCGGTGTAACCCTCGTCGCGAAGGCGGAGATAACCGAAGTCGGCGGTCGCGATCAGCGGCGTCGACATCGCTTCGCTGTCGGCGATGCAGAGCGCGGCGTTGCGGCGGCGCAGCAGGTCGTAGACGTCGTCGGCCAGCCAGGACTCGTGACGGAACTCGAACGCGGACTTCAGATCAGGCGGGAGCAGGAACAGCGTCTCGGCCAGCCGGTCGGTGTCCTTCTTGAAATTCGGGGGGAGCTGGAACAGCAGCGGGCCGAGCTTGGCTCCGAGCGTCCGCGCGACGTCGCAGAAGAAGCGCAGCGGCTCGTCGACGCCGCGCAGGCGGGCGAAGTGAGTGATCCGCTGCGGCGCCTTCAGCGCGAGCACGAAGCTCGCGGGGGTGGCCGCGTCCCAGCCCGCCAGCGTCTTCGCCGTCGGCATCCGGTAGAACGTCGCGTTGATCTCCACGGTGGGAAAGCGCGCCGAGTAGTACGGCAGCATCTTCGCGGCGGACAGATCCGTCGGATAGAAGCTCCCCTTCCACTCGGTGTAGTTGTATCCGGAGGTGCCCACCCGAATGTTCATGGGCCGGTCTGATCGCCCGCGTCGGCGCGCCGTCGCGGCGCGTCCGGTCCCAGCTCGAGCGCGAATGCCCGCAGGAAGAACCGCTCGAGGCGCTGCTCGACGTCGGGCGCCATGACGCCGTGCCGTCCCTGGTCCATGAACTCGTATTCCGCGCGCGGGTTGGCGGCCAGCGCCGCGCGCAGCCGTTCCGCGTGACGGAAGGGAATCTGCTCGTCGTCCCGGCTGGCGATCAGGTACACGGGGATCGAAAGCCGCGCGGCGGCGGCCACGGGCGGAACCGCCGTGACGTCGGCGCCGAGGAACAGACGCGACCAGAGACGCATGAGACCGACGAAAGGGTACCGCAACGGCCCCATCCACGCGTACAGCTCGTGGGCGAGCATGCGGAGGTCGGCAAAGGGCGAGTAGGCGGCGAGGGCGGCGATGCGCGGCTCCTCGACCGCCGTCGTGATCGCGATCGCCCCACCCAGCGAAAAGCCGAACACCCCGACTCGATCGAACCCGCGGCGCCCGAGTTCGTCGATCGCCCGGCGCAGATCCCCGCGCTCACGAAATCCCAGCGTGGTGACGCGCCCCTCGCTCCGTCCGAAGTACCGCAGATCGACGAGCAGCACCGTGAACCGCCGCGCCAGCGCCGCCGCCAGCGGCAGCATGTCCGCCTTCTCGGCCGGATAGCCGTGCAGCAACACGATCGCGGGCGCCCCAGGCTTCACCGCCAGCCAGGCCGACAGCCGCAACCCATCCGACGTTGGAATCCAGATCTCTTCGACCGCAAGCCTGACGTCGGCGGGCGCCAGCGGGATCGTCATCCGCGGCGGCCGCACCGCCAGCCAGAAGCTGATCACGCTGAGCACGACGAACACTCCCGCCGCGATGGCTGCGTACAGGATCCACTTCAGAGGGCGAACCCCCCTCCGAGTTCAGAAGCGGCGGCGGCCGGAGAGGGAGCGCTTGCGGAGGCGGAGGGACTTCGGGGTGACTTCGAGCAGCTCGTCCTCGCGGATCCATTCGAGGCACTGCTCGAGGTTCATGATGCGGGGCGGGGTGAGCTTGATGCTCTCGTCGGCGGTGGACGCCCGCATGTTGGTGAGCTTCTTTTCCTTGGTGATGTTGACGTCGAGGTCGTTCTCGCGGCTGTTCTCGCCGACGACCCTGCCCTCGTAGACCTGCTCGCCCGGGCCCAGGAACATCACCCCGCGGGCCTGGAGATTGTCGATCGCGTAGCCCGTCGAGCGGCCGGCACGGTCGGCGACCAGCGCCCCGCTCTGGCGGTGGGCGATATCGCCCTGCCACTCGTCCCAGCCGTCGAACAGGTGGTTGAGCAGGCCCGTGCCGCGGGTATCGGTGAGGAACTCCGTGCGATATCCGATGAGGCCCCGCGAGGGCAGGCGGTACTCGAGCCGCACGCGGCCGGTGCCGTGGTTCACCATCTTGGTCATGAGGCCCTTGCGCGGACCGATCTTCTGGGTGACCGCCCCGATGAAGTCCTCCGGGATGTCGATCACGAGGTGCTCCATCGGCTCGAGGGTGCGGCCGCCCTCCTGGTGAGTGATGATCTCGGGCTTGCCGACCTCCATCTCGAAGCCCTCGCGCCGCATGATCTCGATGAGGATGGCGAGCTGGAGCTCGCCGCGGCCGGAGACGCGGAAGGTGTCGGGAGAGTCGGTCTCCTCCACCCTGATGCCCGGGTTGATCTTCCGTTCCTTCAGGAGCCGCTCGCGGAGCTGAGGCGAGGTCACGAAGCGGCCCTCGCGGCCGGCGAAGGGCGAGACGTTGGAGGAGAAGAGCATCGACACCGTGGGCTCGTCGATCCGGATCAGCGGCAGCGCGACGGGGTTCTCGAGGTCCCCCACCGTCTCGCCGATCTCGATCGTCTCGATGCCCGCGATGGCCACGAGATCGCCCGCGCCCGCCTGCTCGATCTCCACGCGCTTGAGGCCCTCGTAGCCGTAGAGCACGGTGACCTTCGCCTGCTCGACCGTCCCGTCGCGATGCACGACGCTCACGCGCTCGGCCTGGCGGACGGCGCCGCTGACGATGCGGCCGATGATGAGCCGGCCCACGTAATCGTCCCAGTCGAGCATGGCCACGCGGAACTGGAGCCCCATGGCCGGATCGACACTCGGCGGCGGCACCGTGGCCAGGATCGTCTCGAAGAGCGGCTCCAGCGTGGTGCCGTCGATCTTGAGGTCGGTCGTGGCCGTCCCCGTGCGGGCGTTGGTGTAGAGGACCGGGAACTCCAGCTGATCCTCGGCAGCGTCGAGATCGATGAAGAGGTCGTACACCTCGTCCAGCACCTCGGCCGGCCGGGCGTCGCCGCGGTCGATCTTGTTGATGACCACGATCGGGGGTAGCCCCGCCTCCAGCGCCTTCTTGAGCACGAAGCGGGTCTGGGGCAGCGGGCCCTCGGCGGCGTCGACCAGCAGCAGCACGCCGTCGACCAGCGTGAGCGTGCGCTCGACCTCGGAGCCAAAGTCGGCGTGGCCCGGCGTGTCCACGATGTTGATGTGCACGCCCTTGTAGTTCACGGCCGTGTTCTTGGCCATGATCGTGATGCCCTTCTCCCGCTCGAGATCCATCGAGTCCATGATGCGCTCGGCGACGGTCTCGTTCTGGCGGAAGAGGCCGGACTGCCACAGCATCGCGTCCACGAGGGTGGTCTTGCCGTGGTCGACGTGGGCGATGATCGCGATGTTACGGATCGATTCGCGCTGCTCCATCCTTTCCATCCTAGCAGACTCGGAGGGGGCTTCGCCCTATTGCGCGGGCAAAGCCCGCGCTCGAAGGGCGCGGCGTGTGACCAATTCGTTGCCGCTATTTCTTGGTGGGGCTACGATGATCAGGATGCGCGCCTTCATCACGCTCGCCGCGTTCCGTCGCCGTGGAACGGGCGGCGTGTGGTTCTTCCTGCTCCTGATGTTGCTCGTCGCCGGCGAGCGCCGGCTGTCCGAGGCGCACTTCAACCTCCGCACGTGGACGATCGGGCTCGAGAGCGCCGACGCGCTGGACGGCGACGAGATCCGCGTGCGCCTCATCGCGCTCAACGACGACAAGCCGCCCTCGCTGCTCGATGCCGGCCGCGCGTTCGCCTTCGAGGTCGTTCACGCGACCTCGCCCCGTGTCGATCGCGTCCCGCTGGGCCGCCCGGCCCCGCGGGGACCGCCCGCCCTCGCTTCCGCCGCCGCGTAGATCCCGAGCGAAATCGAAACCACGCGCGAGCCGCGCCGGCTTCTGCCGCCGGCTCAGGAGGATTCGTCCATGACTCGTCACATCGTCATCGCCATCGTGATGCTGATCGCCGTGTTCGCTCCGCTGGCCGCCCTCGCCGCCGACATGGAGGGCAAGGTGCAGGCCGTGGACACCGCCGAGCGCACGTTGACGCTGGAGAATGGCACGAAGGTCTGGCTCTCCGAGGGCGTCGCGATCGAGGGTATCAAGGAAGGCTCCGAGGTCACGGTGTCGTACGAAGACAAGGACGGCAAGCCCGTCGCCACCACCGTCACCACGAAGTAGGGAGCAGCGCGAGCGGGGCGGCGCGTTGCCGCCGCCCCGCTGCGCGCTCACCGGCCCTTGAAGGGGCCGGGCTTGCGCTTCTCGGCGAAGGCGCGCGCCGCTTCCTGAAAATCCTCGGTGAGGTAGAGCTTGAGGGGGGCGGTCTGCATGGTGATCTCGCGCCCGAGCTGATCGAGGTACCAGCGGCGCGAGCGCACGGTGGCGCGCACGCTGAGCGGCGGATTCTGGCACACGGCCCGCGCCAGCTCGCGCGCGGCGTCCAGGTGCGTCCCCGTCGGCGCCACCCGGTTGATCAGGCCCGCGGCGAACGCCTCCTCGGCGGTGAAGAAGCGCCCGGTCAGCGCGACTTCCGTGCCGAACGCGCCCGCGCCGCGGAAGTGCATCAGCCCCCAGTACTTGGCGCCGCCGAGTCCGCGCGGGGTCTCCGTGATCTGAAACTTCGTCCCCGCCTCCGCCACGATCAGGTCGGATTCCAGCACGATGCCGACGGCCAGCCCCAGCACGTAACCGTGGGGAGCCGCGATCACCGGCTTCCAGTTCACCGACTTCGTGAACAGGTCGCCGGAGTGCGCGCCGAAGCCCTGCGGCCCACCCAGACGCTGGAACTCCTCGCGCGATCGGAGCTGGCGCTGCTGGACGTCGGCGCCGCTGGAGAACGCGCGGCCGTTCCCGCAGATGATGGCCACGTACGCCTCGGGGTCGGCGTCGAAGCGCCGGAGCGCGTCGTTCAAGGCCACCACCAGCTCGTCGCTGAAGGCGTTGAGCTTCTCCGGCCGGTTCAGAGTGACCGTGACCACGTGGTCCTCGCAGACGTACTCGACGAGCATGTAGGCGTCTCCTACGCGTTGATCCCCAGGAGCTTCATCGCGGTGCCGCCGAGGACGGCGAGCTTCTGCTCGTCGCTCAGGCCGGGCGTGGCCAGCACGTGGTCGACCGCGGTCTTCGTCCACGGAAACGGAAAGTCCGTGCCCAGCACGACCTGACTCGCGCCCGCCTCCGCGGCGAGGTGGCGCAGCCCCTCGGGCGTGAACACCATCGAGTCGAAGTAGAGCTGCTTGAGGTACTCCGACGGCTTCCTCTTGATCGGTCCCCACGGCCCGCCGGGGCAGAGGTCGGGTCGGGTGAAGCAGCCCACGTCGGAGCGTCCCGCGTACGAGGGCAGGAAGCCGCCCGCGTGGGCCGCGCAGATCTTGAGCCCGGGGAACTTGTCGAGCGTGCCCTCGAAGATCAGGTGCGAGAGCGCGATGGTGGTCTCCAGCGGGTTGCCGATGACGTTCTGGAGATAGCCGTTGCCCTTGAAGCGGCGCGCGAGCTGCGTGGGCGCGCCCGGACCCTGCGGATGGATGAACACGAGCACGCCGAGCTGCTCGGCCTTGGCCCAGAACGGATGGAACTTCGGATCGCTGATCTCGTCGTCGTTGACGCTGCCCCCGATGGCCGCGCCGCGCAGCCCGTACTTCTTCACGCCCTCTTCGAGCTGCTCGGCCGCGAGGTCGGGATGCTGGAGCGCCACGCTCGCGAAGGCCACGAACCGGTCGCGGTGCGTGGCGCACGCCTCGGCGAGCTTCTCGTTCTGGATCTGGATGAGCCGCTTCGCGAGATCGCGCTCGGCCTTGTACCAGTAGGGATTGATGCTGAGCGCTTCCATGTCGATGCCCTGCTCGTCCATGGCCCGCAGCCGCACCGCGGCCTCGGTGGCCACGTCGAGGTCGGGGCGCTGGCCCCCCTCGCCGAGCTTCAGGTTCATCAGCGCCATCGCCGCCGGCACCGCGCAGTGCGCGTGCACGTCGACGACCTTCGCGCGCTTGCCGCTCACCACGACCTGGCGCCGCGGGGCCTGGGCGAGCGCCGGGGCCGCCGTCAACAGATCGCACGGGATGAACGCGAGACCGGCGAGGGCGCCGGCCGTGGTTCCGAGAAACTCCCTGCGCGTGGTGATCCTCGATCCCTCCCCCATGGGCCCCCTCCCCTCCGAGCTGCGCGCATTATCACACGCGCCTTGGTAGACTCCCGTCCGCGAGCGAGGAGGAGAACATGGCGACTTTCGCGCTACGCGTCAACGGAGAGCGGCGAACGGTCACGGTGGAGCCCGACACGCCCCTGCTCTACGTGCTGCGCAACGATCTCGAGCTGAACGGGCCGAAGTTCGGCTGTGGACTCGCCCAGTGCGGGGCGTGCTCGGTGCTGGTCGACGGCAAGGAAGTGCGCTCGTGCGTGACCCCGGTCTCCGCGGTCAAGGGATCGGTCACGACCATCGAGGGTCTCGGCAGCGTCGAGAAGCTCCATCCGCTCCAGAAAGCGTTCATCGCCGAGCAGGCCTGCCAGTGCGGCTTCTGCGGCAACGGGATGGTCATCGCGGCCAAGGCGCTGCTCGATCGCAACTCGAGCCCGACCAACGGCGAGGTCCGCCAGGCGCTGAACGGCCATCTCTGCCGGTGCGCCTCGCACAATCGCATCGTGCGCGCGGTGCAGCGCGCGGCCAGGGAGATGCGGTCATGAGCGCCTCGCGTCGCGACTTCCTCACGCGAAGTGGCGCGCTCGTCATCGGCTTCGCGTTGGCTCCCAAGCTCGGGCTCGCTCAGGAGCCGCCGCGGCTGCCGGGAAGCCTCAACAACAACCGGCGACTCAGCGCCTGGCTCGCCATCGAGCCGAATGGTCGAGTCACGATCTTCACCGGGAAGATCGAGCTGGGCCAGGGCATCGGCACCGCGCTGTCGCAGATCGCCGCCGACGAGCTGGACGTGGACCTCGCGCGCATCGACGTCGTCCACGGCGACACCGCGCGCACCCCGAACGAGGGGCAGACCGCGGGCAGCCTCTCGGTCGAGCAGAGCGGGACGGCCCTGCGCTTCGCGTGCGCCGAGGCGCGCGAGATGCTGGTCACGGCCGCGGCCGCGAAGCTCAACGCGCCGGCGGCGGATCTCAAGGTCAACGACGGGACGGTCAGCGCTCCCGGCGGCGCCAGCGCGACGTACTGGGACCTCGCCGGCGCCGTCGATTTCAAGCGCGAGGCCAACGCCAAGGCCACGCCGAAGCCGGCCACCGCGCACCGATGGGTCGGCAAGAGCATCGCCCGTCGCGACATCCCCAAGAAGTTCACGGGCGGCGCGGCCTACGTGCAGGACGTGCGGCTGCCCGGCATGGTCTTCGGGCGCGTCGTGCGTCCGCCCTCGCCCGGCGCTCAGCTCGTGTCGGTCGACGAGACGCGGGTGCGCAGCATGCCCGGCGTCGTGGCCGTGGTCCGTGACGGCAGCTTCCTCGCCGTGGCCGCGGCGCGTGAAGAGCAGGCCATTCGCGCGCGCGACGCCTTGAAGCAGAGCGCCCGGTGGAAGGAGACCGCGTCGCTCCCGCCGTCGGGCGACGCGCTGTACACCCATCTGATGGCCGCGACGGTGCCGGTCGAGACCGTGGTCGACAAGCCGTCGGCCACCGCGGCGGCGCCCGTGAAGAAGCTGGAAGCGCTCTACACGCGGCCGTATCAATGTCACGCGTCGATCGGGCCGTCGTGCGCTCTCGCGCACTGGGAGGGCGACAAGCTCACGGTGTGGACTCACAGCCAGGGCGTGTTCCCGCTGCGCGCGGAGCTGGCCAAGGCCCTCGGGGTCGAGGCCAAGCAGATCCGGTGCATCCACGCCGAGGGCGCCGGCTGCTACGGCCACAACGGCGCCGACGACGTCGCCCTCGACGCCGCGCTGCTGGCGCGAGCGACCGGCGGCAAGCCGGTGAAGCTCCAGTGGATGCGCGACGACGAGTTCGCGTGGGAGCCGTACGGCTCGGCCATGGTGATGAAGCTCGCGGGCGGCCTCGACGCCGAGGGCCGCGTGGTCGCGTGGTCGCACGAGCTGTGGAGCCATCCGCACAGCACGCGGCCGGGCTCGTCGTCGGGCGTGAACCTGCTCGCCGCGCGTTACCTCGCCACACCGCTCGACCCAGGGGTTCCGGCGGACGTCCCGCAGCCCTCCGGCGGCGCGGCCCGCAACGCGGTCCCGCTCTACGAGTTCGGCAACGTGAAAGTCACCAAGCACTACGTCGTGGACGCGCCGCTGCGGACCTCCGCGCTGCGCACGCTCGGCGGCTACGCCAACGTGTTCGCGCTCGAGTCATTCGTCGACGAGCTGGCCGCCGCGGCCGGCGCCGACCCGGTGGAGTTCCGCCTGCGTCACACCACCGACATGCGCGCCCGCGCGGTGATCGAGGCGGCGGCGCAGAAGGCGGGCTGGCGGGCGAGCGCGCGCGGTGACGGCAGCCGCGGGCGCGGGTTCGCGTTCGCCAAGTACAAGAACCTGGCGTGCTACTGCGCGGTGGTCGCCGACGTGGAGATCGACCGAACCACCGGGCGTGTGCGCGTCACCCGCGTGGTCTCGGCCGTCGACGCCGGGCAGATCGTGAATCCCGACGGGGTCGTGAATCAGATCGAGGGCGGCATCATCCAGTCCACGAGCTGGACGCTCAAGGAATCGGTGCGCTTCGATCGCACCCGCGTCACCACGCGCTCGTGGGCCGACTATCCGATCCTGAGGTTCGACGAGGTGCCGGAGGTCGAGGTCGTCCTGATCGACCGTCCCACCGAGCGGTTCCTCGGCGTGGGCGAGGGGTCGCAGGGCCCGGCCGCCGCCGCCATCGCCAACGCGATCGCTCACGCCACCGGCAAGCGCCTGCGCGCGCTGCCCTTCACTCCCGACCGCGTGAAGCAGGGGCTGGCCTGATGGAGGCGACGCGCACGAGAACGCGAATGCTGAGGGGAGCGGTCACGTTGCTGTGTGTCCTCGCCGTCTCGCGGGCAGACGCGGAGGCACCCGCAGGGCAGATGACGTGGGCGCTGCACTTCACGCCGGCGCCGGCGCTCTTCGAGCCGGCCGAGACGCCGGGACTGATCACGCCCTTCCTGTTCCTCTACGCGATGCACGACGCGATGCTCAAGCCCATGCCGGGCAAGGCCATGGCTCCGAGCCTGGCCGAGTCGTGGAGCATGTCGCCCGACGGGCTCGTCTACGAGTTCGCGCTGCGCAAGGGCCCGCGCTTCCACAACGGCGACCCGGTCACCGCCGAGGACGTGAAGTTCTCGTTCGAGCGCTATCGCGGCATCTCGGCCAAGGTGCTCAAGGACCGGGTGGCCTCGGTCGAGGTCGTCGACACCGGGCACGTCCGGTTCCGCCTGAAGCAGCCGTGGGGAGATTTCATGACGTTCTACGGCACGCCGGCGACGGGCGCGGGCTGGATCGTCCCCAAGAAATACGTCGAGAAGGTCGGGGAGGACGGCTTCAAGAAGGCGCCGATCGGCGCCGGGCCCTATCGGTTCGTGTCGTTCACGCCCGGCATCGAGCTGGTGCTCGAGGCCTTCGACGGCTACTGGCGCAAGGCCCCGAGCGTGAAGCGACTGGTGCTCAAGGCCGTCCCGGACATCGCCACCCGGCTGGCCATGCTCAAGCGCGGAGAGGCGGACCTCGCGTACGGGCTGTCCGGCGAGATCGGCGAGGAGGTCCGTCGCACGCCGGGGCTCACGCTCAGGCCGACGCCGTTCGTGAGCACTCACTGGCTCGTCTTCGTCGACCAGTGGGATCCACGCTCTCCGTGGCACGACCGGCGGGTGCGGCTGGCCGCGAACCATGCCGTCGACCGCCAGGCCGTCAACCAGGCCGAGAGCCTCGGGTTCTCCAAGATCAGCGGCAGCATCATCCCGACCAGCTTCGACTTCTACTGGCAGCCACCGGCCATTCCCTACGATCCGGCCCGCGCCAAGCTGCTGCTCGCGGAGGCGGGGTATCCCAAGGGCTTCGAGGCCGGGGACCTCTGGTGCGACGCCGCGACCAGCGGGTACAGCGAGGCCGTGCTCAACTACCTCCAGGCGGCCGGCATCCGGGTGAAGCTGCGTCCCCTCGAGCGGGCCGGGTTCCTCAAGGCCTACCAGGAGAAGAAGCTCAAGAACATCGTCTACGGCCTGAGCGGGGTCTTCGGCAACGCGGCCACCCGCATCGAGTCGTTCACGTTCAGCGGCGGCGTCTACGCGTACGGAGGCTATCCCGACATCGACGGGCTGTTCAGGGAGCAAGCGGTGGAGCACGATCGCAAGAAGCGCGAGGCGATCCTCCATCGCATCCAGCAGCTGGTGCACGACAAAGTCATGTACCTGCCCATCTGGCAGCTCGCGGTCCTGCAAGGATACGGCGCGCGGGTGGCCGAGTCGGGATTGGGGCTCATCGCCGACTATCCGTGGTCGGCGCCCTACGAGGACCTCAAGCTCAAGTAACCCTTCGCGCCCAGCGGGTTGACAGTAGGCACATCGTCACGCCACAGTCTGGCCACAGTCGGTTCATGGAGTCCTCTGAGCGAGGAGGAACGACAGATGGCCATCGAGCGGCGGATCGTCATCAAACCCAACGCGCCGGGCGCATCGCCCCGGGTCACCTTCGATCCCAATCCCCTCCAGGCGAACCCGGCGGACCAGATCTTCTGGACCAACAACGACACCCAGGCCCACTGGCCCGGCGTGCCCGGCAATCCCACCTTCTTCATGTCCAACCAGATCGCGCCGGGCGGCGACGTGTCGCCCGTCTTCTCGACCACCGTGGTCGGGACGCTGAACTACGTCTGCACCATCGCCGGGCATCAGAACGAGACCGGGAGCATCGTGATCTCGACGACGCCGGCCCCCTGATCTGCTGAGGACGGAGGAAGCCATGAGAATCCTGTTGAGCACGATCGTCCTTCTGGCCACCATCTTCGTCGCGTTGCCCGCCGACACCCAGCAAGCGCTGCCCAACTGCGCCCCGGGGCGGCCTCTGCTCAAAGTCCCCGAGATCACCCGTACCGCCGGCAGCCCGGGTCAGCCGGGCCGCCTTCGAGGAACGATCGTTCTCACCGACGAGCAGCGCTCGCTGGCCGGAGGCACGGGGGGGACGCCCTGCAACTATCCCCAGCTCCGGTACTTCAAGGGCCTGGACACGACCCCGCCCTGGACGTCCACCGGCGATCCGCTCCCCGGACCGACGCTGCGGGCGCGCGTCGGCGACCTCGTCCAGATCGCTTTCCTGAACCAGGTCGACGTCAGCAAGTTCCCGAACACCCTGGACCAGGATCTTCAAGGCAAGACCCCGGGGTGTGACGAGGCGCGAGCCCAGCGGTCGAAGAAGGAAAATCAGGGTCAGTCGGTGCTGATCTATCCGCGCAACGACAGCTTCCCCGACTGCTTGCACGGCTCCAGCACCGCGAACCTGCACTTCCACGGCACCCACACCACGCCGAGCACGACCGGCGACAACGTGCTGCTCTACATCCGCCCCGCCCTCCGGGAGGGCGGCAAGCTGGAGCCGTCCGACGATTTCGTCAAGAAGCAGTTCGCCGACTTCTTCGAGTGGTGCGACGCCAACGGCTCGCCGACCAAATGGGAGCAGATACCGGCCGACTGGCGGAACAAGCAGGAAGAGCTGCTCAATCTCTACGACAAGACCGCGCCCTACAAGGGCGAGCGCGGCAAGCTGCCCGAGAACATGCAGCTGTGGCCGGTGAACAAAGACCAGATCGCCCGGGGCGTGTGGCCGCAGTACTCGATCGGCGGGTTCCCCCACTGCTTCCGGCTCCCCGCCTACGATCCGGCCAAGGTGAAGATGGGTCAGTCGCCGGGCACCCACTGGTACCACGCCCACAAGCACGGCTCGACCGCGCTGAACGTCGGCAACGGCATGACCGGCGCGTTCATCATCGAGGGCGAGTACGACGACGCGCTCCGGGACTACTACAAGGCCACCCCGCAGCACCAGAACTGGGGCCTCGAGGAGCACGTGCTGGTCATTCAGCAGCTGTCGAGCGGGCTGAACTTGCTCAGCGCGGCCAACATCGGCAACCCGGCGCCGCTGTCCGTCAACGGACGGCTGGCCCCCGTGGTGACCATGCGGCCGAACCAGGTGGCGCTCTGGCGCATCGTCAACAGCAACCAGCGCAGCTTCGTGCAGTTCAGGGGTGACGCGCCCCAGCACAACAAGAACACCAAGGCGCGGGTCTCATGGCGGCAGACCGCCCAGGACGGCGTCCAGTTCGCGCCGCAGAACTACACGCTGGTGGGCGCGCCCAACAACTCGTTCAACCTGGCCGCGGCCAATCGCGCCGACGTGCTCGTCCAGGCCCCCGACGCCGAGGGCGACTACAACATTCCGATCATGGCGACGGTCAACGATCTGCCCGACACGGACCCGAGCCCGATCACGACGTTGCTGACGGTGCGAGTCAGGCGGGACAGCGCGCGGACGATCGATCCGCCCATGCCCTTCATGGACGAGAAGGACTTCCCGAAGCTGCCGCCCTTCCTCAAGGACATCGAGGAGCTGATCGTCGTCGAGCGACACCTCCGGTTCGACACCAAGCCGTTCTCCGACCGCAGCCACGTCTCCAAGGCGCAGGTTCCCCCGAAAGGCATGATGCCGGTCCACCAGATCAACGACAAGCTGTACAGCGATCAGGTCGTCGATCAGACGATGTTCCTGGACACGGTCGAGGCGTGGAAGATCTCGAACAAGACCGACAACATCGCGCACCCCTTCCACATCCACATCAATCCCTTCCAGATCGTCGAGCTCTTCCAGCCGAACTCCAAGGAGGCCATGGATCCGAACGGCCCCTGCTACGCGGATCCGACCAAGCCCGAGACGTGGCGGGCGTGCGGGCCGTTGCCCCAGCCCTGGGTGTGGTGGGACACGTTCTCGATTCCCACCTCGCGCCAGGAGGTCTTGCCTTGCCAGAAGGTCGAGGAGTGCGAGCCGGCGGCGATCCGGCCGCACGTGGCGTGCATGAACTTCCCGGTGCCGAAACCGGATAGATCCGGGGTGGACATCAAGTTCCAGTGCCGGCTCACCATCCCCGGCTACTTCAAGTTCAAGAGCCGCTTCGTGGACTTCACCGGTCAGTACGTCATCCACTGCCACATCCTGGCCCACGAGGACCGGGGGATGATGGAGCTGGTCCAGGTGATTCCGAAGCCGAAGAGCCCGTATACCCACCATTGAACTGACCGTCTAATTAGCCGACATGGGGGGCCTGGTACGGGCCCCCCAATCCCCCCGGCAGGCTCGGAGACGCCCCGGTGAAGCCGGGGCGCCCCTCGTGAACGCTTCGCGGTCTTGACAAGCTCGCGACGGTGGCGCAGTTTGGGCGCGACCATTTTGCTTGTGGGCGCGCGGTCGAGCGCGCAGAGAGCGAGGCTCGGATGAAGCTGCCATCGATCCGTATCGTGACCGTTATCGCAATCGTCCTCGGGACGCTGGCGCTCGTGAGCTCGGGGGCGTTCGTCGCCCGCGCCGCCGACCCGATCAAGATCGGGTTCGGCATGGCGCTGACCGGCGGGCTCTCGGCCAACGGCAAGCCCGCGCTGCTCGCCGTCCAGATCTGGAAGGACGACGTCAACAAGAAGGGCGGGCTCCTGGGGCGGCCCGTCGAGATCGTGGTCTACGACGACCAGACCAACCCGGCCACCGTGCCCGGCATCTACACCAAGCTGCTCGAGGTCGACAAGGTCGACCTGATCATCTCGGGCTACGGCACCAACCTCATCGCGCCGCTCATGCCCATCGCCATGGAGCGCAAGCTCGTCCTCATGGGTATGTTCGGCCTGGCCAACAACGAGAAGTATCAGTACCCGAACTACTTCCAGATCCAGCCGGCCGGGCCGGAGCCCCAGACCAGCATGCCCATCGGGTTCTTCGAGCTGGCCGCCAAGCAGAACCCGCGCCCGCAGACCGTCGCCCTCGTCGGCGCCGACGCCGAGTATCCGCAGAACGCGATGGTGGGCGCGCGCGAGCTGGTGAAGAAGTTCGGCTTCAAGACCGTCTACGACAAGAACTACCCGCCGAGCACCGCCGACTACACGCCGATCGTGCGGGCCATCAAGGCCACCAACCCCGACGTCGTCTTCGTGGCCTCGTATCCGCCGGACTCGGTCGGCATGCTGCGGGCGGCCCACGAGGTCGGGCTCCAGCCCAAGATCTTCGGCGGCGGCATGGTGGGACTTCAGTTCACCAGCATCATGGCCAGCATGGGTCCGCTGCTGAACGGCGTGGTGAACTACGACTTCTGGGCCCCCGAGCCCACGTTCCTCGCCATCCCCGGCATCAAGGAGTTCTTCAAGGAGTACCAGGCGCGGGCCGAGAAGGCCGGCGTCGATCCCCTCGGGTACTACCTGCCGCCCTACTCGTACACGATGGTCCAGATCCTGGGCCAGGCCGTCGAGGCCACCAAGGGCCTCGACCAGCAGAAGATCGCCGACTACATCCGGGCCACCGAGTTCAACACCATCGTCGGCAAGGTGAAGTTCGGCAAGAACGGTGAGTGGGCCAAGGGGCGGACGCTCATGGTCCAGTACCAGAAGGTGCAGGGCAACGGGATCGAGCAGTTCCGCGGTCCCGGCAAGAAGGTCGTGCTCTATCCCGACGAGTTCAAGTCGGGCGCCATGATCTATCCGTACTCCGCGGCGATGAAATAGCGCGACGTCCAACGGCGCGCGGGCGCCCGCCCTCGCGGATCGCCCGCGCGCCGGCCGTGGACTCCTGACATGTTCTCCTGGGACTTGCTCGCCAACGCGATGGTGGCCGGCTTTCTGCTCGGCGGTTTCTACGCCGCGGTGAGCCTGGGCGTCTCGCTGATCTTCGGCCTCCTCGACATCGCCAACATCGCCCAGCCCGCGTTCGTGATCATGGGCGCCTACGCGGCCTTCTGGCTGAACACCGCGTTCGGGCTCGACCCGATCCTCGTCGGCATCGGCCTCACGCCGCTGTTCTACGCGCTCGGCGCCGTGGTCTACCGGATCTACTACGAGAGCTTCGAGCGGCGCGGCGAGGAATCGCTGCGCGGTCTCGTGTTCTTCTTCGGCCTCCTCTTCATCATCGAGGTGAGCCTCAGCCTGACCTTCGGCGTCGACTACCGCCTGGTGCAGACCGCCTACACGAGCCGGTCACTCGAGTTCGGCGGCGTGGGCATCGCGTTCCGCTATCTCGTGCCGTGCGTGGTCGGGATGGCCATGACGCTGGCCCTCTACCTGTTCCTCGGCCGGACGTTCTACGGGCGCGCCATCGTGGCCGTCTCGCAGGACCAGGGGGCGTTGCGCCTGATGGGCGCCAACCCCGTGCACATCAAGACCATCGCCTTCGGCGTCGGCATCGCGGCGGCCAGCCTGGCGGGCGCCCTCCTCATCAGCATCGCGCCGGTGATCCCGTCGACCGACCGCGACTACATCGGCCGGATGTTCGCGATCACGGTGCTGGGCGGCATGGGCAGCATCGGCGGCACGCTGGTCGCCGCGATCATCCTCGGCGTGGCCGAGAGCCTGATGGCCACGTTCTTCGGTCCCTCGTGGTCGCTGGCGGTCTCGTTCGGCCTGCTGCTCTTCGCGCTCGCCGTGCGGCCGGCGGGACTGTTCGGCCGATAGATGCGCCGCCAGGGCGTCGCCGTCCTCCTGGGCGTGGCCGTCGTGATTGCCGCGATCGCGCTGGCCAAGCTCCGCGTGAACCCATACATCTACTTCGCCGGCTACGTGGTGCTCCAGTACGTGGTGATCGCGACCGCGTGGAACATCCTGGGCGGCTACGCCGGCTACGTGAACTTCGGCACGCCCGCGTTCTTCGCGCTCGGGGCCTACACCGCGGTCGCGCTCATCCAGTGGATGCGCGCGCCGCTGCCGGTGCTGATCGTCGCGGGCGGGCTCGTCTCCGGACTGCTCGGGCTCGGCATCGGCTATCTCACCCTGCGACTGCGGGGGGTCTTCTTCTCGATCGCGACGCTGGCGCTGTCGATCGTGCTCCAGACCATGATCGTCAACTGGGAGTACGTGGGCGGCTCGCGCGGCATGAGCGTCATCCGGCCGAGCGGTCCGCCCTTCGGCAGCTACGTGACGTTCTTGTTCACGGTGATGGCCGGCCTCGCCGTCCTCTCGGTACTCGTGGCCTGGTTCATCGAGCGCTCCTGGATCGGCCGAGGGCTGGCCGCGCTCCGTGACAACGAGGAGGCGGCCGAGTGCATGGGCGTGCCCACGCTCCGTCTCAAGCTCCTGGCCACCACGATCAGCGGCGCCCTCTTCGGCGTCGCCGGCGCGCCGTTTCCCTACTACGTGACGTTCGTGGAGCCGAATTCGGCCTTCGCCCTCGACTACGCGGTCAACGCGCTGGCCATGCCGATGATCGGCGGGACGACCAGCTGGATCGGTCCCGTCCTCGGCGCGGTCCTGCTGGGGACGGCCCAGCAGCTCGCCACCGTCACGATTTCGTCCGAGCTGAGCCTGTTCATCGTCGGCGTCGTGCTGGTCGCCTTCGTGGTGCTGGCTCCCGAGGGCCTGATCGGGCTGGCCCGGCGCCTGCGAGGCCGCTGAGACGATGCCGGCGCTGTTGGAAATCCAGGGACTCACCAAGCGCTTCGGCGGATTCACCGCGCTCAACGGGGTGACCATTCACGTGAACGCGGGCGAGCGCTTCGGGCTCATCGGACCCAACGGCTCCGGCAAGACCACGCTCATCAACTGCGTGTCGGGCTCGCTGCCCCCGGACGGTGGCCGCATCGTCTTCGAGGGCCGCGACATCACCGCGCTGCCCGCCTACCGGCGCGCGCGTCTCGGCATCGCGCGCAGCTTTCAGATCCCCAAGCCGTTCACCAGCATGACCGTGCTGGAGAATCTCGAGATTCCCCTCGAATACGCGGCTCGCGAGGGCGAGAGCGCCAGCGCGCTGGATGCCGCCGAGATCCTCGAGACCATCGGGCTCGGTCCGAAGGCGCGGCTGCGACCGGCCGGGCTCACCCAGATCGAGATGCGCAAGCTCGAGCTGGCCCGCGCGATCGCCGCCAGGCCCAAGCTCTTGATCTCCGACGAGGCCATGGCCGGGCTCTCCAGCGCCGAGGTGGACGACATCCTGGCCATCCTGTTCCGGCTGAACGAGAGCGGCATCACGATCATCATGATCGAGCACATCATGCGGGCGGTGATGCGCTTCTCCCAGCGCATCGTGGTGCTTGACGCCGGCGAGCGCATCGCCGAGGGCACACCGGAGGAGATCGTGCGGAACCCC
>DATHGT010000172.1:0-2155 GCA_035317605.1 Candidatus Acidiferrum sp. | reverse complement strand
CGTTGTGCCCGGGTCCGCGCTGCCCATCTGCCGGACTTCGTTTGCGTGGCGCCCAGGTCCGCGCTGCCCATCTGCCGGACTTCGTTTGCGTGGTGCCCGGGTCCGCGCTGCCCATCTGCCGGACTTCGTTTGCGTGGCGCCCGGGTCCGCGCTACCCAATCACTCGCGGGCAAGCTTTCGCAGCGGGGCGCCGGTGAGACGCGTCAGGATCCAATCGCGGCGGAGCCGGGCGCCCAGGCGCTCGTAGAAGCCGATCGACGGCGCGTTCCAGTCGAGCACCGCCCATTCCATACGCCCGCAGCCCTTGCGCACGGCGATGCGGGCCAGGGCCGCGAGCAAGGCCTTGCCGGCACCGCGGCCGCGCTCGGCCGGCAGCACGAACAGATCTTCGAGATAGAGCGTGGGCCGGGCCAGGAACGTCGAGAACGTGAAGAAGTAGAGCGCGAAGCCCACGGCGACGCCGTCGCGCTCGCCGATCAGCGTCTCGAAGTATCGCGTCGCGCCGAAGCCGTGGCGCCGGATGCCCGACACCGTGGCCTGGCACTCGTGGGCGAGCTTCTCGTACTCGGCCAGGCCCTTGATCAGCGCGACGATCGTGGACGCGTCCTTCCGGGTGCCGCGCCTCACGCGCAGGGCGCTCGGCGATCGTCTCTTCGCGCGCACCGTGCGCCTTCTAGCTCCCGACGTCGGTCAGGTCGATCTCGAGCGGCGGAAACGACGTCGGCGCGAACTCCTCCGCCGTCTGGCCCTGCCAGTGCCACTTCGAGACGCTGTCCCAGAGTCGCTCGGCCTCGCGCTGGGCGTCGGCCATCAGCTGTCGCTCGTCGACGCCGACCACGCGGCCACCCTCGACCACCACGCGGCCGTCGACCAGCACTCGATCCACGTCGTCCGCCGTCCCGCACTGGACCAGCGCGCGGATGGGATCGCGGTACGGTCCGATGCGGAGCTTGGCCAGGTCGACGATCACCACGTCGGCCTTGGCGCCGGGCGCGAGGCGTCCGAGGTCGTCGCGGCCGAGCGCGCGGGCGCCGCCTGTCGTGGCCGCGGCGAACACGTCGCCGGACGTCGCCACCGTGAAGTCGTGCTCGACGATCTTGCAGACCAGCGAGGCCCAGCGCATCTCGCTGATGAGATCGCGCGGATACGTGTCGGTCCCCAGTCCCACATTGACGCCGGCGGCGCGGTACCGGTGGAACGATTCGAGCGCGTTGCCGCGCCGGGCGAAGACGAGCGGGCAGTGGGCGACCGAGGCGCCCGTGGCCGCGAGGATCTCGAGATCGCGCCCCTGGGGCAGCGCGGCCAGGTGATGCGCGGTGGAGATGATGCAGTGGCCGAGGATCGCGTCGCGGCCGAGCAGCTCGCAGTCGGCGAGGAATTCCACCGGGGTGCGCCCGGTCCGCCGGAGCATCTCGTGGAACTCCAGGAGATTCTGGCCGGCGTGGATCTCGATGCCGACGGACAGCTCGTCCGCGGCCTTGCGGGTCGCGCGCAGCAGCTCGGCCGTGCACGTGTCGACCTGCAGCGGGAACAGCATCCCGCGCACGCGGTCGCCATGAGTCCCGTGATGGCGCTCGATGAAGCGTCGCGCGCGCTCGAGGCCGCGGAAGCCGTCCTCCTCGTCCCACTCGTAGACGAGCGGGCCGCCGGCCGCCACCCGATAGTTGGCCGACTTGAATCCCGGTGTGAGGTAGGCGCGGATGCCGATCTCGCCCGCCGTGGCGACGAGCGCCTCGTCGGCAGCGCCGATCTCGACCACGGTCGTGCATCCGTTGCGCAGCAGTTCCACCAGCGCGAACCGCCCGCCGAGCGTCCGATCGGCGCGCGCGTCGAGCCCCGGAATTCCCGGCGGCGAGGCGTTGTAGTTCAGAAATCCGTTCTGGAAGAAATCGCGCCGCCCGGCGTCGGCGATGAGCCGGCCGCCCGCCTCGGTGGTGGCGTGGCAGTGGATGTTCACGAGCCCGGGGATCACGAGCTGTCCCGTCGCGTCGATCCGCCGATCGACGGGGCCCGCGTATTGCCGTCCGACGAACACCACGCGATCGTCTTCCAGCACCAGCACGCCGCCGCGCAGGAGCCGGTGCCCGCCGTCGTGATAGGCGACGATGTCGCCGCCCTGGATGAGTGTCTTCATGGTGCTCCCCCGCCGCATCGA
>DATHGT010000171.1:0-4333 GCA_035317605.1 Candidatus Acidiferrum sp. | reverse complement strand
TGGGGGCAGTCGGGCCTGGCGGAGCGACGGGGACGACGGTCAACGTGGCCACGGCCGGCACGGCGTTGTTGCCGTTGCTGGTCACCAGCGCGCCGGCCGCCAGTGTGTTGACGTACGAGCCTCCGACGGCCGCGGTCACATTCACCGTCAGCGTGCAGCTGCCGTTGGCCGGAATCGAGCGGCCCGCCGGCAATGTCACCGTCGTGGCCCCGGCGACCGCCACCGGCGCCTCGACGCCACCACACGTGGTGCCGACATTCGGCGTCGCCGCGATCACCACCCCGCTCGGCACGGTGTCGACGAGCGGCGCGGTCAGCGTGGCGACCGCGACATCAGGATTGCTCAAGGCGATGGTGAGCGTCGACACACCGCCCGCGGCGATGGTGGCCGGGTTGAACGCCTTGCCGAGCGTGGGCGCGGTCGGGCTCGGCGGGACAACGGGGACGACGGTCAACGTGGCGACGGCCGGCGCGGCGTTGTTGCCGTTGCTGGTCACCAGCGCGCCGGCCGCCAGCGTGTTGACGTACGAGCCTCCGACGGCCGCGGTCACATTCACCGTCAGCGTGCAGCTGCCGTTGGCCGGAATCGAACGACCCGCCGGCAATGTCACCGTGGATCCCCCGGCGACCGCCACCGGCGTCCCAACGCCGCCACACGTGGTGCCGACATTCGGCGTCGCCGCGATCACCACCCCGCTCGGCACGGAGTCGACGAGCGGCGCGGTCAGGATGGCGACCGTTGGATTCGGATTGAGCAAGGTGATGGTGAGAGTGGACACCCCGCCCGCATCGATGGTGGCTGGGCCGAAGGCCTTGCTGAGCGTGGGCGGCACGACGAGCGGAACGACGGCGCCGCATCCAGCCTCGATCCGATAGGAGGCGCTCGCCGCCACGCCCGAAGGATCGTAGTTGAGGCAGCCGTTCAGCCGGAACGAGGAAGACAGCGCGGTTCTCGCCCCGGAAGAGAGTTGCTGCTCGACGCGAAAGCTCGGGCTGGTCGCACCGCCCTGTGCCTGCGCGCTGGTGCTCGCCAACAGACTGCACAGGATGCCGATGGTGGTGACGATTAGTCGGCGCGCGTCACCACTCACGGTCCCGTCGCACCGGTCGATCCCCCAGCTCCAGTCGGTCCCGCAGGCCCCGTCGATCCGGTGACTCCGGCTTGTGGTCCCGTCGGTCCAGTGGGTCCGGCCGGTCCGGTGGGCCCGGACGCTCCAGTCGCGCCCTGAGCACCCGTGGCTCCCGGGACTCCCTGTGAACCCGTCGCGCCGATCGCGCCGGTTGCCCCGGTGGCCCCGGGAGATCCCTGGGTTCCCGTCGCTCCCTGAGGACCAGACGGCCCGGTGGGACCGGGCGTTCCGGGACCGGTGGCTCCCGTCGAGCCTTGTGGTCCAGTGGCGCCGGTCGAGCCGGCTGCTCCGGTCGCTCCTTGTGCGCCTGTCGGTCCGGAGCCTCCCGTCGGCCCTGTACTGCCCGATGGTCCTGTAGCCCCGGAGAGGCCGGTAGGTCCCTGCGGCCCGGCCACGGCATCGATCACGCGGGCGGCGCTGGTGATCCGCAGATTGGGCGACAGCAGCTCGCCGTTGACGGTGACCTCGAGGAATCGCACGGGGTCGGCGAAGAGGCCGGGCGGGAATGGCGTGATGCTGCCGAGATCGACGTGGAAGAACCCGCGGTCGACGAGCACCGCGGCATAGCTCTCTTGCCAGAGCGGAGCGTTCGCTCCGTCGAGGATGCGAAACGACATCGGAAACGCGGCGCTCAACGGAGACCCGTCGGGCGCCATCAGACGGCCCTGGTAGGTGAGCAGATCAGCGGCCGAGGCCGCGCGAAGCACGTCGAAGAAGCCGGAGAACGTGACCGCCGCAGCCAAACCCTGCCCGAGCATCCTTCGGCGTGAGATCATGCTGGCCGTCTCGCCCTCCAGGCGAGCAATGAACCTGACTGGTGTGCGGCGCTGACTCGCGGCAACGCTACATCGCGGGGCGGCGACGAGTCAAGCAAATCGCCCGCACGCACTCGTGAGGACGCAAAGCATCGTGGCCACGACACTCTGCTTGAACATGATCGTTCGGAACGAGGCGCGCATCGTCGAGCGCGCGCTGGCCTCGGTCAGAGACTACATCGACGCCTGGGTGATCTGCGACACTGGGTCGACCGACGGGACGCAGGTCGTGATCGCCGACCTCCTGCGCAGGTGGGGCGTTCCCGGCGAGCTCCACCAGCGTCCGTGGGTCGACTTCGGCCACAACCGCACGGAAGCGCTGCGGCTGGCCAAGCACAAGGCCGACTACATCCTGCTGATGGACGCGGACATGGTCCTCCGCGTGGACGATCCCGCGTTCAAGGCGCGGCTCGACCGCGACACCTACCTGGTCCGCCAGGGCGGACCGCTCGTCTACTACAACCCGCGAATCGTCAGCGGCACCCTCGACTACACCTACGTCGGAGTCACCCATGAGTATTTGCGGTGTGACGCGCCGGGGGCCCGCGAGGGGATCCTGGACGGGATCAGCTTCGACGACTTCGCCGACGGCAGCAACCGATCGACGAAGCTCCCGCGAGACATCGCGCTGCTCGAGGCGGGCCTGCGGGAGGACCCGGCCAACCGTCGCTACCAGTTCTACCTGGCGCAGAGCTACTTCGACGCCGGCCAGTATGCGCGGGCCATCGAGTGGTACACCCGGCGCATCGCGGCGGGTGGCTGGCCCGAGGAGGTTTTCTACTCGCGGTACCGCAGGGCCCAGGCGAAGCTGCGCCTCGGGGTGCCGTGGGACGAGGTGCTGCAGGACTACCTGGAGTGCATCGAGCTTCACCCGCACCGTCTCGAGCCCCTGCACGCCGCCGTGTACTACTGTCGGACCCACGACCTGCACGCACTCGGCTACGAGCTCGGTTGCCGGGGGCTCACCACTCCCTACCCCGAGCGCGATCGGCTGTTCGTCGAGAAGGAGGTCTACGACTACAGGTTGCTCGACGAGACCTCCGTCTGCGCCTTCTACGCGGGGCGTTACCGAGAGGGCAAGCAGATGTGTCTGGCGTTGCTCGCGGGCGGCGGGCTCCCCGTCACCGAGCGCCCGCGGGTGGAAGCCAACCTCCGTTTCTTCGAGGCGGCGCTGGGCGAAGGCGGCCATGCGCGCCCCGCCCCGGCGGCGTCACCGCGGGCGCGCAAGACGGTGGTCTTCTACGTGGGCTACGCGCGACTGTTCGACGGCGAGTCCATCGCCGAGGACGCCTACGGCAGCGAGCTCGCGCTGCTCGCGCTGGTCGCTCAACTCGCCCCCGCCTACGACGTGTTCGTGTTCGGCTCCACCCTGACCGACCGGGTCGGCCGCGATGGGGTGCGCTACGGCAGCTCGGCCGCGCTGCGGGCCTTCGACCGCCCGATCGACGTCCTCATCATCTGTCGCTACCTTCACTACTTCCTGGAGTTCGAGCATCGGGCCGCGAAGACCTTCATCTGGTGCCACGATACCTGTCTGCATCCGTCCTGGGAGGGCCGCCAGCTGCCGGCGGACGGCAAGCACCTGTTCCGCAGCGTCCAGCACCTCGTCGACGGAGTCGTCGTGCTCTCGCCGTGGCACCGGCGCCACTTCCTCGACCTCTATGGGACCGACGACGACAAGGTCTTCGTCATCGGCAACGGCATCGACCCGCGCCACTTCGACCAGCCGGTCGCGAAGCAGGCCAACAAGCTGGTGTGGACGTCGAGCCCGAGCCGCGGCCTTCGCAGACTTCTCGCGTACCTCGACGAGGTGCGGGAGCAGATCCCCGATCTGACGCTCTTCGTCTACCGGGGCGAAGGGGACGTCGACTCCGAGATGCGAGAGCAGATGGCCGCCAGGCCGTACGTTCGCTATGGCGGCAAGCAGGACAACGCCGTCGTCATCAGCGAGTACCTGTCAGCCGACCTGTGGGTCTACCCGACCGACTTCCACGAGACCTACTGCAACAGCGCGCTCGAAGCGCAGATGGCCGGCTGCGTGTGCGTGTGCAGCCGCCTCGGCGCCCTGGAGACGACGGTCGGCGAGCGCGGGATCCTGATCGACCCTCCCCTCCACGACGAAGCCTACGACCGCCGGATGATCGACGCGATCGTCCGGGTCCTCCGGAGCGACGAGCTCAAGCGGGAGTACCGGGCCCGAGGGATCGAGTGGGCCCGACACCAGACCTGGGAAGCGCGGGCCCGGCAGTGGATCGCGCTCTTCGGCGACGACGTCGCGACGGCGCCCGCCCCTCTCGCGTCGGGCCGACCGGCCGGCCATGAGGTCGGCCGGCGGCAGCGCGTCAAGCTCCTCTGGAACTGGACGGACAGCAAGACCCTCTGCGACATC
>DATHGT010000170.1:0-22780 GCA_035317605.1 Candidatus Acidiferrum sp. | reverse complement strand
GCGGGATCATGATCCCCAGCGTTCCCCCGCCCGCCACCACGCCGGCAGCCAGCCGGTCCGAATAGCCGAACTTCTTCATCGAGGGATAGGCGACTTTCGCGAAGGTCGCCGCGGTGGCGATCGACGACCCGCAGATGCCGCCGAAGCCGGCGGACGCCCACACCGTCGCCATGGCGAGCCCGCCGCGCAGGTGGCCGACGAACGCGTAGGCGGCGCGGAACAGCTCCTGCGACATGCCCGCGCGGGTGACGAAGTTGCCCATCAGGATGAACAGCGGCACCACCGACAGCGTGTAGTTGCGGCCGGTCTCGTAGAGCTTGGTCTGGACCGTCGCGAACGCCACCGCCCAGTTCCAGTCGCGCATGTAGGCGTAGCCGACGAACCCCACGATGGCCATCGCGAACGAGATCGGCACGCGCAGGCAGCACAGCAGCATCATGAGCGAGAGGCCGGCCAGGCCCTCGATCATCGGCGGATCACGGATTGCTCGCCTCGGACGGCGGGGCCCCAGCCCCGCGACGTCCTGCGGCTCGCTCGACGACCTTGTAGAGGTGGATGATGGCGGCGAGGGCGAGCGTCAGCGCCATGAAGTAGACGAACGGGCCGTACACGATGCGCAGCACGTCGGTGGCGTCGCGATAGGCCCAGATGCGGTCGGCCTTGAGCCAGGTGAGCCAGGCCAGCAGGAACATGAAGGCCGCGCTCACGGCCTGGACCGCGCTCACGAGCACCTGCCGGCCGCGCCGGTCGAGCACCCGGTCGACGAAGTCCATGACGGCGTGCTCGTCGGCGAGCGAGACCAGCGGCAGGCCCGCGAAGATCAGCACGAGCAGGAGCAGCTCGGTGACCTCGAACGCGCCGCGCAGCGGGCGATTGAAGGCGTAGCGGGCGATCACGTCGACCACCGTGAGCAGCATCATGCCGAGGAGGATGGCGGAGGCGGCGACGCCGAGGACGACCTCGGCGCGCCGCTTCCACGGATGCTCGGGCGCGGTCACTTGGCGGCGGCGGCCTTCTTCAGCTCCTCGTGGAACTCGGCCAGCACCTTCGCCCCGTCGATGCCCTTGGTGGACGCCTTCTTGATCCAGTCGTCGACGATGGGGGCCGAGCGCTTCTTCACCTCGGCCACGAACTCGGCATTCGCGTTGACGATCTTCACGCCCGACTTCTTGAGCGCGTCCATCCCCTTCTGATCGGCTTCGTCCCACGAGCGGCCGGCCAGCCGCGCGATGAACTCACCCGAGACCTTGTCGATCGCGTCCTGGTCCGGCTTCGGGAGCTTCTTCCACTTGTCCTCGTTCATGAAGAAGCCGAACGCGGAGCTGTACATGCCGCCCGGAAACAGCGTGGCCTGCTCCAGCACGGTGTCGAGCTTGAACGAGATGATCGACTCCATCGGGAAGAACACGCCGTCGGCCACGCCCGACTTGAGCAGCTCGTAGGACTCGGGCGCGGGCTTCACGAACGCCGAGGCGCCGAGCGCTTTGGCGACGGCCTCGGCGACTCCCCCACCCGTGCGGATCTTGAGGCCCTGCACGTCGGCGATGCCGTTGACCGGCTTCTTGGTGAACATCTGGCCGGGGCCGTGGGTGAACACGCCGAGCAGCTTCACGCCGTTGTACTCGCCGACCTTGTGGAAGTGCTTCCAGTAGATCCGCGAGTAGGCGATCGAGTTGGCCAGCGCGGTGTCTCCCCCGCCCGGCAGCTCGGGCATGAGCGGCATGATGTGGCGGGCCGGCGTGTAGCTCGCGGTCACGTACGAGAGATCGACGAGACCTTCGCGGACCGCGTCGAAGGTGCCGGGCGGGGCCGACGGATGCTTGGGCAGCATCTGGAACTTCACGCGCCCGCTCGTCGCCTTCTCGACCTCGTTGGCCCAGCCCACCAGCACGTTCGCGGTCAGGTGGTGCTGGGGCGACACCCACGACGACATCGTGAGCGTGGTCGTCTGGGCCAGCGCGGCCGGCGCGCCCGCGACGCATCCGACCACGGCCGCGATCACGAGCTTCATCAGCTTCGGCATGTTCGTCCTCCGCTCCAAGCGTTCGTTGCGTCGCGTAGTGTAGCAGGCCGTTTCGAGACGCGGCCGAGGCCGGCGTGTCACGGTCCGAGGCGCCAGACGGCGACCGCGCGGTCTCGATGCAGCACCCGAGCGTCGCTGATCGTGCCCAGCGCGGCGTCCTGCGAGGGCAAGCGTTCCGCACGGCCGGGGTGGGGCTGGCGGACCAGCACCACGACGTCGACGCCCGACGCTCCGAGATTCGCGCGGAAGGTTGCCGGATCGACGGTCAGCTCGCCTGGCTCCATCGCGGCGCCGATCGGGCCCGTGGCGACGCGGCCGTCGCGATCGAGGCGCACGGGGTGGAGGTGGGCGCGATCGCCGAAGGCCGGGTAGATCCATTGATCGCCGAAGACGGCGACGCGGGTGCCGGGAGGTTGGCGGTCGAGGACGGCGGCCGCGGCCCCGAAGAGCGGCTCGCGAGAGACCGCGGCTCCGCTGGCGGCGGCTTTGGTATCGTGGCTGATCCCGACGATCGCCGAGAGAACGAGGGCGCCCGCGCCGACCACGAGCGCGCGCTGACCGACCGTGCGAGGCGTCCACGCGGGAAGACGCTCGAGCCATCGCACGGCGCTCGTGTCGACGAGGAAGCCGAGGGCGGTCCAGCCCAGGAGCGGGAGCAGCGCGACGTAGCGCATGCTGTCCCAGTGGATGAAGCCGGCGCGGAACGTCATCGCGTTGCCGGCGGAATACGGCGCGGCCGGCAACAGCGCGAGGATCGTGGCGGCGATCGCGACCGTGCCCCAGGCGAAATACCGGCACGATCGCGACGCCGATCGCCGGCGCAGGATCAGCCAGCCGGCGACACCCAACAGTCCGAGAACGGCCAGCACCCCGTGAAGGGGCGGCCAGTTCAGGTAGACCGCGAGGGCGTCGGTGACGGCGCGACGCACGCCGTAGTGGCGGCCGTATTCGAGGAGCGTGGTCTCGGGGAAACGCGCGCCCGGCCAGACGAGGAACGCCGCCGGATACACGGGATTGCCCGTGTGGACGACGTTGCGCACATACCAGTAGCCGGCCGTGACAGCCCACGAGACCCCGAAGACCAGCGACGCGCGGCCCACACCGACTCGACCGCTCGTCGTCTTCGCGCGGAGCGCGGTCATGGCCAGCACGATCAGCGCCTGGGGCGCCGCGCTGACTTTCACGCCGAGCGCGATCCCGCTCAGCAATCCCGCCCACCACGCGTCGACGATGACCTCGCGGCGGCTCTCGTCGTCCCGTCGCGGCACCGCGAAGGCGAACGCGGCGAACAGGGCCGCGGCGTGGGAGAGATCGGCGTCGGAGAAGCTCGACGCCATCACGGTCACTCGCGTGGAGGTCGCGAGCAGCACGACCGGCACCGCCCACGCGCCGGGACGACGGCCCAGACGCGCGAACAGCTCGGCGGCACCCACCGCCACAAGGGCGGCGTAGAGCACTCCGGTGAGACTCACCCAGGCCAACGCGTCGGCGCGCGCGGGGTGAAAGGGCAGCATGAACCACGTCGACACCACGCTGGCCGACAGCGGATACCACGCCTGCATCGTGAAGGCGTGTTCCGGCGTCACCGCGGCGATCGTCCGCTCCTGCAGCCACAGCGCGGGATAGACCATGTGGTACGTGTAGTCGTCCCACACCCAGAACCGGGTCGCCTCGAACAGATGCGGCCACGCCCAGATCGTGAAGACGACCACCGCCGCCGTGGCGGCGATGAGCCCGGCGACCGTGAATGGCCGCGGGTCGAGGCCGGCGTCCGTGGCCGATCCCGCGGCGCGCGGTCTCGTCGGCCACGATGCTCGCGGTCGCTCGTCACTCCGCCTGGAGTACAGCGCGAGCACGAGGGCCGCGGCGAGAGCGAGCGTGAGCAGCATCGCCACGCCGACGACCGTCAACGAGCGCAGGAGACCGGCGAACAGCGTGAGCGAGTGGACGAGCACGAGATAGCCGGCGAGCGTCGCGAACGCGAGCGCGCTGAGTCGTCCGCCGTACCCGAGCGCGGCGGCGATGACGAGCGCCGCGAGCACCGCGCCCGCGTTCAGCGCGAGGAACGCGATCACACGAAGGGCGCGAGCACGCGAAACAACTCGATCAGTGGACGCCGCGCGACGGCGCGCGCGGTCAGCCGCGGAGCCTGGGCAGAATGCGCGACGCGGCCTCGTCGACCTGGGCGAGCTGGTCACCGCCGGCGAATCTCAGGTTGATGTGCCGCGCGCCCGCGTCGATCCAGCGCTGAAGCCATTCCACGCAGCCGTCGAGCGGCCCGGCATAGCACGCCTGGCGCGCCAGGATCACGCGAGCCGGCGCCGAGTAGTACGTCTCGAGGAACTGGTGCAGCCGCTGCTCGGCGGCGGCCGGGCTCGGATCGAGCGCGAGCGTGACGTAGGCCGCGCCAGTCACCGCGTCGGCCGCGCGGCCGGCGGCGCGCGCCGCCGCTTGTACGGCCGGAAAGTGCTCGGCGAAGAACTCCACGCTCGGACCGGTGGGAAACCACGCGTCGAAGCGCGCGGCCAGTCGCAGCGCGGTGGGACCGCTGCCGCCGATCCAGATGGGCGGCCCGCCCGGATGCTGCGCCTTCGGCTCCACGGTGGCGTCCTCGATCGTGAAGTGCTTGCCGCTGAAGCTGACGTGGTCGCGGCTCCACAGCGCGCGGCAGATCTCGATGGTCTCCAGCACGCGCCCGACCCGGCGCTCGAACGGCACGCCGACCGCCGCGAACTCCTTGCGGATGGCCGGCCCGTCGGTGGCGATGCCGATCCCGAGGATCACGCGCCCCTCGGAGATGCGGTCGAGCGTGCCCACCACGTGGGCGAGCACGACGGGCTGGCGCAGCGCGGGCAGCAGCACGCCGGTGCCGAGCTTCACGCGTCGTGTGCGGGCGGCCACCGCGGCCAGCAGCGTGAGCGGCTCGTGGCGGGGCCGCGCGGTGATCGAGTCGCCGATCCACACCGAGTCGAAGCCGGCGGCCTCGGCGCGCTCGGCCATGGCCAGGAGCGGCGCCGTCTCGGGACGGCCGGACATGATTGCCTCGCGGGTCGGGAGCAGGACGCCGAATTCCACCGCCATCGTCATCTCCTCGCGAGCAGGCGGCGGAACACCGCGCCGTACTCGAAGCCGTAGCCCGTGGCGTGCTCGGCCGCGTTCTTCTTCACCCGGTCGCCGATGGTCTGCCCGGTCGGGATGCTGAAGCCCGGCACCTGGCTCTCGTGGCGGATCAGCGCCGCGATCTGCCGCTCGATGCCGTCGGTCACGTCCACGATCACGTTGGGCTCGTCCATTCCCCAGTACCAGAGCTCGCGGACTTTGTGGGGCTCGAGGCCTTCGTCACGGAGGTGCTCGGGGAAGTGCAGATGATCGCGGGCGTAGGGATACACGGCGTCGGTCGCGGTGATGCCGGCCTTGCGATGGTCGCGATGCTGGAACCCGTTGACCCGGTACGGATCGTGGACGAACACCGTGTGGGGACGGTACTGGCGGATCGCGCGCACCACGTCGCCCAGGAACTCGCGCGTGTCCTCGAGCCCGCCGTCCGGATAGCCGAGCATGACCAGATTCTTGACGCCCATGAAGTCGGCGGCAGCGCGCTGCTCGTCCGCGCGCTTGCGCACCAGCTCCGCCGACGTGAGCGCGCGGTCGGCGGTGCCGGCGCTGCCGTTGGTGCACAGCACGTAGGTGACCTCGCACCCCGCGGAAATCCAGCGCGCGACGACGCCGCCGGAGCTGATCTCCGCGTCGTCCGGGTGGGCGAAGATCACCATGGCCCGGTCGGGGACTTCGGTCACGATCTCCAGCTTCTGGTCGGTGGGGTTCGATGGCATGCCGACGATTTTACAAGACCCTACAACTCGACGACCATTCCGTCCGATGCGCATTCTTCGGGCACGTCGCCGGCGTGGGCCAGCATCTCGGCGCTCATGTGGGTGAGGATCACGCGCTTGGCGCCCGCGGCGCGGACGTGCTCGGCGATGGCCGGATAGGTCAGGTGCCACTTGATCGGCTTGGCGTAGTAGTAGCACTCGGCGATCAGCAGGTCGGCGCCCTCCGCGATGCGCGCGACGTCGTCGGTCCACTCGGTGTCTCCGGTGTACGCGATCACGCGATCGCCGACTTCCACCCGGAGCGCGGTCGGGTTCGTCTGCGCGGTGTGACGCGCCGGCCGCGGGGTGACCACGAGATCCAGCACGCGATTCGCCGCGCCCACGGTCATCTCCCGATACTCGAGCGAGAACTTCGGGACCATGATCGCCGAGCCGGGAAAGAGAACCTCGCGGAGCGCCTCGAGATGCGCCCGCGTCCCCACGGGACCGGCCACGATGAGTGGGCGCTCGCGCTTGGCCCCGAGCATCGCGTCGATCAAGAGGAACGGCACGCCGCCGCAGTGATCACCGTGCAGGTGCGTGAGCAGGATCGCGTCCAGACTGTTCGGGTGGATCCCTTGTTGGGCGAGAGCGATCAACGACGACGCGCCGAAGTCGATCGCGAACCGCAGCCCCGGGCCGTCGACCACGATGCACGTCTGGAATCTCCCGCCGCTCCCGAACGAATCACCCGACCCGACGAAGCGGACCGTCACCGGCATCAGTAAATCCCCAAGTGTTGGCGCAGGTCGACGTTGTCGGCCTGCAGCGTGGCGGCGGGGGCGTCGACCACGACCCGGCCGCTGTTGAGGATCACGATGTCGTCGGCGACGTCGAACACGAGCTTGGCGTTCTGCTCGACGAGCACGATCGACAACCCTTGCGCCTTCAGGCGGCGGATCGTGGCCATGACCTCGGCCACGATCTGGGGCGCCAGTCCCTCCGACGGCTCGTCCATCAGGAGCACGCGCGGGTTGGACATGAGCGCGCGGCCGATGGCGAGCATCTGCTGCTCGCCGCCCGAGAGCAAGCCCGCCATCTGCTTCTGGCGCTCCTTGAGGCGCGGGAACAGCGTGCACACGGTGTCGAGCGTCCACGGCGCCGGCCCGCCGTCGCGCGGCCGGCGCGCGGCCACCGCGAGGTTCTCGCGCACGGTCAGGCTCCGGAACACGCGGCGCCCCTGGGGCACCAGCGCGACCCCGTGGGCGGCGATGACCTCGGGCGCGCGCCCGCCGACCGTACGGCCGAAGACCGTGACCGTCCCGCGCCGGGGAGGCAGGAGTCCGACCGTGACGTTCATCGAGGTCGACTTGCCCGCGCCGTTGCGTCCGAGCAGGCCGAGCAGCCGGCCCTCGCCGAGCCGCAGCGAGACGCCGTGCAGCACGTGGCTGTCGCCGTAGAACGCGTCGACCTCGCTCAGCACCAGCGCGTCCGCGCTCCCCTCACTCACCGAGGTAGATCTCCCGGGTGCGCGGATGCGCGACGACCTCGGCCCGCGTGCCCTCGATCACGACCTCGCCGAAGTGCAGCACCGTGATGCGCTCGGCGAAGTCGAGGGCCACGTCCATGTCGTGCTCGATCATCACGATCGTCACGTCGCGCGGGATGCCGGTGACCAGCCGCAGCACGTCGCGCCGCTCCTCGATGGAGAGTCCCGCGAACGGCTCGTCGAGCAACAGCACCCGCGGATTCTGGGCGAGCGCCATCGCGATCTCGACACGCCGCCGCTCGCCGTAGGACGTCTGCCCGAGCGGCCGGTCCGCGAGGTGCTCGAGCGCGACTCGCTCGAGCACCTCGCGCGCGCGGGCGATGAGCGCGCGCTGCCCGTCGAGCCTGGCCAGGGGATTCCACCGGAGGCTCGACAGCCCGAGCAGCGACAGCGTGACGTTGCGCAGGAGCGTGTCGCGCGGGAACAGCGTGATGATCTGGTAGGTGCGGGCGATGCCGAGGTGCGGGCGGCGCCGGCTCGGCACCCGCGTGATGTCGCGGTCGAAGAGCGTGATCGCGCCGCGGTCGGGGGCGAGCTCGCCGGTGATGAGATTGAACAGCGTGGTCTTCCCCGCCCCGTTGGGACCGATGATGAGCCGCCGCTCGCCCGGCTCCACGGCGAGGCTCACGCGCGAGGTTACGCGCAAGCCCCCGAACGACTTGTCGAGATCGCGGACGGCGAGCGCGGTCATGCGGTCGGTTGCACAGCGCGCGGGCGCCACGCGGTCGACGTCCAGCGCGCCAGGCGTACCGTGCCCGGCACCAGCCCCTCGGGCATGAACACCACGATCAGCACGAAGATGGCGCCGAGCACGAAGTTCCAGCGCTCGATGTAGGCGCTGGCCACGTTCTTCATGATCACGACGAGAAAGGCACCCGTGATCGGCCCGAGCAGGGTGGCGGTGCCGCCCGAGATCACCATCAACAGGGCCTCGGCGGACGCGGTGAGGGCCACGGCCTGGGGACTCACGAACTGGTTGTAGTAGAGAAACAGCAGGCCGGCCACGCCGCTCCAGAAGCCGGACAGCAGGAAGGCGAGGAAGCGGATCATCCACACGTTGTAGCCGAGCGCGTTCATCCGCCGGGGCTGGTCGCGCGTCCCGCGCACGCTGGCCCCGAACGGCGAGGCCACGAACACGGCCATGGACGCGACGGCGAGGAGAAAGACGAGGAGCGTCGCCCAGTAAAAGCTCCGCGGCGAAGCGAGCGACAACCCGAACGGAGCCGGCCGGCCGGTGATCGTCACGCCGTTGTCGCCGTTGGTGATGCTGATCCAGCGATACGCGACGCCCCACACGATCTGCCCGAGCGCCACCGTGATCATCACGAAGCCGAGCCCGGTCCCGCGCAGGGCGAGCACCGCGAAGACGGCGGAGAATATCAGCGTGGTCGCGAGGGCCACCAGGGCCACCATGAGGTGACCGTGGCCGCCGCCCAGGATTTTCGCCCCCGCGTAGGCCGCGATGCCGAAGAGGCCGGCGTGGCCGAGCGAGACGAGGCCGGCGTAGCCCGCCAGCACGTTCACCCCGAGCGCGAAGATCGCGTAGAACAGGATCTGGCTCGCGATGTTGACGTAGTACGTGCCGCCGACCCACGTCGGCAGCGTGACGAGGCCGACGAGGGCGGCGCCGAGGGCGATCCGCTTCACACCGCGGGCCGCCCGAACAACCCCTGGGGACGCACCACCAGCACGATCAGCATCGGCAGGAACAGCACCACGTAGGCCAGCTCGGGGAACATCGCCTGGCCGAAGTTGTAGAGGAAGCCGACCACGAAGCTGCCCACCAGCGAGCCGAGCAGGCTGCCGCTGCCGCCGAGGATCACCACGACCAGGGCCAGCGGCAGCATCTCGCCGTCCAGCCCGGGATAGACGGACAGGATCGGCCCGCCGATCACGCCCGCGAAGCCGGCCAGCCACGCGCCGAGACAGAACACGATCGTGAACAGCCGCGAGACGCGGATGCCGGTGACCCGCGCCATCTCGGCATCGTCGACCCCGGCGCGGATCATGGCGCCGAGCCGCGTGCGGTCGAGCAGCGCCCACAGCGCCGCCGCGACCACGACCGCGATCAGGCTGACGGCCAGGCGATACGTGGGGAACCCGACGCCGCCCACCGAGGTCGCGCCGCGCAGGCCGTCCGGCGTCGCGATCCGGATGGGATCGCCGGTCCATACCATCAAGCAGACGTCGGCCACCATGAACGAGAGCCCGAGGGTGACCAGCACCTGCGCCAGCTCGGCGCCGGCCAGCCGGCGCAGGATGAAGCGCTCCACGATGCCGCCGAACAGCGCCACCAGGAGCCCGCCGACGACGGCGGCCGTCCAGAAGCCGAAGCCGGCGGCGATGAGGCTGGTGGCCAGGTACGCGCCGAGCATGAAGAACGAGCCGTGGGTCAGGTTCGGGATCTTCATGAGGCCGAAGACCAGCGAGAACCCGGCCGACAGCAGGAACAGCAGGCCGCCGAGCGTGACGCTATTGACCGCCAGGACGACCCAGACGTTCACGCGGTTGGCGCCCGACGGCGCTCAGCTCTTGAGCGGCGGATAGTCGCGCGAGTACACCGGCTGCGCGAGGAACCACTTCTCGTCGTAGGTCCAGAACTGGCTCACCTTCGGGTACGTCTTGATGGTGGTGTTGACGAGCTTGTCGCCCTTCTTCTCGACCCGGCGGATGTAGAAGCTGCCCACCACGTTGCCGAACTTGTCGAAGCTGAAGGGACCGCGGGGCGTGTCGGTGAGCGAGACCCCGCGGAGGGCCCGGTTGAAGGCCTCGCGGTCGTCGGTCTTGCCGCCGGTCTTCTCCAGCGCGGCCTCCGCCACCATGCCGCTGATGTAGAGGCCGGCGGAGTAGAGGCCGGGGATGTTGGCGTACTCGCGGACCATCCGGTCGATCAGCTTCTTGTTGCTCGGCGTGTCGAGGTCGCCCGTGTAGGCCGAGCACGAGATGGCGCCGATGGCCTCGTCGCCGTAGGACTTCATGAGCGCGTCGTCGAAGGCCGGGCCGCCCCCGAGCAGGGGCAGCTTGAGTCCGGCATCGCGGTACTGCTTCATGAACTTCAGCGGGTTCGAGCCGGCGAAGCCCTGCACGACCGCATCGACCCCGCTGATCTGCGCGATGTAGGGCGTGTAGTCCGGCGTGGTCAGCGGCGGCCACAGCTTCTTGGCGATGCGGCCGCCCGCGTCCTCGAAGACCCGCCCGAAGCCGGCCATCTGCTCGTGGCCGAACGCGAAGTCGTCGGCCAGGGTGATCACGCGCTTGAACTTCAGCTCCTTGGCCGCGTAGTCGGCCAGCGGGTGCATGTTCTGCGACGAGGTCGCGGAGGCGCGGACGAAGTACGGGTTGGGCTTGCGCTGGGTCATGTCCTCCGCGGCGGCCAGGCTGAGGACGGGCATCTTGGCCTGCGCGGTGTAGTCGCTGATGGCCAGCAGCTCGAAGGCGGCCAGCGGACCGAAGATCATGTCGACCTGGTCGCGCTCGGTCAGCTCCTGGGTCTTGGTCTTGGTGCCGGCGGGATTGCCGCCCGTATCGGCGACCACCAGCTCGACCTTGCGGCCGGCCAGCGTGTAGTTCCGGTCCTTGAGGAAGCAGACGGTCCCCTGCTCCATCTGGATGCCGCCCGCGGCCAGCGGCCCGGTCTTCACGGTGAGCAGGCCGATCTTCACCGGCTTGCCCTGCGCGAACGCCGGGGCCGGCGCCAGCGCCACCGCCGCGGTGCCCTGAAGGAACGAACGACGCGTGATCTTCATCGCAGTCTCCTTTGAGTTGGGGGGTGCGAGACGCACCCCCCAAACCCCCCTGTTTGCCGGCCGAGCGAGCTGCGGCTCGCTCGCCTCAGCGGACAACCGGTACCCCAACGTTTGCCGGCCGAGCGAGCTGCGGCTCGCTCGCCTCAGCGGGCAACCGGTACCCAACCCCATTTCGCCGCGCGAGCGAGAGTAGCGGAAATCGGACGACAGCTCCAGCACGATGCCGACGTCGTCCGCCACCGTGCCTTCCGCCTGCTCGGCGTCCTCTCGTCGTCCAATCTCGTCTACCATCTACGCGGCTTCGAGCCGCAACCAAAACGCCGCGAGGTGCCACATGACCGATCAGTCCGGATGCGGATCCGAGATGGCTCCGGCCGCGCACGTTCCGTCCCGTTCGATCGGCGGGAGCCGGTCGCGCCCTCGATCGGCGTGGGGCCAGCGCCTCGCGAAATCGTCGCCCGCGATCGTTCTCGTTCTTTTTCTGCACGGTCTCAGCGCGGCCGAGCCACTCGGAAAGGCCGCGGCGCCCGTCGTTGGGCTGGCCGACAAGTGCCTCGACGTCGATCCCGCCCCGAAGACGCCGACCGGGAATACGCGCGTCGTCCTGAATACCTGCAACGGCGGCCAGAGCCAACAGTGGGAACGAACGTGGCGATCACAACTGAAGCACTCCGCCACCGGCACCTGCCTCAACGCGGAAGGGGGCCAGGCGTCGAACGGCACGAACCTCATCGTGTCCCCGTGTTCCCCCAGTCCCCAGACCAACGAGCGCTGGTTCTGGAGCGACTTCACGAACAGCCAGGGGCTCGCCTGGCAGATCATCGGCGCCGGGTCGAACCGTTGCGTCAACGTGGCCGGCGCGAAGAGTGCCGACAAGTCGCCGCTCGTCCTCTGGGACTGCACCGGCGGAGCCAACGACACGTGGAGGGTTCACCAGACGGCCCCGATCGTCGGCCTGGTCGGCAAGTGCCTCGACGTCGATCTGGCCAACAAGACCCCCTCCGGGAATGCGCGAGCCATCATCCGGGCCTGCAATGGGTCGGCGAATCAGAACTGGAGCTACCAGAGCGCCAAGGGCCAAGTCGTCAACGGCGGCACCGGGCTCTGCTTGAACGTCGAGCAGGGTCTCGCGGCAAATCTTTCGGCCGTGATCGCCTATCAATGCTCGATCTCACCGCAGCCGAACGAGGCGTGGTCCGTCGCGGCGGTGCCCCGATCCGGCGCGACCTCATATCAGTTCAAGGGCAAGGGATCCGGGCGGTGCCTGAACGTTCCAAACGCCAAGCGCGACGACGGTACCGGCCTGATCATCTTCGATTGCGTGGGAGCGGACAACGACACGTGGTCCCTCGTCACCAAGTTCCCCTCGGAGATCAAGGTGCGTGCCTACGCGCTCGTCAACGACGACGGCGTCACCAACCCCACGACCATGACGCTCGCCCAACTGCAGGCCGTCCTCGACGACATGAACAAGGTGTACGGGCGGATGGGCCTGTGGTTTTCGCTCGCCAGCACGGACTGGATCGTGACGAAGAACACGCTGCTCAACACGATCGGCATCTCGGCGACGCCCGCGCAAGACGCCGCCGCGCGACAATTGGCCGCCGCCCACCCCGGCTTCCTGACCCTCCTGCTGCGCAGGGGCGGCGGGGCATTTTCCGGCTTCTCGAACGCCAGCGACTACGTGGCCGCTCCCAATACGGGTTTCAACGCCGGGCTGGTCGTTCATGAATTCGGACACTACTTCAATTTGCCTCATACGTTTTTCGAGTCGCTCTCTCCCGGCAAGGACGGAGACGCCAACTACGTCGCATATCAACGCTGGCTCGGCCACGACCAGAACGTCAAGGCCTTCGAGGCGGACGGAATCAGCGACACGCCGCCCGATCCAGGCCCGTGGGTGTTCGAGCGCCGCTGGGGGCTCTCCCAGACTCCACCCACCACCGATCCTCTCAAGATTGGCTTCGAGTCCTGCGCCGGCGGCGACCAGATCCAGATCACGGCGCCGAACGGCGCCGTCGTCGTGACGCCCTATCCGGACCGACACAATGCGATGAGCTACTTCAAGCATTGCTGGCCGGGGACCGCGCAGACGTTCTCGGCGCTTCAGCTCTCGCGAATGGATGCGACGTTATCGGTTCCCGCCAGAAGTCACTTGCTGCGTCAGTAGCGCGCCGAGGAATGTCTGGAGTCGCTGTGCGGTGGGCGGGGCGCGACGGCGATGCCGTCGCGCCCGACGCGTCGTTGCCTACTGCTTGTTGGGGTTGTTGGGGGCGCGATCCAGGCGATCCGGCGTCCCGTCGCGGTCACGGTCACGTCCCGGAGCCGTCGAGGGGCTGGCCGCCGGGATGCGATCCCGCTCCACTCCCGTGAACCGGGGCGCGGCGTCGAGCGCGTTGCGGTCGATGATCGCCACCGCGTCCTTGCGGTCCCGGCTCTCGCGGATCTTCACATGGGACCACGGCACCACCACGTGCTTCTCACCGACGCCGACGAGCCCGCCGAGGCCGACGATCGCGTGCGAGACCTTGCCGTCCCGCATGTTGACGATCAGCTGGTCGATCTCGCCGACGTTCTTGTCGTCCGGCGTGACGACCTTCATCCCGATCAGGTGCTTCGAGTCCATGTGACCCGCGTCCACGGTGAAGGCCGCCCGGTCCTTCATGGGCCGGTCCTGAGCGGACGCACCATTCGCTACCAGCGCGAGTCCGAGCGTGAGCGCGACTGCTGCCAGTGCAGACGTTTTCATAGTTTCTCCGTCCTCCGTGCAAGGGCTGATGGGGGCCGAGACCCCTGCCCTCATGCAGAAGGCAAGACGAATGCCGTCGAGGCGCCCCCTCCCAACGGTTGGGGAAGGAGCTGCCGCTCAGATGGCCGGAGCGGGGGCGCGACCGAGGACGTCCTCGCACCAGGCGGCGGCGGCGAGCAGCGGGGCTTCCGTGAACATGTCGCTGACGAGCTGCACGCCGAGCGGCAGGCCCGACGCGGAGAAGCCGCAGGGCACCGTGATCGACGGAAACCCGCTCAGCGACCACGGGATCTGGAACCGGGGATCGCCGGTGGCCATGCCCTCGGGCGCGGGCGTCGTCGTCGTGGGGGTCAGCAGCACGTCGTAGCGCGCCAGGGTCGGCCGCAGCTCGCGACGGAACTGACCGCGAATTCTCAACGCGCGCACGTAGAGGTCGCCGGGGATCAAGAACCCGATCTCGATCGACGCGCGGATCGAGGGACGGTACAGATCGGCCTTCTCGGCGTAGCGCTCGGCGTGGATGCTCGTGGTGTCGCTGCGGATGATCAGATACGCCGCCGCAAACGTCGCGGCGAAGCTCGGGGGCAGCGTGACGTCCTCGACCGTCGCGCCCGCCGCCACCAGCCGGTCGACGGCGCCGCCGGTGACGCGCGCCACCTCGGGCGTCGCGCGCTCGAAGAAGTGCTCGCGCAGAAGACCGATGCGCGGCGGCCGCCGGCGCGTGAGCGCATCGAGATAGTCCGGCACGGGCTCGCGTGACGAGCTGGGATCCGCGGGATCGTAGCCCGCGACGATCCGCAGGCCGAGCGCGATGTCCTCCACGCTGCGGGCCATGAGCCCCACGTGATCCTGCGTGTAGCTGAGCGCCATCACCCCGCGCGTGCTGATGCGCCCGAACGTGGGCTTGAGGCCGACGAGCCCACAGTACGACGCGGGGCGCACGTTGGAGCCGATCGTCTGGCTGCCCAGCGCGATCGGAACCATGCGCGCGGCGACCGCCGCCGCCGAGCCGCTCGACGAGCCGCCCGGCGTACACGCGAGGTTCCACGGGTTGCGCGTGGGCGCGGGATCGTTGGTCGCGAACTCGGTGGTGTGGACCTTGCCGAGCAGGATTCCGCCCGCGGCCTTGAGCCGGGCCACCGCGGTCGCGTCGTACGTCGGGACGAAGCCGGCCATCACCTTCGAGCCGCCCTCGGTGCGGAGCCCCGCCGAGTAGAAGATGTCCTTTGCGGCGAACGGCACGCCGTGCAGCGGTCCGCCCAGGACCCCGCGCGCGAGATCGTCGGCGGCGCGACGCGCCGCGGCCCGCGCGCCGTCGCGATCGAGCAGCGCCCAGGCCTGAATGGGGCCGTCGATCTTGGCCGCGCGGTCGAGCAGCGCGTCGACCAGATCGACCGGCGACAGCTCCTTGCGACGGATCGCGCGTGCGGCGTCGACGAGTCCCAGCTCGTGCGGGCTCATGGCGCGGGCTCCACGTAGAACGCCGGCGGCTCGTCGGCGTCGACGGGAAACATCGCGACCTCCGCCATCCAGCCCGCCACGTTGTCGATGTTGTCCTTCAACGCTTCCGCGCGCGCGGCGCCGAAGCGCCGCTCGGCCTCGGCCCTGAGCGCGGACGCGTAGCCGGCGTGCAAGGAGTCTCTGTCCATGACGACCGGACTCTACGCCCGCCCTCGACGCGCGGCAACCGCGATCCCGACGTGCTACCGTATGGCCGGCGGCGCAACGAATCGGACCTCACTCGCACGAGGAGACGCACCATGCACTACAACCGGATCTCCGCCGACTGCCACATCGACCTCCCCTGGCTCCCCGCCGACCTGTTCACATCGAACGCCTCGGCGGCCATGAAAGACCGGATGCCCTATGTCGCGGACGGGCCGGATGGTCCGCGCTGGACCACCAAGAAAGGTGCGGCGCTCGGCCTGGTGGGCGGTCTCGGGTCCACGGGGTCGAAACCCGTTCCCGGTCAGAACTATCGCGTCGACGTCATGATCTCCGCCGGTCTGTTCGAGGACGGCAAGAAGGGCATCCTCCGGCCCGCGGACGCGGATCGGCGCCGGGCCGACATGGAGCGCGACGGCGTGGACGCTGAGGTGATGTTCGGGATCCTCGGCGCGGCCTCGCGCATGGGCGACCACGGCGCCACCGGCGAGATGTTCCGCATCTACAACGACTGGCTGGTCGACTTCTGCAAGAAGTATCCGGAGCGCAACATTGGTCTCGCCTGCCTGCCCTACGGCGACATCGAAGCGGCCGTGGCCGAGATCTACCGGGTGGCCAAGCTCGGCCTGCGCGGCGTGGAGCTGTCGTGCTCGTGGGACATGGACCCGATGTGGCATCCCACGTGGGAGCCGCTGTGGAAGGCCGTGAGCGACGTCAACCTGCCGCTCCATTTCCACACCTTCCCGTCGCTGCCCCAGAGCGTGCGCGACGCCCAGACCGGGCTCACCCGGCGAGCCGCCCAGTTCACCAGCGTGGCCGGCTTCCAGATGAACCTGATCAACATCGTGGCCGCGGTGATCGGCGCCGCCGTGCTCGAGCGCTATCCGAATCTGAGGATCTCGTTGGGCGAGAGCGGGATCGGCTGGCTCGCCTACGCCCTGGACCGGATGGACTTCGAGTGGCAGGACCGCTTCCGCGACCTCGGCCTGAAGATGAAGCCGAGCGACTACTGGCGGCGCCAGTGCAAGGCCACGTTCCAGTTCGATCCCATCGGCACCAAGCTCATCGACGACATCGGCGTGGAGACGCTCATGTGGGGCTCGGACTATCCGCACCCCGACGGCGTGTGGCCCGAATCGTCGAAGTACATCGAGGAGCAGTTCGGCCACCTGCCCCCCGATGTCGTCCGCAAGATAACCTGCGACAACGCGCGGGAATTTTACGGGCTGAGTTAATGGAGCTCGCGGAATTGGTTGACGGTCTCGCGTCGGGGGTCGGCTGGCCTGGGTCCTCGAAAGGAGGAGCTTCGCTCCTCTTTTCTGCGAAATCGGCGCTCGACCCCCGACGCGAGACCGTCAACCAATTCCGCGAGGATCATTAGGGCCGGCGAGCAACGCGAGCCGGGGGGGCGGCGCAACGGCCGCCCCACCCCGACCCCTCCCCCGTTTTCAGTATCCAGTCGCGCGATCGACGAGATTCAGCAGCGGCGTACCGGCGAGGTAGCGACGCAGATTCTCCACGAACAACTCCGTGCACGCGTCGTCGTAGGTCGGCAGGAAGCCGGAGACGTGGGGCGACACGATCACGTTGTCGAGCGCGTACAGCGGGTGCTTCTTCGGCGGCGGCTCCTGGGCGAAGACGTCGATGGCGGCTCCCGCGATGCGCCCGTCCTTCAGCGCGTTCACCAGCGCGGTCTCGTCGACTGAACCGCCCCGCCCGACGTTGATGAAGTAGGCCGACGGCTTCATCGCGCCGAAGGCCTTGGCGTCGAACAGGTGGCGGGTTTCACGGGTGAGCGGCGCGCACATGACCACGACGTCGGAGCGCGCAAGCAACTCGTCGAGCTGAGCCGGCGTGAACCACGCGTCGGGAAGCCGTCCTTCCGGATCCCCGGTTCCCGGCCGGCAGTATCCCGTATCGCGCCGCTCTGACGGGTCGCGCTTGCACGCGAGCACGGTCATCGCGAACGCGCTCTTGGCGATGCGCGCCAGCTCGCGCCCGATGCTTCCGTAGCCGACGAGCCCGAGGGTGGCGCCGCGGACTTCGGTGGGAACGAACAGCGGCCAGCGCCGCTCGTCGGGCGGCCAGCTCCCCTTGCGTTTCCACTCGACCATGCGCGGCACGCGGTGAGCGAGAGCGAGCAGCACGGTGATCGCGTACTCCGCGACGGTGGCCGCGTGCACGCCACTGGTCGTGGTGAGCGCGACGCCCGTCTTCGTGTAGATCGGATGCTCGTGGATCGAGTCCGGACCAGCCATGTGGAGCTGCACCCACTTGAGCCGCGGCGCTCGCGCGGGGTCGCGCGGGAGCGTGTTCCCGTACAGGATGTCGACCTCGGAATAGTCCGCGCCTCGGGCCTCGCCGCGAGTCACGTTCACGTCCGGCGACACCGCGCGCATCCTGTCGAGCAGCGCGTCTTCGAAGCCCGTCGTCACCAGCACGTTCATGGGATCACTTCTCGACCGTCGCGCGCTCGACCGCGAGCAGCTTCTCGATGTCGATGGTGGCCAGCATTTCTTTCTCGAGAGGTCCCCACTCGGGACCGCCGTACCCGCACGTCCCGTCGAGAATGAGCGGCAGCGACGACACCGCCCGAATGTCGAGCGCCGCCTGACACATCTCGGTCAGGTTCAGGTTCGTCTCCAGCGCCACTTTCTGATACCCGGTCGCGCCCCCGCCCAGATACGCGGCCCCGAACCCCGCCGTCTCCACCATCCTCGCCATCAACGGATTCAGCACGAGCGGCGCGGTCACGGACAGCGGCGTCTTGGTCAGCAAGCTCATCGTCAACGCCTCCGATTTTCGGATGTCCCCCGGACCGTAGGGCCGTGGCGGCGGAGAGTCAAGCGGCCGGCGGGCATCTGCTATAATGGCGTATCTTCCGACGGCGCCGAGGTGATGAATCACGTGCCAGACAGCAGAGGCCCAAAGCGCGGACCTGAGGCCGACAGGGCGCCGCTGGTCTTCGTGTCTTACGCGCACGAGGACGAGAAGTTCTTGAAGGACGAGTTGCTTCCCTTCCTCCAGCAACTCGAAGAGCTGGGACACGTGGAGCTGTGGCACGACCGCAACATCGGCGTCGGCGAGGACTGGTACGCGGAGATTTCTGACAAGCTAGATCAGGCGCGGGTGGCGGTGCTGCTCCTCTCTCAGCCCTTCCTCGCCTCCAAGTTCTGCCGACATGAGGAAGTGCCAGTGCTCCTCCAGCGAGCGCGCGCCGGTAGGCTGACGCTGCAACCCCTCCTCCTCGACCATTGCCTCTATGAGCTCGAGCCCTGGCTCAAGCGGCTCCAGATTCGGCCGAAGGACACGATACCACTTTCAATGATGAGCAAGGCGCAGCGTAGCGAGACCCTCAAGGCATTCGCGAGGGAGACTCTTGCCGCGACCCGGCCCGGCTACGAGCCTCCCCAAAACGTGCGCCGGGAGGTGCGTCCAGATCGCTACAACCTCGACCACCTGCCCGATACGGGCGATCTCTTGTTCGGTCGTGCCGAAGAGCTACGGCGCCTGGATCGCGCTTGGGCCAAGCAGGACGGCATCAACGTCGTCGTGTTCCGCGCCGGAGGCGGCGTAGGAAAGTCCGCCCTCGTGCGTACCTGGACCGATCTCTTGGCGGAGGACAAATGGCGTGGCACCGAGAGGGCCTTCGGCTGGTCGTTCTACAGCCAAGGCACGGGCCGCGCAGCGTCCTCCGACCGTTTCGTGGACGCAGCGTTGCGCTGGTGGCGAGAAGATCCGGCGAGCATCCCTTCACACTGGGACCGCGCTGAACGGTTGGTCGAGTGTGTACGTCGCGAGCGAACCCTGCTCGTACTAGATGGCATCGAGCCGCTCCAGTCAGCCGGGCCCATCGAGCGCGGTCGGATCAATGACCCGGCGCTGCGCGTCCTGATCGAGTCGCTTGCCGAGGAAAACCCTGGTCTGTGTGTGGTTACAACCCGCGAAGAACTAGTCGACCTGCGTACCGACGTGCTCCAACCTCGCGTCGCCCATATCGATCTGGAGCAGGTTTCTCCGCAAGCCGGCAGGGCATTGCTTCGAGTTCAACGAGTTCGGGGCGAGGACTCGCGGCTTGAAGAAGTCGTCCGCGACTTGGGATGTCACGCTCTTGCCGTGAGCCTCTTCGCAAGTTACGCCTCGGACAGCCCGGGCCGTAGCGTTGAAGTGGTCGCTGCGCTGCCCCCGCTTGCTCACGCCATTGAAGACGGCGGTCATCCTCGCCGCGCCATGGAAGCCTGGGTCCAACGGCTCGGTGCGGGGCCCGAGATCGATCTTCTCCATGGGCTCGGCCTCTTCGATCGCCCGGCCGAAATGGCGCCGCTCGAAGCCCTATTCGGCACGCCGCGTTTCAAACGTCTTAACGACCATCTGGTACAGAAAGCCCTCACGGTGCCGCTCGCGCGTCTTCGCGCATCACGCCTAATCGCTGCGCCCCGACGCGAGACGTCCAACGATGTCGACGCCCATCCGCTCGTGCGCGAGCATTTCGGATTCCAGCTAAAGGAACGAGCGCCCGAAGCGTGGATCGAAGGCCACCGACGGCTTTACGAGCACTACCGGAAGACCGCGCCGGACCTACCGGAAACTCTCGTTGAAATGGAGCCGCTCTTCGCGGCGGTAGTTCACGGTGCCGCCTCAGGACGCCACCAAGAAGTGCTTCAGGGCGTTCTCATACGTCGCATCCTGCGCGAGCGGCAGTTCTTCTTGTACCAGAAACTGGGAGCCTTTCAGGTGTACCTTGGCTGCCTAGCGTCATTCTTCATCGACCCGTGGATCCGGCCAGCCGGGTTACTAACACCTAAAAGTGTTAGTTGGCTCCTTGCCGAGGCAGGCTATACCCTGCGCGCTCTGGGCCGACTGCACGAGGCCGTAAAGCCGATCGAAGCGGCGCTTGACCGTGGCGTCAACGAGCACGACTGGCAGAACGTCGTGAATCGAGCCTACAACCTGAGCGAGCTCCACCAGTTCCTCGGCGACCTGCCGCGCGCTGAGGCGTTAGCCCGTGAAGCCATCGAGCACGCTGACCGAAGCCCAGAGGAGTTCTATGTGGTCGCTGCGCGGACCCGGGCTGCCGACGTGCTTCACCAACGTGGGGACCTCGATGCCGCACAGGCGCTGTTCGAGGACGCGGAGTCGCGTCAGGGCACGAGGCGGCCGTCATTTCCGTTCCTCGACGCGCTCGACGGCTACAGCTACTGCGAGCTGCTTCTGGAGCGCGGCGAGGCGGCGGAAGTCGCGCGCCGCGCGGCTTGGAGTCTCGAGCGGGTCACCGCCGAGCGTTGGCTTCTCCCGATTGCCCTCGACCACGTGAGCCTGGGTCGGGCTCACGTAGCTTTGGGCAGCCTCGAGCCAGCCCGGAGACACTTCGACCGTGCTGTCGAGAACGTCCGTGCCGCCGGTCAACTCGACGACGTGCCGCGTGGACTCCTCGCACGCGCCGCCTTTCGCCGCGCGGTCGGGGACCTTGTCCAGGCGCGACGGGATCTCCTCGAGGCGAGGAAGCTCGTTGAGCGTTTAGGCTTGCGTCTCTTCGCCGCTGACTGCGTGCTGGAGGAAGCGCGCCTCGCCCTGGCCGAATCCAAGCACGAAGGGCCGAATTCTGCGGACGCACAGGCGAAGCTGGGCGAGGCGCGCGCGGCACTTCGCCGCGCCCGCTTGCTGGTCGACGAGATGGGTTACGGTCGCCGGCGTCCCGAGCTCGCCGAGTTGGCTCGCGTCCTTGGCGAAAACCCAGAGGGCACGTAGCCAATCCGGTTACTTCAGCCATTGCAGATGCCGAAGGCAGATCGCGCGGTGATCGACTCGAGGACGCTGCATGACTACTTGCTCTCACGTACCCATTCGGTCGGGCGCTTCAAAACGGTGTTCTTTCTCGCGCCGGATACTCCGCCGAGGACTGGGCACGGCTCGAGACGGATCTGCGGAGCCAGCACCTGACTAAGGAAGCGGTGGCCGAAGAGCGCATGGATCACGGGCAGAAATACGCGATTCGCGCTACGCTGAAAGGGCCATCGGGCAGGGCCGCAGACGTGATGAGCGTATGGTTCATCATCCGTCGCGGTGAAGGCCTTCCCCGGTTTGTGGCCGCGTATCCGGGAGGCCGTTGATGCCGTACCAGCTTCTGGACACCGTCGTGCTCGAGCGCGACCTGCCTCTGCGTAAGGGCGACCCCGGCGCGATCGTCGAAATCTATCGTCGAAATCTATGCGCCTCACAGCCGAAGATGTCCGTCCGGTCGCCGACGACGACTTGATCGCCGTCCTGCCTTGCCGTGGTGTGGCCTGAGAGACGATGGTAGTTGAGGGCGAGCCTCCCCGCAGGCTGTTCACGGCCGACGAGTTCGAGCACATCGTCGCGGCCGGCGTGTTTCGAGAAAAGGAACGGCTCGAGCTTATCGACGGTGAGGTCGTCGAGATGGCCGCGGTCGGCCCAGGTCATGGGGCGGCGGTCGCGTGTCTCACCAAAGAGCTTGTCCTCGGCGTCGGCGACGAAGCAGTCGTCTGGATTCAGGGCGGTGCTCGTGTGAACGTACGCTCGGTCCCTTACCCCGACGTAGCGCTGCTTCGTTCGCGCTCGTACCGACGCGCCAATCCTCGGCCCAACGACATCTTGCTGATCGTCGAAGTCGCGGAGACGTCGCTGCGCTACGATCAGCGACGCAAGGCGCGCCTCTACGCGGCGACCGGCATTCCGGAATACTGGGTGGTGGGCGTCGAGGGCGAGTGGGTCGAGGTGTACCGAGCGCCCGAGGACGACGGTTATCGCGACGTTACGCGCGTGCCGCGTGGCGACACGATCGCGCCGCTGAGCTTTCCTGACCTCGTCATCCCCGTCGCCGACATCTTCGCCTGACGCTCCTGCTCAGCGGGTCGCCTCGCTGGCAGGCGGCCAGCGCGTGAGCGCCTCCTCCCGCAGCTTCACCTTCTGGATCTTACCGGAGCTGGTCATCGGGAAGTCGTCGACGAAGACGACGTGGCGGGGGATCTTGAAGCTGGCGATGCGGCCTCGGCAGTGCGCCAGCACGTCCTCTTCGGTCAGCGCGTGGCCGGGCTCGCGGTTGACGAAGGCGACGCCGACTTCGCTGAGGCGCGTGTCGGGGTAGCTCACCACCGCGGCGACGCTGATGGCGGGGTGGGTCATCAGGTACGCCTCGACTTCCATCGGGTCGACGTTCTCGCCGCCGATCTTGAGCATGTCCTTGTAGCGGCCCATGAAGCGGAGATAGCCGTCGGG